>JBOGDK010000103.1:0-13049 GCA_050701795.1 Micromonosporaceae bacterium
GGGCCGCGCACTGGCTCAACGGCGGCCGTGGATCATCCGTACCGCCGTGTTGACCAGCCGGTTCACCCGCTCCGTACGGTCGAAGGTGAGGATCGGCAGCAGACTGCGCATCCGCCGCCGGGCGATCCCCTTGGGGCGGGCGAACTCGCGCAGCCCGTCCTCGCCGTGGATCCGGCCGAACCCGGAGTCTCCGACGCCGCCGAACGGCAGGCTCGGCAGCGCCGCGAACGAGATCGCCGAGTTGATCGCCGCCATCCCGGAGCGCACCCGCTTCGCGAGGTCGAGCGCGCGGCGCCGGCCGAACACGGACGCGCCGAGACCGTACCGGGTGGCGTTGGCGCGGCGTACCGCCTCGTCGGCGTCGGGCACCCGGGTCACGGTCAGTGTCGGGCCGAAGGTCTCCTCCTGTACGGCCGCCGAGTCCTCCGGTACGTCCACCAGGATCGTCGGGTGCACGTACGGGGGCCGCACCGCCTCGGGGCCTCCGAGCACCGCGGTGCCGCCCCGGGTGATCGCGTCGTCGATGTGCCGCCGGATCACGTCGATCTGGTCGGGCATCGTGATCGGGCCGATGTCGGCGTCTTCACCAGGCCCCACCTGGAGTCGGCCCGCCCGGTCCACCAGCCGGGCGAGCAGGGCGTCGTAGACCGGGTCGACGGCGTACACCCGCTCGATCCCGACGCAGGTCTGTCCGGCGTTGGCCATGCCACCCCAGATCGCGGCATCCGCGGCGGCGTCGAGGTCGGCGTCGTCGTCGACGATCATGACGTCCTTGCCGCCGCACTCCACCACGACCGGAGTCAGGTTCCCGGCGCAGGCCGCCATCACCTTCTTTCCGGTGGCGGTCGACCCGGTGAACGCGACCTTGTCGACACCGGACGTCGTCAGCGCCGCGCCCACCTCGCCGAGACCGTGCACCACGGAGAACACCGGCGCCTCGGGCACCACCTCGGTGAACGAGTCCGCCAGCCACTGCCCGACGGCGGGGCTGTACTCGCTCGGCTTGAACACGATCGCGTTGCCGGCGGCCAGCGCGTACCCGATCGACCCCATCGGGGTGAAGACCGGGTAGTTCCAGGGGCCGATCACACCCACCACGCCGTACGGCTGGTATTCCAGCAGGCCGGCGTACTCGGGGCTGAGCAGGCTGCCGCGTACCCGGCGGGGGCCGAGGGTACGGCGGGCGGCGCGGGCGGCCCAGGCGAGGTGCTCGGTGGTGTTCGCGACCTCCAGCAGCCCGTCCCCGACCGGCTTACCGGTCTCGGAGTGCATCAACCGGGCGAGCTCCGGCATCCGCTTCGCGATCACCGAGTTCCAGCCGAGCAGCCTGCGGCGGCGTTCGGTGAACCCGAGGTCGGCCCACCAGGCCGCGGCCTGCCGGGCCTTGGCGACCGTCGATCGCACCTGCTCCGGCGTCGGCACGGCGAACCGCGCCACCTCTTCGCCGGTCACCGGGTTGCTGGAGAGCAGCTCACCGTCGGTGACCGCGGGAACTCCGGGGGTACGGGCGGCAGCGGTCACGGTTGTCTCCTCTGTGGCGGACGCCCGGGTACGGCGGGGACCCTTAGTCTAGGCAGTCGGCTACCCGCGGGTAACCAGTAGCTGGAGCCCTGTCTCGGGGTGCCGGTCACACAGTGCGATTTGTCCGTTGCGGCCTGATCCCCCAGGCCTCCCCGGTCGTGCCCGATGAGTGGTCCATATGGGATGCTGCGCATCCAGGGCCCCAGCGTGACGCAGCCGCTGGTGAGCCCACGGGGTCGGAACCACACCACCGGGAGGTGTCAGCCGTGACGGTTGAGGAGTTGGTGCGGCGGGTCTGCGCATCATCGCCACCGGACGGCAGAGCGTTGTACCGACTCGTAGCGACCGGCAGGCGAGACCCGACGGTGCTCACCCCGTACCTGCATGCGCTGCTGAAGGCCGGGGTGCTCTCGCCGTCCGAGCTGTACCGGGCATCCAGTGGCGACGTGCAACGGGATCTGGTGGAGCGGGTGGACGCCGGGGCGCCGGCCGAGGAACTCGACCTGTTGCTGCGCGCGGTCGCCCAGTCCGGCGGCGCGATCGCCGAGTCGGCGTTCCGGCGGTGGCGGGTCCAGTCGCCGCAACACGCTGACGCGCTGGGCGCCCCGGTGGGGGAGTACACCACCGAAGGAGGCTGGACTCTCGCCTCCGACGGACGGCGCAAGCTCTGCTCGCAGCGGGCGTACGCGCTGAACCCGAGCCGCCCCAAGGACGATCCGATCTCGGGTGGCCCGGCCGCGTCCAACTGTCCACAGTGCGGCAACGGGCTGTGGTCGGCGCTGAACATCGAGACGTCCGAGCCGAGGGTGGACGCGGCGCTTGCCCACACCGGGTGGCGGGGCCGGTTGCGGGTGGTGACCTGCTACCGCTGTGCCTGCTACGGCACGGTGTTCTGCGAGGTGACCCCGGACGGGGCGGTGCGCTGGTCGCCGCACACCAAGGCTCCCGACTACGTCGACGACGGCGACTGGGCGATGCCGTCCGGATGGCTGTCCGTCGGGGGGGCGCGGGCGACGCCGTACCAGGCCGACGCCTGGGCGGCCGGTGGCTCCACGTTGGGCGGTCATCCGGACTGGGTGCAGGGCGCCGACTATCCGCACTGCCCGTCCTGCGGAGTGCCGATGGCGTTCGTCGCGCTGCTCCACGGTGGCGACTACGACCAGTGGGGAGAAGGCGCCCACTACGTCTTCCTGGACGCCCGCTGCCGCCTCGCCGCCGTCAACTACCAGCAGAGTTAGGTGGGCATCTCGGCTGGTAGGTCGTGATGCCGGGCTGCTTCGATCAGCCGCTTGTCGTACGACACGAATGCGGTGAGGTGCCGCATCACCGCGAGCGCCGACGCCAGGTGGATCGCGTCCAACGACCGGAGCAGCAGTGGCGGCAGACTCGCGGCAGACATCAGCACCGACGGGTCCACCGGCACCTTCTTCATGCGGGCGAGGGTCTGGTGTGCGGTGACCAGGCCGAGTGGCTGACTGCGGGCCACCGCTCGCGGAACCTCCACCATCGCGACGTCGCTGGTGACCTGCGTCCGGTCAGCCCGCTCGGCGAGGTAGGCGTGAAGCGCCTCCGATTCCTCCTCCCGCAGAACGAGCTTGATGATCGCCGAGGAGTCGAGAAAGATCAAAACCGCTCCTCTCCTCGCATCTGGAGCAGCATTTCGGTGGCCGAGATTCCGCTGGTGGGCTTGACAGGCACGATGTCGAGCACGCTGCCGGGATGCTCCGCCGGCCGAAGCAGGCCGGAGTCGTACAGGTCTTGGAGCGGGTCCTGCTTCTTGTGGAACGGGATCATCTGGGCCACGATGTCTCCTCTTCGCGCGATGTAGACATCGGTTCCCTGCTCCACCATGGCGATGTACTTGCTGGCGTTCTGGCGCAGCTCGCGGATGCCAATCACATGGCGCTCGGTAGCACTCATGCGACTACCGTAGCACGTAAGGTGCTACGGGCTCGGTGCTTGAGGTGCGGCGTCGCCTCCGTCGACAAGCAGGCCTGACGCGCCACGTCACCGCTGGTACAGGCCGACGGTGTTTCCGCTGGCCAGTGCCGTGCCGTCGACCGCCGCATGGAGGTCCTCGGCGCTTGGCCGGGGTCCCAGGCGCGGCGGTTCGGGCAGTGCGTACAGCCGGAAGAAGTAGCGGTGCGGCGGGTCGCCGCGCGGCGGCTGCGGTCCGCCATAGCCGGTCTCGCCGAAGTCGTTCGGCCACTCCCGTCCACCCTGCGGAGTGCGGCCCTCGGCGACGCCCCCGGTGGTGGGGTCGATGCCGGTCACCAGCCAGTGCAGGAAGGTGCCGCTCGGCGCGTCCGGGTCCTCACAGAGCAGGAGCAGCTCGGTGGCGTCGTCGGGAACCCCGGACCACTCCAGGGCCGGGGAGACATTCTGGCCATCATGAGCGTATTTGTGCGGGATAACTGTGTTGTCGTTGAAGGCCGTACTGCGTAGTTCGATGCCAGCCACGGCGGCATCACCTCCGAGCTGCGGCTACCCGCGCCGGACGGTTTCCAATCAGTCTTCCGGCGTGTGAGCTACTGCCCAGTCACATCGCGCTCACGCATGGCAGACTCCCCGCAGAGGCGTTCGCTCTAGGAGGTACGGCGGTGGGTCAGTCCGCACGGGAGTTCAACACGGTCGGCGTAGTGGGTCTGGGCACCATGGGCGCCGGGATCGTGGAGGTGTTCGCCCGCAACGGCGTCGACGTGGTGGCCGTCGAGGTCGATCCGGCGGCCGTGGAGAAGGGTCGCAAGACCCTGGACGGGTCCCTGGAACGCGCCGTCGCCAAGGGCAAGCTCGCCGCCGAGGACAAGCAGGCCCTGCTGGACCACGTACGGTTCGCCACCTCGCTGAGCGACCTGGCCGACGCCGACCTGGTGGTCGAGGCGGTGCCCGAGCACCTTGACCTGAAGCAGAAGATTTTCGCCGAGCTGGACAAGGTCGCCAAGCCGGAGGCGATCCTCGCCACCAACACCAGCTCGCTGTCGGTCACCGAGATCTCCGTCGCCACCCACCGGCCCGCACGGGTCGTCGGCATGCACTTCTTCAACCCGGCGCCGATCATGAAGCTGGTCGAGGTGATCCGTACGGTGGTCACCGAGGACGAGGTGGTCGACGACATCGAGGCGCTGTGCACCCGACTCGGCAAGGTCGACGTCACCATCAACGACCGCGCCGGGTTCATCGCCAACGCGCTGCTCTTCGGCTACCTCAACCACGCGGTGTCGATGTACGAGTCGCGCTACGCCAGCCGCGAGGACATCGACGCCGCGATGCGGTACGGCTGCGGCCTGCCGATGGGGCCGCTCAAGCTGATGGACCTGATCGGCCTGGACACCGCGTACGAGATCCTCGACACCATGTACCGGCGAGGGGGTCGGGACCGGCGCCACGCCCCGGTGCCGTTGATCAAGCAGATGGTCACGGCCGGGCTGCTGGGTCGCAAGAGCGGCCGCGGGTTCTACACGTACGAGAAGCCCAGCTCGCCTGTGGTGGTCCCGGACACGCACACCCCGACCGAGGAGCCGGCGAGCGTGGACCGTCCGGTGACCCAGGTCGGTGTGGTCGGCTCCGGCATCATGGCCACCGGGATCATCGAGGTGTTCGCCAGGGCCGGCTTCGACGTGGTGTACGTGACCCGGGGCGAAGAGAAGAGCGCGAAGGTGCGTACCACCGTCGAAGCCTCGTTGGAGAAAGCCGTGCAGCGCGGCAAACTCGCCGATGCCGACCGCGACGCCGCGCTGTCCCGGATCTCCGGCAGCACCAAACTGGACGACCTCGCCGGCATGGACCTGGTGATCGAGGCCGTGGTCGAGGAGTTGACCGTCAAGAAGGCGCTGTTCGCCAACCTCGACGAGATCTGCAAGCCGGACGCGATCCTCGCCACCACCACGTCCAGCCTTCCGGTGGTGGAATGCGCGGTCGCCACCCACCGCCCGGAACGTGTGGTCGGCCTGCACTTCTTCAACCCCGCACCGGTGATGAAGCTGGTCGAGGTGGTGAACACGATCCAGACCTCGGACGAGACCGTGGCGGCTGTCCGTACGGTGTGCGAGGCGCTCGACCGGCACCCGGTACGCTGCGCCGACCGTTCCGGCTTCATCGTCAACGCGCTGCTGTTCCCGTACCTCAATGACGCTGTGAAGATGCTGGAGGCGAGCTACGCCACCGCCGACGACATCGACTACGCGATGAAGGAAGGCTGCGGCTACCCGATGGGGCCGTTCGAGCTGCTCGACGTGGTCGGCCTGGACGTCTCGCTCGCCATCCAGCACCAGCTCTACCTGGAGTTCCGGGAGCCCGGGTTCGCCCCCGCGCCGCTGCTGGAACACCTGGTGACCGCCGGCTACCTTGGCCGCAAGACGAAACGCGGATTCCGCGACTACCACCGCTGAGCGCAGCCCGGGTCGACGGTGGACCCGAATCATGAGACGCACCGCGGCGCGCGTCATGATTCTGGTCCACTGAGCGGCTGGTGCGGCTGAATCGCTGGTGCGGCTGGCGGTCGTGGTTCCGGGTGGGCGGTCAGGTTGCCCGGGGGACCCGGGCCGCGACCAGCAGGTGCGAGTTGAACGGGTGCATCGCCGGGTCGCGTTCCACCGCGCGGGCCGCCCGTAGGGCGCTGTCGTACACCGCGTTTGCTGAGCCGGCCGATGTGCCGCGGGTCGCGCCGACCGCGCCGGTGGCGTGGGCACTGGCGGCGGCGGTGGTCCAGCCCGGGCCTTCGATGCCGTACACGTCGGCGCCAGGCAGGCCGGCATCGGCGTACTCGGCCACCAGCTCAGGTCCGGTGTGGAAGTGGGTCGCCATGAACCCGACCCGGGCGTTGTGCTCGCCGGTCCGGATGGTGTGTTCGATCAGGGCCAGCCGCTCGTCATCCAACTTTCCGAGCCGGATCATCTCCAGGAGCGCGGCGTACCGGCTGATCGCGGCGCCGGCGACGAGCCCACCCGACCGGGTGACCCTGCGGGCCTCCGCCAAGGCGCGCACCCGGTCGGAACGTTGGGTCAGGTGGTACAGCGGACCCAGCAGCAGTACGGCGTCCACGCTGTCCTCCGCGGCGCCGAGATCCCGGGCGTCGCCCACCTCGGCGATCACTCCAGGAAGCGCTGCCGCCTGATCGACGTGCTCCGGCACCACGTCGATCACGTGCACCCGGTGCCCGAGTGAGGCGAGCCAGCCCGCGTACACCCCGGTGCCGCCTCCCACATCCAGGACGGTCGCGGGCACCGCGGGCAGTAGCCGTTCCAGCAGCTCCCTGGTGCGCACCAGCTCCAGCCTGCCGTCTGGTGCCGAGGTCAGGCGTGCTCCCTCATCCCTGCCGCGGTAGTAGTCGAGGACGTCCCGGGTATCCATACCGGCCAGCCTGATCCGGGCGGGGCGCCGCCGGCAAGCGGTTTACCGGGCGGCGCCGCAGCAGTCTCGTACCACCAGGTCACACGGCATGGTGAGGATCTCCTGCCGCTGCTGTTCACCACCGACCGCGGCCAGCAGCGGCTCGCTCGCCACCTGGTAGCCGGTGTCGCGGTACCAGTTACGCCCGGCGCCTACCAGGGCCGGGTCGTACGGCAGCCCGGCGGCGTCCAGCGCCTCGGTGTACCCGGCTGCGTACCCTCGTCGATGTGAGCCCCCGCCGTAACCGCCGTGTGCCGTCGACCGGCGGCCAGGAGCGGCCCCGGGTGACGGGGGAGACCGTCGAGTCCTGGCAGGACGGCGACTGGGTGGTACGCAGTGTCCCCGGCGGGGGTG
This sequence comes from Micromonosporaceae bacterium, assembly GCA_050701795.1. Classification (GTDB taxonomy): domain Bacteria; phylum Actinomycetota; class Actinomycetes; order Mycobacteriales; family Micromonosporaceae; genus WHSM01. The sequence goes on from JBOGDK010000103.1 coordinate 7,264, forward strand.
ACCGCACCGGCGGTAAGCAGTACCGATGTCCCGGCTGTGACCAGGAGATCCCGTCGTCGATGCCGCACCTGGTGTGCTGGCCAGCCGACGATGGCGGTGTGGAGCGTCGGCGGCACTGGCACCGCCCGTGCTGGCAGGCCCGGCAGCGGCGGGAGCCGCGCGTGCCGCGGGCCCGTGGCGGCGGCCAACGCCCCTGGTGACGGCCGCGATGAGTTCTCGCGGTCCCGGCGGTCTACCTCTTCGAGAAGGTCGACACGCGGGAGGGGAGTCCCATGACTTCGGATGCGGTGCGCTCCGCCGACGGTACGTCCATCGGGTACGAGCGGGCGGGTACCGGGCCGGCGTTGATACTGGTCGACGCCGCCCAGTGCTTCCGGGGATTCGGCCCATCGGCTGAGCTCGGTGCCTTGCTGACGCCGTACTTCACGGTATTCAGGTACGACCGCCGGGGCCGGGGCGAGAGCACCGACACCACGCCGTACGCGGTGCGGCGCGAGGTCGAGGACCTGGCAGCGCTGATCGGGGCCGCGGGTGGCTCGGCGTACCTGTACGGCTTCTCCTCCGGAGCCGTACTGGCGCTGCTGGCCGCCGCCGAGGGGCTCAACGTGACGAAGCTGGGGCTGTTGGAGCCGCCGTGGCAGCCCGGCGAGCCCGACCCGGACGAGCCGGGCCTGGGGGCCGAGGTGGCCGCACTGGTCGCTGCCGGTCGGCGGGGCGACGCGGTGGAGCACTTCAACTCCAGCATCGGCGTGCCGGCCGAGATGGTCGCCGGGCTGCGGCAGTCCCCGTCCTGGCCGGCGCTGGAGGCACTTGCGCACACCCTGGAGTACGACAGCACGATCACCAGGTCACTGCCCGCCGAACGGCTGGCCACGATCACCACACCGGCCCTGGTGATCAACAGTGAGGCCAGCGATGACCGGCTCCTCGGCTGGGGGAAGGGCGTCGCCGACACCATGCCGAATGCCACGTACCGGGTGATGAAGGGAGAGTGGCACGGGGTCCCCGCACCGGATCTCGCCCGTACGCTGACGGACTACTTCGCCTGAACCGGGCGCGGTGCGGAGCTGGCCGTCGCACGAACGCCCTGGTGGGGGCAGGTTCAACGATCCGTGTCAGACTCGCTGGCGTGACTGCGCACGCGATCCGGGCCAATGCGATCCTGCCTGCCCGCCGGGAGGACATCGAGCTGCACACCGCCGATGGGCTGACCCTGGTCGGCGAGCTGGCGATGCCCGCGGAGAAGGACCCGGTGGCGACGCTGGTCTGCCTGCACCCGCTGCCGACCCATGGCGGGATGATGGACAGTCACGTGTTCCGGAAGGCGGCGTGGCGGCTGCCGGCGCTTGCCGATCTCGCGGTGCTGCGCTTCAACACCCGGGGCACCTCAAGCGTCCGCGGCACCAGCCAGGGAACGTTCGACAACGGCGACTCCGAGCGGCACGACGTCGCCGCCGCGATCGAGTACGCGGAGTTCGCCGACCTGCCGCAGGTATGGCTGCTGGCGTGGTCGTTCGGTACGGACCTGGCGCTGCGGTACGGCTGCGACCCCGGTGTCGTGGGCGCGATCCTGCTCTCGCCACCGGTACGGCAGGCCACCGCCGGGGACCTCGCCACCTGGGACGCGTCCGGCAAACCGGTGGCCGCGCTGGTGCCCGAGTTCGACGACTACCTGCGTCCGGCCGAGGCGCGGCAGCGGTTCGCCCCGCTCGGCCAGGCCGAGGTGATCGGCGTACCGGGCGCGAAGCATCTGTGGGTGGGGGACGCGGAGACCGTACTGGACGAGGTGGTCAGGCGGGTGGCGCCGTCGGCGTACCCGCTACCACGTACCTGGGACGGCCCGATGGAGTACGGAGACGCCAGCGCGTACGCGGACCGTACGGTCGCCGCCTTCGGGGACGTACCTCGCCCGGAGTAGCGCGGGGCACCACCTCGACATCCCCTCCGGCGGGCCGCGCGATCTCGCAGCGCGTGACGTACCGCTGTCGTTCCGCGGGTACGACAGGCGCCCGGCCCGCCGAGCGGTCAAGATGGGTGCATGGAGATCGCGTACACGAGGGCCGGCACTGGCGTACCGCTGGTGCTGCTGCACGCCTTCCCACTCACGTCCGACATGTGGTCGGCGCAGCGAGGCGGGCTCAGCCGGGAGGCTGAGGTGCTGACGCCGGATCAACGCGGATTCGGCGAGTCAGCCGGTCCAGACGCCTTCGTCGGTACGGCGCCGGATCTTCAGGTCGTGGTCGACGACCTGGCCGCGCTGCTGGATCGGCTCGACCTTCCGGAGGTGGCGCTCGGTGGTCTCTCGATGGGCGGGTACGTCGCGATGGCGTTCCTGCGGCGGTATCCCGAGCGGGTACGCGGCCTGCTGCTCGCGAACACCAAAGCCAGCGCTGACCCGCCGGAGGCCGCCAGCAACCGGCTGCGGATCGCCGCCACGGTGGAGCAGGCGGGCAGCAGCGATCTGTTGCTCACGGAGGTGGCACCGAAACTGCTCTCCGAGCACACCCGGACCCTCGATCCGGCGTTGGCGAAACACGTGGCGGACATGGTGCGCACCGCCCCAGCCGACGCGGTGGCGTGGGCACAGCGGGCGATGGCCGCACGGGCTGACTCGTTCGATGTGCTCGCCGCGTGCCAGGTGCCGGTGTTGGTGGTCGCGGGAGAATCCGACGCCCTGATGCCAGCCACTGAGGCGGAGGCGATGGCTCAGGCGGCGCGCGACGTCGAGTTGGTCGTGATCCCTGATGTGGGTCACCTGAGCGCGCTGGAAGCGCCACGGGAGTTCAACGCCGCGGTGTCCGGCCTGCTCAAGCGGGTCTGAACCGCGACGGGCGAGCCGACCGGCCCAACAGCGCCACCGTGAACTGCCACGGCACCACGTCCCGCCGCGGCTACTGCTCGTTCTGCCGTGGGAACACCACTTCGCGGATGATCAGCTGCATCGCGGCGGTCGCCGGGATCGCGATCAGTACGCCGACCACGCCCAGCAGTGATGCGCCGAGCAGCACGCTGACGATCGCCGCGAGGTCGGAGACCTGGGTGGTACGCCGCATCACCCGTGGGTAGATCACCCAGTTCTCCACCTGCTGATACACCACGAAGAAGACGAAGGCCGCGACCGCCACCGGGACCGACACGGTGAGGCCGACGAGGGTGAGCACGATCGCGCCGAGGGTCGCCCCGACCTGCGGGATCAGGTCACAGATCGCGACCACCAACGCCAGTGCCAGCGCGTACGGGATGCCGGTGATCAGCATGAACACCAGCGACGTGATGCCGGCCAGTGCCGCGATCGCGAGCGAACCGACCATGTACCCGCCGACCTTCGCCAGGATGGCGTCGCCGAGAAGTCGCGCGCGGTCCCGCCGGGATGCCGGTACGAACCGGTACGCGCCCTCCTTGAGCCGGTCGAACGCCGCCAGGAAATACAGCGTCAAGATCCCGATCGTCAGGACGTTGAACACCTGGCCGAGCACGATCGTCGCACCGCTGAGCAGCCCGCCGACGGCGAGCGAGAAGTTGCCCGCGGTCAGCGCCTCCTGGAGCATGCCGATGATGTCGTACTGCTCGTTCAGATCCCGGATCCACCCCGCCTTCTGCAGGTCGTCCAGGTAGCCGGGCACCGCGTCGATGAACCCGAGCGTCTCGTTGACCAGTGGTGGGATCACGGCGAACAACCCGCCGCAGCCCACCAGCAACCCGGTGAGGGCCACCACCGTGACGGCGAGCCCCCGGGACAGCCCGAATCGTTGCAGCCGTACCACCGCGGGGTTGAGGCCGATGGCGAGGAAGCCGGAAACGATCACCAGCACCAGGATCGACCAGATGCTCTGTACGGCCAGGTAGAGCAGGTACGCCGTCACCAGCCCCAGCCCGGCGGTGAGCCCGAACATGAACGGGGACCGCGACAGTGGTGCGCCGGGCAGTCCGTACGGGGCGCCGGTGGTGGGTGCGGCGTCCTGATCCGCCGTGGGACCGGTGGGCTCCTGAGCGCGGTCCGCGGCTTCGTCGCCTGTGTCGAGGTCCTCCGCAGGCGTCTCTGGGCGCTCGTCAGCTGTTCCCCGGTTGTCCTGTGGATCGCTCGGCATGGTCGCCCCGGCCGTCGTCGGCCGCTAGTCCCGGGACGGCCGTCCGGCCGCGGTCTCCCGGTCCTCGCTGCTTGCCGGCTTCGAGGTGCCCTGGGCACCCTTGCCGCTCGGCGAGCGCTCCGACTCGGCATCGGCTTTCTGGCGTGCTTTCACCGGGTGCGGGGAGGGGCCGCCACGTTCGGCGTTGGACGATGCGTCGGTACGGGGTTCGGGAGCCTTGCCAGCGTCACCGCCTGGTGCTGGCTTGTCGGCCTGTTTGCGGTTGCTGGCGGTGGCCTGACTGGGTACGGCCGGCTCCGCGCTCCGCTTTGTCGGCTCTGCCGCATCGGACTGCTCTGCCGCATCGGACTGCCCTGTCGCATCGGCATCGGGCCCTGTGGCATCCGGCGATTCGGTGGCGGACGGTGACTCCGGGTCCTCGTAGTCGTCGTCCTCCAGCAGCGCGGCTGAGCTGCCGGTGAGCCGGGCAACGGTCTCTTTGAGCTGCCGCAGGTCACGCCGGATTTCGCGGCGCTGACCCTCCAACTCCTGGAGCTTGCGCCGGGACTCGCTCACGATCCGCTCGGCCTGCGCCCTGGCCCCGGCGAGGATCTCTTCAGCGTTCTGGTTGGCGGCCTCTTCGGCCTGCCTGGCGCGCTGAGCCGCTTGTGCCGTGATCTGGGTGGTCTGCTGCTCGATGTGGCTCCGGACGTCGCTGGCGTGGGTGTCAGCCTCGGCGCGTACCCGCTCCGCTTCCTGGGTGGCGCTGTCGCGTACCGCCTTGGCATTCTGGTCGGCATCGCTGCGCAGCTTCTCCACGTCGTACTTGGCAGCGGTACGTAGCGCGTGCAACTCGGCGGTGGTCTCTTCCCGCACCTGCTTGATCTTGAACTCCGCCGCGGTACGCATCTCCGCGACCTGTTGTTCGGTGGTGGCGGCCAGCGTCTCGGCGTGCTTCTCGGCGTCCGTACGCAGCCGCTGGGCGTACCCGGTCGCCTCGTCGTGGATCTTCTTCGCTTCCTGCTGCGCCCGCTGCCGGATCTCAGCGGCGTGCTTCTCCGCCTCTCCGCGTGTCTTCTTGCCGCGCTGGGCGGCCTCCTCGTGGACGCGTTGGGTCTCCTGGTGCAGTCGCTGGACCTCGGCTGTCTTCTCGGCGACGTACGCGTCAACCTTGGCGCGGCGGTCGGCGTCGGCACGTTCCTCGTCGGTACGCCGAGCGGCCAGCGCGGTTTCGAAGTCCTTGCGGGCCTTGTCGGCTTCCGCCTGCGCCTGGTTGCGGAGGCGAGTCGCTTCCTCGCGCTCCTGGCCAACCTCGTTGACGGCGCGCTTCTTGAGGTACTCGGCCTCCTCTTCCGCGAGGCTGAGGATCTGCTCCACCCTGGCCCCGAGGTGCTTGTACGAGGCGCGGTCGGTGCTGACCGAGCGGCGACGTAGATCAGCCATCTCCGCCTGGAACTGCTGCAGTTGAGCCGCGAGCGACTGCGCCTGGGTGAAGACCTCGTCCCGCTCGGCGAGCAGGGCCGCGTTCTCCGTGACCAGCCGATCGACGTACCGGTCGACCTGCTTTCGGTCGTAGCCCCGTAGCGCCAGTTCGAAGTCGGGCTCGTTGCCCGATCCGGTGCCTATGGAGTTGAACAAGCCGTGGTCAGCGCTCTGCGACATGGACTCATCCTCACATGAGAAGTCCCGCCACGCTGAAAGGGCTCGGCGTGGCGGGAC
>JBOGDK010000104.1:0-13004 GCA_050701795.1 Micromonosporaceae bacterium
GTGCCGGCCCGGCCCGGGGCGGCACCCGGCGGCGGGTGCGGCGGAACCGGGCGGTGCCGTTGCTGCTCGGGCCGTTCCTGGTGTTGTTCGCGGCGTTTTTCGTCGCCCCGATCGGGTACGCGATCTACCAGAGCCTGTTGACGGTGGAGCGCTCCGGGCCGCTCGGGCTGGGTGGCGAACAACAGGTCTTCGCCGGACTCGACAACTACGCGGCGGCGCTGGCCGACGAGCAGTTCGTGGCGAGCCTGGGCCGGGTGCTGCTGTTCGGCGTGGTGCAGGTGCCGCTGATGATCCTGCTCTCGGTGGTTCTGGCGCTGCTCCTGGAGAGCCTGTCGGTACGGGGCGTCCGGTTCTGGCGTACGGCGTACTTCCTGCCGCACGGCTTCCCCGGGGTGATCGCCTCGATCCTGTGGGGCTTCCTGTACGTCCCCGGGATCAGCCCGATCGTGGCCGGGCTGCACGGTGCCGGTATCGAGGTCGACTTCCTGTCCCGCGAGACGGTGCTGTGGTCGATCGCCAACATCGTCACCTGGCAGTACGCCGGCTACAACATGCTGGTCCTGATCGCGCAGCTGAAGGCCGTACCGAACGACCTGTACGAGGCGGCCAAGGTCGACGGGGCGAACGCCTGGCACGTGGTACGCCACGTCAAACTGCCGATGCTGCGCCCCGCGATCGTGCTGACCACCGTGTTCACCATCATCGGGACCCTGCAGCTGTTCTCCGAGCCGCTGGTGCTGCGCCCGTTGACGGCGAACGTGAACGACACGTACACCCCGAACCTGACGGCGTACACGGAGGCGTTCGTCAACAACGGCTACAACCTCGCCGCCGCCGAGGCGGTCCTGCTCGCCGGCACGGCGTGCGTCCTGTCCTTCGGGTTCCTGAGACTCGTCGGGAGGCGCGGCGAATGAATACCACCCCGGTGCGGTACCGGATCATCGTCAATGCGGCGCTCGCGGTGGCGGGGGTCTACTTCCTGGTGCCGGTGTACTGGCTGGTGGTGTCCACCACGAAGACCCCGAGCGACCTGTTCGGCACGTTCGGGCTGTGGATCGCCGACGGCGACCCGCTCGACCACATCGGGCAGGTGCTGGCGTACGACAACGGGATCTACCTCCGCTGGACCGTCAACAGCATCCTGTACGCGGGAGTCGGCGCCGCCGCCGCGACACTGCTCTCCGCCGCCGCCGGATACTGCCTGGCGAAGTTCCACTTCCGGGGTCGCGAGGCGGTGTTCAACCTGGTGCTGGCCGGGGTGCTGATCCCCGGTACCGCGCTGGCGCTGCCGCTGTACCTGATGTTCAGCGGCGTCGGCATGACGAACACGTACTGGGCCGTGCTGCTGCCGAGCGTGGTCAGCCCGTTCGGGGTGTACCTGTGCCGGATCTACTCCACCGCGGCGGTGCCGGACGAGCTGCTGGAGGCGGCCCGGATCGACGGGGCGGGCGAGGTCGGCATCTTCGGCCGGATCGGGCTGCGGATCATGACCCCGGCGCTGGTCACGGTGTTCCTGTTCCAGTTCGTGGGGATCTGGAACAACTTCTTCCTGCCGTTGGTGATGTTGTCGGATCCGAAGCTGTATCCGATCACGCTGGGCCTCACCTCGTGGCACGGTTACACCGAGCGGCAGCCGATCCTCTACCAGCACACAGTCGGCGGGGCGTTCCTGTCGGTGATCCCGCTGATGGTGCTCATGGTGGTGCTGCAGCGGTACTGGCGTACCGGCCTGACCGAGGGGAGTGTCAAGCAGTGACGGGGTTCGATCGGATCCAGTTCGGTGGGGACTACAACCCGGAGCAGTGGCCCGAGGAGGTCTGGGCCGAGGACATGAAACTGATGTCGTCGGCGGAGGTGTCGCTGGTGAGCGTGGGCATCTTCTCCTGGGCGACGGTGGAACCCCGGCCGGGAGAGTACGACTTCGGATGGTTCGACCGGGTGATGGACAACCTCGCCGGGGCCGGGATCCGCGCCAGCTTGGCCACGATGACCGCGTCGCCGCCGCCGTGGCTGGCCCGGCTGCACCCGGAGACCCTGCCGCAGCGGGAGGACGGCACCCGGCTGTGGCCCGGCGGCCGGCAGCACTACTGCCCGTCCAGCCCGGTCTACCGGCGGTACGCCGGCCGGCTCGTGGAGCACCTCGCCCACCGGTACGCCGAGCACCCCGCGCTCGCCCTCTGGCACGTCGGCAACGAGTACGGCTGCCACGTACGCGCCTGCTGGTGCGACGTCTCCGCCGAGGACTTCCGGCGTTGGCTGCGTTCGCGTTACGGCGACCTGGAAGCCCTCAATGAGGCGTGGTCGACGACGTTCTGGTCCCAGCGGTACAGCGCCTGGGAGGAGATCCTGCCCCCGAGGACGGCCCCGACGTTCGCCAACCCGGGGCAGCGGCTGGACTTCTCCCGGTTCAGCTCGGACGCGATCCTCGACTGCTACCTCGCCGAGCAGCGGATCCTGCGGCGGATCACCCCGGACGTACCGATGACCACGAACTACATCGGCCTGGTGCACAAGCCGATCGACTCGTACGCCTGGGCAGCCCACCAGGACGTGGTGAGCCTCGACGCGTACCCGGACCCGTCCGATCCACGCGCCCACGTCGAGGCGGCCTTCGGGTACGACCTGGTCCGCTCCGCCCGAAGCGGCCAACCGTGGATGCTGATGGAGCAGGCCCCGAGCGCGGTGAACTGGCGGCAGCACAACGCCCCGAAGCCGCCCGGCCTGACGCGGCTGTGGAGCTGGCAGGCCGTCGCCCACGGCGCCGACGCGGTGCTCTACTTCCAGTGGCGGCAGTCGGTGGGCGGCGCGGAGAAGTTCCACTCCGCGATGCTGCCGCACGGCGGGCCGGCGACCCGTACCCACCAGGAGGTACGTGCGCTCGGGCAGGAGCTGGCGACCGTACCGGAGCTGGCCGGCACCAGGGTCGACGCGGACGTGGCGATCCTGCACGACTGGGCGAACTGGTGGGCGGTGGAGCTTGACGCCCATCCCGCACGGCTCGACCTGATGGAGACCAACCTCGCCCATTACGCCCCGCTCCACGACGCCCACGTGACCTGCGACGTGGTGCCGCCAGACCGGGACCTCAGCGGATACAAGCTGGTCGTGGTGCCGAATCTGTACCTGATGTCGTCCGAGACCGCGCACCGGTTGGCGTCCTATGTGGCTGGTGGCGGACACCTGGTGGTCTCGTACTTCTCCGGGATCGTGGACCACGCCGACCGGGTGCACCCCGGCGGCTACCCGGGTCCGCTGCGGGACCTGCTGGGGGTACGGGTAGACGAATTCTGGCCGCTCGCCGGTGACGCCACCATCGAGCTGGCCTTCGACGACGGGCGCGCCGCACGGGGTACCCGGTGGTCAGAGTGGACCGAGTCGGAAGGCGCGTACCCGGTGGCGAGCTTCGCCGAAGGCCCGCTGGCCGGGCGTCCCGCGATCACCCGGCACCCGTACGGCGGCGGCGTCGCGTGGTATCTGGCGACCCGACCGGAGCCGGCCACGTTACGGGTGCTGCTGGACCGGATCCGGGACGAGGCCGGGGTCGCTCCGGTGCTTCCAGATCTGCCGGACGCGGTACAGGCAGTGGTACGCCGTGCCCCCGACCGGGAGTTCCTGGTGCTGCTGAACCACAGTGGTAGCCCGGTGACCGTACCGCTGCCTGTCCCGGCGCCGGATCTGCTGGCCAACCCGGAGGAGCCGCTCAACGCGGTGTCGCTGCGGCCCCGAGGGGTCGCCGTGCTCCGTCCCGGGTCGCGGTCACCCGGGGCGTGACGGGACGGACGGGTGCCGCCCCGGGATGGGGGCCGTGCTGTCTCGTCAGGTGTGGCTCCGGCGGTGCCTCAGGGCAGTTCGAGTGGCACGTCGATGCCGTCCAGTGCCTGCCCGCAGGGACATTCCCGGGTCGCCGGCAACCGGCCGATCACGTCGAAGAGCAGGTCACGCAGCCGGGCGGTGTTCTCACCGAAGACCCGGAACACCTCTTCCTGGGTGACGCTCAGTCCTGCTTCCACACCGGCGTCCAGGTCGGTGACCAGCGCGATCGAGGTGTAGCACAGCGCCAACTCGCGGGCCAGCACCGCCTCCGGGTGACCGGTCATGTTCACCAGCGAGAACCCCAGAGACGAGAACCACCGGGATTCGGCACGGGTGGAGAACCGCGGCCCTTCGATCACCACCATGGTGCCGCCGTCGACCAGGTCCACAGTGGACTCCGCTGCGGCGGCGCGTACCGCGGCCCGACCGTCCGGGCAGTACGGGTCGGCGAATGACACGTGCACCGCGCCGGTGTCGTAGTACGTCTGCTCCCGCCCACTGGTGCGGTCGACGAGTTGGTCGGGAAGCACGAACGTACCGGCGCCAAGGTCGGGTCGCAGGCCACCAACGGCACACGGGGCGAGGATCTGGCGTACTCCCAGCGAACGCAGCGCCCACATGTTGGCGCGGTACGGGATCCGGTGCGGCGGATACTGGTGCTGCTTGCCGTGCCGGGGCAGGAACGCCACCCTGCGGCCGGCCACCTGGCTGACGGTCACCGCGTCGCTCGGCGCCCCGTACGGCGTGGACACCGTGACCTCTGTGGCGTCCTCCAGGAAGGAGTAGAGCCCGGAGCCGCCGACCACCGCGTACTCCACTGGGCCACCGATCGGGTCGTGCTGCGGCACTGAAGTCCCCTTTCCGCCGTGTCGGTTCGACCTTAGACGGCAGGTGTAACCGTCGAACCCGGCGGCTGTTGGGGACGCCGGGGTCACGCTTCTGGTGGCGTGGATCGGTGTTCGCGGGCCGCGGCGGGACGAGGATCGGTGCGCTGAGCTACGGCGATGCCTTGGATCGGGACAACGGGTCGTGTGGTTTGAGGGACTGGGCTAGGCTGCCAACACGTGCGACTTGACATCGCACCGCAAAGCGCTCCCAGATGCGGCCCACCCGGATCCGTCCGGGTGGGCCGCGCGCTGCGCTACCTCGCGCCGCGTCCCGTTCGTACGGGGCGCGGCGCGTCCCAGTTCCTCCCAGGGTGCTCCGGTCTGGGAGTTACCCGAGCGCGCGAGTCGGCGCGTGGACCGTTCAGTCGAAAACCCTGACCCCGACAGCGCTCTCCCGGGCGGCGTTCCTCCGCTACGGTCATCACCGAGGGCCGGAATCAGGGCCGGTGCTCAGGGACACGATGTTCACAGTCGGTCTGAGGGAGCTATCGCGGTGCACCATGAGCCGGGCATGATCGGGGGCATGGCGAGGGAGTCGCTGACTGGACGACTACTGGTGGCGACACCTGCCCTCAACGACCCCAACTTCGAGCGCACCGTGGTGCTGTTGGTCGCTCACGAACCGGGCGGCGCGCTCGGTGTGGTTCTCAATCGCGCCACCGAGGTCCCAGTCAGCGATGTGCTCGGCGACTGGGGTGCGCTCGCCGAGAATCCCCCCGTCGTCTTCGAAGGGGGGCCGGTGCAGCCCGAAGCGGCGATCTGCCTGGCGCGTACCCGACCGGGGACCGAACCGAAGGGGTTCAGCCCGGTCAGCGGGCCGATCGGCACCGTCGACCTCTCCCGCGACCCGGACTCGCTGAAGGAGGCGCTGGAAGGGGTACGGGTCTTCGCCGGGTACGCCGGCTGGGACGGTGGCCAGCTGGAGACGGAGATCGCCACCGGCTCCTGGTTCGTGTTCGACGCGTTGCCGTCGGACGCGCTGTTCCCCCAGCCAGACGATCTGTGGTCGATGGTGCTACGCAGGCAGGGCGGGTTGACCGCGGCGGTCGCCCATTTTCCCGCCGATCCCACCCTCAACTGATCGTCGTGCTGCGAGGATTCCTTTGAACCGGTGAACGGCGGCGTACGTATACCCCGTTACCGGTCGGGGGGATTCTCATCACGGAAGGGGACGGCATGCGTACCAGGGGAAGGATCTTGTTGGCAGCGGGCGTCGTGGCCGTGGCGTTGGCCGGTCCGTGGAACGCCGCGGCGATGGCGGACGACGGTGGCCGGCCGCTCTTCGCCGACCTGACCGGCGCCGCGGAGGTACCCGGTCCCGGCGACCCGGACGGCTCCGGTACGGCCGGGCTGCTGGTCAACCCCGGGCAGGAGGAGATCTGCTACGGCCTCACGGTGAGAGACATCGCCCCCGCGACAGCAGCCCACATACACGTAGGCCCCGCCGGTGTCGCAGGCCCCGTCGTGGTCGCCCTGGCCCCGCCCACGTCGGGGAGCAGTGCCGCCTGCACGTCCGTCAAGCGAGAGCTTGCGCTGGCGATCGTGAAGCACCCGGAGAACTACTACGTCAATGTGCACAACAGCGAGTTCCCTGCCGGTGCCGTACGGGGTCAGCTACAGGGCTGATCCCTGCTGCGTGCTGCGCCCCGGCCTGTGTACACTTGCTCGGTGCCCGCGTGAGCGGGCTCGATGGGGCTGTGGCGCAGCTGGTAGCGCACCACACTGGCAGTGTGGGGGTCAGGGGTTCGAGTCCCCTCAGCTCCACCCTATTCCGAAGCAGCAAACGCCCTGGTCAGGACCAGAATCGGTCCGCCAGGGCGTTTCCTGTTGATCTATGCGGGCCGGCCCGTGTGCCAGACCTGTGCCAGATGCCGGATCAGGCCGAGATCTTGCCGCGTGTAGCCTCTCGATCAGGGCGTCGAGCGCCGCCGCGACCCCGGCTTGACCCGTGATGGCCTCCGGACGGTCGGTGCGGCGGAGGGTCAGATGTCGTACCAGCGCCGGTAGCGGCGCACCATCCGCCACTGCACCAGCACCGCCAGCGCGGTGAGCAGCAGCATCACGACGGTGGCGGCGGCGGCGTAGCCGTACCGCAGGTACTCGAAGGCGTTGCGGTACACGAACAGCGACAGGTATGTGGTCGCGTACGGTGGCGGCCCTCCGTCGGTGACCACCAGGGCGGGAATGAACGCGAACTGCAGACTCGCGATCGTGTCCCGCAGCAGCAACAGCCCGAGCACCGGCGCCAACAACGGGAACGTCACCCGGCGGAACACGTCCCAGCCGGTCGCGTCCTCGATCGCGGCGAGCTCGTACACCTCGGGTGGTAGTGACCGCCGTGCGGCGAGCAGGATCACGAAACTCTCGCCGATCGTGAACAGGCTCATGATGATGATCGCGGCCCGCGCGTCGGTGGGGTCGGTGAGCCACTGCGGCGGGGTACGCCCCAGCACCGTCAGCCCGTGGTCGCCACCGAGCCGGAGCACCTGGTTGACGGGGCCGTACAGCGGATTGAACAACCACAGCCAGAGCAGACCGTACGCCACCTCCGGTACCGCCGTGGGCAGTGCGGCGGCTGCCCGTGCGGTACCGACCCCGGGCGAGCGGCGGTGCAACAGCAACGCCAGCGCCAGCGCGATCAACAGTCGCAACGGCACCGCGACGACCGCGAACACCAGCGTGTTCAGCAGTGCGGTGTGGAACGACGGGGTGGTCGCCAGCTCGGCGAAGTTGTCGAGTCCCGCCCACCGGGGGGAGCCGATCAGGTCGTAGTCGGCGAACGCCATCACCAGGGTGAGCCCCGCCGGCAGCAGCACCAGTCCGACCAACCCGACCAGGTACGGCGCCAGCATCCATACGAGCTGGCCGCGGCCCTTGTTGTCGCCGGCCCGGGCGCGGGACCGCGACCGGGTCACGGCGGGTCTGTCCGTTCCCCGGTCGCGGCGTCGAAGACGTGGACATCGCGCGCGGCTACCACCACCGACAGCCGGGCCCGGGGCTCGGGGCGTACGGCGCTCGGCACCCGGCCGGTCAGCAGGTGCCCGTCCCAGCGCAGGTAGACGTACGTGTCCTCGCCCACCACCTCGACCCGTTCCACCGTGGCGTGGCCGTCACCCGGATCGCCGGGCGCGACGGTCTGGAGCCTGACCGCCTCGGGCCGGAATCCGATCCGCAGGTCGGCGCTGGCCGGTATCCCATGCACCCGGAGCGGGCCGTCCGCCGGGAGCAGGTTCATCGACGGAGACCCGACGAACCGGGCCACGAACACCGACGCGGGGGTACGCCAGATCTGCTCCGCCGTACCGACCTGTTCGATCCGGCCGTCGCGCATCACGGCGATCCGGTCACCGAGTACCAGAGCCTCGGTCTGGTCGTGGGTGACGTGGAGCATGGTGGCGCCGAGCCGGTCGTGCAGGGTACGCAGCTCGGCCCGGGTCTCGACGCGCAGCTCGGCGTCCAGGTTGGACAGTGGCTCGTCCAGCAGGAACAGGTCGGGTTCGCGTACCAGCGCCCGAGCCAGAGCCACCCGTTGACGCTCCCCGCCCGACAGGTGTCCCGGCAGCCGGGTCAGCAGATGATCACAGCCGGCCGCCTCGGCGGCGGTACGCACCCGTCCGGAGACCAGGTGCCGGGGGACGTCCCGTACGGTCAGCCCGAACCCGATGTTGTCCGCGACGGACAGGTGCGGGAACAGCGCGTACGACTGGAAGACCATCGACACGTTGCGGCGCCCCGGACGCAGCCCGGTGACGTCCCGGCCGGCGATCCGTACCGTGCCCGCGGTGGCCGGCTCCAGACCGGCGACCACCCGCAGCATGGTGGACTTCCCGGCACCCGATGGCCCGAGCAGCACCAGCAGCTCACCTCGCGCCACCGACAGGTCGACACCGCGCAACACCGGTACCCCGCCGTAGCCGGCGTCGACACCGGAAAGCTCCAGGCCCGCCGGGCCGGTCACGGGTGCTGGCCCCTGGCGAACAGTGGCTGGCACTGCTCGTCGAGATCCCGCAGCATGTCGTCCAGCTTGTCCCCGCGGTAGAAGGCGTTCTCCAGGATGTCGTCGGTGACGTCCTCGATCTCCGGCCAGGTGGAGATCGTCGGGGCCGCCCGTACGGTGGGGATGGCGTCCAGGAACACCTTCGCGTGTTCCGGAGCCTGGTTTGGATCCAGGAACGCGGGGGAGTTCGCGACGCTCCGGTTCGACGGCACGGTACGCCCGGTCTTCGCCATGATGGCCGAGCCCTTCTCACCGAGGGCGTACTCGATGAACCGCCATGCGGCCTCCGGGTGCTTCGCCCCCCGGGTCATGCAGTACGCGTCCGAGTGCAGGATCCCCGCCCGGGTGGCGCCGTAGGTGGGCAGCGGCGCGACGTCCCACTCGAAGTCGGTGATGGTGCGGAACGTCGTGGTCGCGCGGCGGGAACTCATCACCATCGCGAGTCGCCCGCCCACGAACCGGGACTCGTCGTCCTCGCTCTCCACCTCCTCGTCGGTGGGCACCACGCCGTACGCCTGCCGCAGCGCGATGAAGTCCCGGAGCACCTTGCGTGCCTTCGGGGTGTCCAGGGTGAACCGTGACGGCCGCCGCGGATCGTCGACGATCTCGCCACCGTCCGACCAGACGAACGGCGCGATCCGGATCATCGTCGGTTCGACACCGAGGCCGTACACGGCGACGGGTGCGGCGCCACCTTCGGACTCGGTGCCCTTGACCACCTTCCCGTTGGCGTCCCGGGTCAGCGCGGTAGCGGTGCTGACCAGGTCGTTGTAGGTCCAGTCCGGCCTGGGCTCGGCGACGCCGTACCGGCGGAAAAGGTCCTTGTTGTAGTAGACCGCGAGGCTGGAGACGTTCTGCGGCATGCACAACTGCCTGCCGCGCCACTGGAACGCCCGCATCGCCTGCGGGTAGAACTCGCCGCGGTCCAGCCGGCTGGACTCGCGCAACCGGGCATCGACCGGCTGCAGGGCGTGCTTCGCGGCGAACTGCCCGTAGAACCGGTAGTTGATCAGCGTGATGTCGGGTGGCGAGCCTCCCGCGATCGACGTCGACAGCCGGGCGATCAGGTCGGTACGGTCGCTCGCCTCGATCAGCCGGACCCGTTGCCCCGGCACCGCCTCGGCGTACGAGGCGGCCAGCGTGCGGTACGCGGCCAACTCCTCGGGGGCGCCGAAGACCAGCAGCTGTACGGCGTCGTCGCCGCTGCCGCTGGCCGTACCGCAGCCGGCGGTGACGAGCGCGGCCACCAGGGCGGTCGCGCAGGCACGTCTGATTGACCGCATCACGGGCGGCCTCCTTCCGGGGATGTGGCTGCGTCCGCGACCGGGCCGCCGGGTCGCCGGTACGAGCTACCCCGCGAACGCCGTACCGGGCCGTAATGCTGCAGGAAGCGGCGCTGGGCGATCCCGAACACCACCAGGGCTGGCGCCGTGGCGAGCACCGCGCCGGCCAGGAAGACCGGAAAGTTCGTCGGATCCAGGACGGCCAGCGAACGTAACGCCAGCGGCAGTGTGAACAGCTCCCGGTCGTAGAGGTAGATCAGCGGATCGAGCACGTTCGACCAGGTGAGGACGAACGTCAGGGCCGCCAGCCCGGCGGTCACCGGACGCACCAGTGGCATCGCGACCCGCCACCAGACCTGCACCGGGGTGAGGTCCGCGAGTCGGCACACGTCGTACAGGTCGCCAGGGAGGGCCCGGAACGCGACGTGGTAGATCAGCGGGTAGAGCGGTGACGTGGCGAGCAGGGCCGGCGCGACCAGCGGCACCAGGGTGTCGGTCAGCTCCAGACTCCGGAACAGCGCGAACCTCGGCACCAGCAGCGCGGTGGCCGGAACCATCAGGGCGACCAGCGACGTGACCATGACCGCCCGGGTGATCCGGCGCGGCAGTTGGGTGAGTGCGAAGCCGGCCAGCGAGCCGACCAGGACGCTGACCGGCACCGCGAACACCGCGACCACCAGCGAGTTCCGGGTGGCCTGCCACAGGGCTCCGATGTCGGCGGCCTGCTGATAGCCGCGGGCCGACACCGGGTCCGGCAGCAGTTCCACGGTCGGTGGCGGCGGCAGCCCCGGCTCCCTCAGCGACCCCGCCACCAGCAACAACAGCGGCGGTACGAACACCGCGACCACCGCCAGCGCACCGACCGTACGCCAGCGCCGCGCGGCCGCTGTGGGATAAGGGGAGGGGTCGCCGCGGCGGCCCCTCCCCGCGTGCTCATCGGTCATCGCTTCCCGAGGTCGAGACGCCAGGCGCTCAGCCCGTGGGAGGCGGCGTACAGGATCCGCTCCCCTGGAACGATCGTCAGGCCGGCGACCTCCACGTTCGGCATGCCGTCGGCGGCATCCGTCCAGCTGGAGGAGCCGTCGGCCAGGCGCAGTACGCCGAAGTCCGTGGCGGCGTACAGGTCACCGGTGACGTCGTCGCGCACCAGGTCGGTGACCGGCTGGTCCCCGAGGTCGTGCGACAGGTTCTTCCAGGTCGCCTTCCCGGTGCCCGGGTCGTACCTGACCTCGAAGACGTGCCCTGTGTTCTCGGGCGTGTTCGCGTTGAACCCGCTGTAGGAGATCCAGGCGTGGTTACCGTCCCGCGGGTCGACGTGGATGCTGCTGACGAACCGGTTCGGAGTGGTGGCGTCGTCGTCGAGCCGGGTCCAGGACACCGCGCTGGCGGGCTCGGCGTCGACATTGCCGGAGATGAACACGCGTCCGGTGGTGGTCGCCGCCCACGCAGACGTGGTGTCGGCCGTGGTGCGTTCCACCGCCGCCACCCCGCCGCCTTCCCGGTTGCCCCAGGTGGTGGCGGTCAGCCGGTCCGGACCCAGCTCGGCCCAGTCACCGCACTGCGCCTCGAACGTGCCGGTCCAGGTGTTGCAGATCCGGTTGGCCTCCTGCAGCGAACGGTCGCCCAACCCGAACGTCTTGGTCCGGTACGCGGTGCGCCCCGTACCCGCGAACATGGTGCCGCTGACCTCCGGGTCGGAGATCACCGGCGCGTAGAACTGGGTGCCGGCCTGCCCGTAGATCGGGTCAGCGGTCCAGATCCAGCTACCGGTGTCGCCGCCGTCGAAGTTCACCTCGGGGCTGGCGTCGAAGAACGTGTGGAACCGGAAGTCGGGGTCGGACACGTCGTACCCGGACTGACCGCCGTCTCCGATCATCGTGTTGTGCCAGGTCCTGCTGTTCTGGTTCTCCCAGGTGCCGTTGTCCTGAGTGCCGCCCTGCAGCTCGCCCGCATCGTGCGGGCTCACTGACAGGCTCATGAACTGCAGGGTCGACAGCCCGTCGTTGATGCCGGTCAGGCGGGACGGGATCCGGGACAGCATCTGCTTGCAGCGCTCCACCTTGGCCGGGGTGTCCAACCCGCGCTCCGGGTCGGCGCACCACTGAGACCGGTCCACGAACCGGCCGCTGGAACGCATCACGCCGCCGTCGTTGGCCTCAATGAACTCGTACGGGTTGTTCGGGTTGGTGACCAGGTCGTGCTGGTCCGGGTGCAGGCCGTTCGGGTGCAACGGGTCGGTGCCGTCGAACGTCATGTCGGTGCCGGTGGCTCCGGCGTCGGTGGAGAACACCACCGCCCGCTTATTGGCGATCGTCTCGCCGTAGGCGTACGAGCCGCCCGCGTACACCATGTCGGGGTGGCCCTCAGGGGAGTGCACGAACACGTCGTACCAGCACTGGCCGCCGCACTGGTTGTACCAGGCGTACCCGGGGTCGGCGACGTTCGCGCTGGTCAGGTCGGTGAACTCGGGCTCCCCGGAGGCGACGTCGTCGCTGCGGAACAGCCGGGCGTACGGGGTGCCGATGTTGCCTTCGTACACGTACATCCGGGTCTTGCCGTTCGGCAGCTTCGCGACGTCGAACGCGGCGCGGGTCTGGATCAGCTCCCGGTTCAGGGACGCCTTGATCTCGCTCCAGGTGGCTCCGCCGTCGGTGGAGCGCCAGATCCCGCGGGCGTACGAGGACGCGTACAGGGTGTCGGGGTCGGACGGGTCCAGCTCGACGTGCCGGACGCCGCGCGGCGAGCACACCGCCTTGTTGCCGAACTCGTCAGCGCTGCCGGTGCAGTCCTCCGCGTCCGCGGATCCATTGTGGACGAAAGTCCAGTTCTCGCCGCCGTCGCTGGACTTGTAGAGCCCCCACTTCGCGGCGTCCGGCACCGGCCGGGTGACCCCGGAGCAGCACACGCTGGACATTCCGCGCAGTGCGGTGGTGGTGCCGGCGTAGAGGGTGTCCGGGTCGCCGCGCTTCACCACGATGTCGCCGATGCCCTTGCCGCCCAGCTTCTCCTTGCCGAGCGGTCCGG
>JBOGDK010000105.1:0-12952 GCA_050701795.1 Micromonosporaceae bacterium
TGGCGTGAGCCGGCGCGCCCATTCCCGCGCCGATGGCGCCGCCGAAGACGTACACGAACAGCAGCAGGAAGACAACCGGCATGCCGATGAGGATCAGCGTCATCGACGGGTAGCGCTGCATCCGGCGCAGGTTGCGGCGCAGCATCGTACGTGAGTCACGCATGGCGTATCCGAGGGTGCTCATCGCACGGTCTCCTTCTGCTTGTCGACCTGACCTGTGGCGGTTGGTCCCGTGAGGGCGAGGAAGGCGTCATCGAGGTCGGGGGTGTGTACGGACAGTTCCTCGACGTCGACGGACCCGCTGTCGAGGCGTTCGAGCAGGTCACGCAGCGATCGGACGGTGCCGTCGTTGGGTACCTGCAGGGTGAGTGCGTCGTCGTCGCGCGCAGAACTGGGGAAGAGTTGGGCAGCGTCGTGGAGTCCACTGTGGTCGGAGAACCGCAGCAGGACGTGGCCGCCCGGCACGCGCCGCTTGAGTTCCGCCGGGGTGCCCTGGGCGATCAGACGACCGTGGTCGAGTAGCGCGATCCGGTCGGCGAGCTGATCGGCCTCCTCCAGGTACTGCGTGGTGAGCAGGATGGTGATCCCGCTGGCCACCAGCTCCCGGATGATGTCCCACACGGCGCGGCGGCTGCGCGGATCGAGACCAGTGGTCGGCTCGTCGAGAAAGATCACGTGTGGCCGACCGACCAGGGTCATCGCGAGGTCGAGCCGGCGACGCATCCCGCCGGAGTATGTCATTGTCGGCTTCCCGGCGGCGTCGACGAGGTCGAACCGCGTGAGCAGCTCGGTGATCCGCTGGCGACCGTCCGCGCGGTCGAGATGGCACAGGTCGGCCATCAGTGCCAGGTTCTCCTCGCCGGTCAACAGGCCGTCCACCGCGGAGAACTGGCCGGTGAGGCCGATCGCGGCCCGTACCGCGTCCGGCTCCCGTACGACGTCGTGACCGGCGACGCGGATGTCGCCAGCATCGGCGCCGATCAACGTGGACAGGATGTTCACGACGGTGGTCTTGCCGGCGCCGTTGGGTCCGAGCAGCGCGAAGATCGTTCCCTGCGGAACGGTCAGGTCGACACCGTCGAGGACGAGCTTGTCGCCGTACGACTTGCGGAGCCCGGTGACGGCGATGGCGGTGGGGCGGGTGGGCATGGTTGTTCTCCTCCGTGGGTCAGGTGCGGCGAACGGTGATGTCGCCGATCGCGGTACGGGCGCGCACCTCGACGGTGTCGTCGGTGCTGTCGGGGCCGGCCGCCGTGGCGAGCTCGTTTCGGACGCGTCCGGCGCGGGTGTGGAGATCGAGCCAGGCGGCAGTGCCGGTACGGACACCGACCTCGAGGGACCCGGCAGAGGTCCGTAGCGTCACGGCGCCACGGATGACCTCGCCGACGAGCATGTTGCCGTTGGCGGTCTTCGCGGTCAGGCTGGCGTGTGCCCGGTCAACGGTGATCGAGCCGTTCGCCGCGTTGACAAGCAGGTCGCCGGTGACCTCACCAATCCAGGTGGCGCCGTTGGAGTTGTTCACCGTGGCCGGTCCGTCGATCCGGCGGACGTTGACGCCACCGTTGCTGACAGTGATGTCAGCGCCGCCTTCGGCGTGGTCCACGGTGATGTCGCCGCTGCCACTTTTCAGGTGCACCGCGCCGGCCTGGTTGACCCTGACTTCCCCGTAACCGGTCTTGAACTGGCATTCGCCGAGCCGGCCCTCGGACACGAACTCGCCCATGCCCGTACCGCCCTGTAGCCGCGATCCGGAGGGCAGCGCGATCGTCACGTCGATCGCGCCGGTACGGCCGAACAGCGTGCCGAACTTCGGCCCCCGAACCACGAGTCGGCCGTCGGTGTAGTCGACGCGGGTCTGGTCGGCGACCTTCAGGTCTGCCTTGCTGGACGGGTTGACGGGTTGGATGTCGACAGTGGTGTCAGTGCGGTCGCCGGCGGTGATCCGCACGTTGGCGACGACGAAGCCGAGGCTGAGCTGGACAGAGATCGGTTGGGGAGTGTCAAAGCTGGGCATGGCTGTTTCCTCTGGTCGCTGAGTGGGTGAGGTGCCCACCGGCGGGGTCAACGTGCCCATCCGGTGAAGCTCTGGCCACCGCTGCCGCGGTATCCCGTGCCGGGTCCGGCAGGGGCGGTTCTCTGGCCAGGGCGCAGGGCGGCGACGGCGGCCCGGACCAGCCAGGCATTGACCGAGATCCGCTCTCTACCGGCCGCATCCTCGACGCCGGCCTTGACGTCGTCGGGCAGTCGCAGGTTGATCCGCGACGTCCCGCCCTTCTCGCTCGGGAGCAGCGTCTCCTCCGGCTCCACGGCCGGCACGCTGACCGGCTGCTCCTCCGGGACCGGCTGCTCGGGGGGTGGCAGCGTCACGACAAAGTCCGGGTCTCGCCCGGTGAGGCGCAGGTGCACCGAACCTGGAGCGAGTTCGCGGGTGATCTCAGCGGTGGCGGCCGACAGGGCCTCCAGCAGAGCAAGCCGGATCGCCGACTCGAGCGGAGCGGTGAGGCGGCCAGCGAGCGCCTGCGCCTCCTCGCCGCCAGCCTCGGCGGCGACAGCAAGCTCGTGCCGGACCCGTTCGACGTACGAGGTCAAGTCCATGGCGCCATGATGGCATCATTGTGGCTCACCAGCAAGCCAGGCTGGCTCACCATGGCTCAGACCGCAGTCTGGTTGCGACGGCGGCGGGCATACCAGTGCGACCGACGACCCAGGCGTACCGGTGTGACTGACGATCACGACTCCTGGGAGAGGGGAGGTGCCGCTCGTCGTCGACCGACGAGAACGGGGCGGGTGTTCACCTCCCACCCCCGACCAGCTCAAGGCCCTGACCAGTGGAAACGTCAGTCTGGGCTAGATCGTTTAAGGGCAGAGCCGCCGACACCCGCTGGCTCTACGGTTGGCGCGGGCCTCACTGGTGCTTGGCCAGGAACCTGATGTCCTCGGCGTCACGACGACGCGCAGCAAGAACCTTTATCGCCAGCAGGAGCCGCTGATACCCGCGGGCAACCGATCGTGAAGTCCTCGCTCAATCCCGGCATCCGCCGATCCGAGGTTTGACCCCCCGCTTACCCGCTACCTTCTTCGTGGCTCTTGATGGCGAGTCCCCGGTCGCCGGTCCGGCATGACTTACGCCCCCGCAGGTCAGGGCCATGATCAACGGCTGAACGTCGACGGTGACCTAGGAACCGCGTACGGAGTGTTCACTCGTCGACCTGGTCGAGGACGTACCCGACATTGCCCGCCGGGTCGTGGAAGCCAGCCACTGAGCCCCCCGGGATCGAGCGTGGCGGCATGACGACCTTGATCTCCGGGCGGGCGGCGAAGAAGGCCGGCACGCTGTCGACCTTGAACATCGGCCCGGCGGGATCCCCGTCCGCCACGACCATGATCTGCGCCTTGCGGTCCGGCAGGTGGAACGCGACGGTGTTCTCGCCCTCACGCCACGCCTCATCGAGGCCGAGGGTGTCGCGGTAGAACGGCAGCGCCGTAGCCAGATCGGGCACCGGTGCGAGGAGGAAGGTGAGCTGCATGACTGCTCCGTAACTGGGTTATGGCATATCAGAGATAGACTATAGTTTCGCCGTGCGGAGTTGGGTACCTGTTCCGGGAACGACAAAGGCCCGCCTCGTCGACGAGGCGCTGGCCAGGTTCGGCGCGCGCGGCTTCGCCGCCGTCGGGGTGACAGAGATCGCTCGCGGCGCCAACGTCACGATCGGCTCCCTCTATCACCACTTCGGCAGCAAAGTCGGCCTCTACACCGTGGTACGGGAAGACGTCGAACAACGTGTCGTCGACCGGATGGAGGGGGCGGCCGCGATGAACCCGGACCTCGGCGGTGTCCTGCTCGTCGGATTCGACTACCTCGTGCGAGCCGGGTTCGCGAGGCTACTCGCAGAGCCACACCCCGAGCGGGCAACCGACCCCGTAGGGGCGTTCCTGGCCACCTTGGCCGACCAGGACGGCACTCCCGTCAGCCGGATCCTGATCGCCGCGTGGCGTGCTGCCCTTGCCGCCGCGGCCGATGCCGTAACCGACGCCAGGGACCCCGCACCCGTACGCGCCGCCCTGCGCGGGCTGATCCGATAGTGCCCTGGGGAATGAAGACCTCCCGCCCGTGGCGCGGTTTCTTGATCAGCGGTTCAGAGGCCCGTACGGGTGAAGGTCAGATGCGTGGCTCCGCTCGGCGAGGAGACGGCCTCGGTCTCGTAGCCCTTCTCGAGGCCTTCCAGTCCGTCCCAGAGACGTACGCCTCGGCCGAGCAGGATCGGGACCACCACGACGTGCATGTGGTCGATGAGCCCGGCGGCAAGGAAGTCGCGTACCACCGTGGGACCCCCGCCGATACGGACGTCCTGGCCGTTCGCGGCCTCGCGGGCCACCTCGAGCGCCTCGGCAGGCGAGGCGTCGATGAAGTGGAACGTCGTACCGCCCTCCATCTCGATCGGCGGGCGGGGGTGGTGCGTGAGGATGAAGGTCGGTGTGTGGAACGGTGGGTTGGGGCCCCACCAGCCCTTCCACTCCGGATCCTTGTGCCATCCGGGGTGGCCGAACTTGTTCGCGCCCATGATCTCGGCGCCAATCCCGAGCGCGAACTGCCGCACGAAGACATCGTCGATGCCGCCGGTGCCCCCGGGCTCACCGACCCGCTCGTGCCACCAGCCGGTGGCGAACATCCATTCGTGCAGCCTTTCGCCGGCGTGGCCGAACGGTGCGTCGAGGCTCTGACCTTCGCCGGTGGCGAAACCGTCGAGTGAGATGGAGAGGTGCTGGACGCGGGTGAGTGACATGACTGGTGCTCCTTCGGTAACCGGATGGTCGTTTCTCGTAGGCGGTGCCCGCACGCGGAACGTAGCCACCCGCCGGTGCGGGGTGAGCGGTCCCTCCAGCCTGTGGGCTCCAGTCCTTTGTGGCGTACGTCGATCAGGTTGGCGTCAAGTCACCAGTCACCGTCGGGCGGTGTGAACTGGCTGATCGTGAACTCAGCACCCTGCGGGTCGCGTACCACGGCGTTCCTGGTCCACTGGTCGTCGGAGGACGTGACGATCGTGGCGCCCAGCCGCTCCGCCGTGCCGGCGCTGTCGTCCCGGTCGGCCACGGTGAATGTCACGTGCCAGCGGGCCGGTTCGCCGGGGTCGGTGATCGCGAGACCTCCGATCACGTCGGCGAAACCCGGTGGCGCCGAGGCCTGCCGCTCGTGGATGTCCGGATCGATGGTGGCGGCAAGGTGGTCGCCGTACCCAGGGACCTGGAGCATTGTCCCCGCACCCTGCGCCAGGTCGGCCGCCCGCCAGCCGAAGACGGGCGTATAGAACGCCATCGCGGCGTCCCGGTCGGGGGTGTGCAGGTCGCTGAAGTTCCAGGCACCTGGCGTGTTCGCCACCTGCGCGCCGAGCCGTCTGCGCGCCTGCCAGAGCCGAAACCTGGCGCCGGCCGGGTCGACACAGCCAGCGGCCCTGCCGCCTGGGCCGGCTTCCCACGGCGCCGCGACGACCGTGCCACCCGCCGCGGTCACGGCCGCGGCGGACGCGTCCGCGTCGTCAACGGCGATGTACGTGTTCCACGTCGCCGTGCCGGCGGGCGTCGACCCGATCGCCCCGACATCGCGCCCGCCGAGAGTGGCGATGAGATACGGTCCCGGTGCCTCGGGATGCGCCACGTTGGTCAGCGCCCAACCGAACAACCCACCGTAGAACCGGCTCGCGGCCTCCGGGTCGGACTGTTCGGTGTCGATCCAGCACGTCACGCCGTGCGGATAGATCCTCGGCTCGGCCACTCCTGGCCCCTTTCCTGGGCTACCCGAGTCACGCTACCCAGACCCCATGACACAAAAGGTCAGTTCTCCCGCGTCACAAGCCCGCGCGTCACAGGCCCCGCTCACCCGCCCGCCCCAGGCCGGCGCGTCACGGGTACCGCGCGTTCCAGGCCTGGCACACCGAGGTCCCGGGGCAGGAAGCAGTGCGGCCAGATCTGGGATCCGTTGGTACGCGGGTCACTACCGTGCGCGGGGACTCGGTCGATGACCTGGATCCGGCTCGGACATGGTGGAGCGATCGAGCAGTTCGATCGCGTGCCGGTAGGCGAATCGCTCCGTTGCTGTGGCTGCTCGTACCCGATCGGCCGCGGCGATGACGCGCCGCGGGTCCCCGACCAGCTCTGCCTGATGCAGGTCCCTGGTCGCGACTGTCAGTTCACGACGGGCTTCGGCGTACCGCTCCAGCGCTTCACGTACCTGCCCGCCGTTCATACGTCGCCTGTCGTTGGACCGGTTGTTGAACATCTCGCCCCCCTTACCCGGCACGCTAGGTGGCGGGCAACCAGGACGGGAGTGGCCGGGCGACTACGTTCCGT
This sequence comes from Micromonosporaceae bacterium, assembly GCA_050701795.1. GTDB lineage: Bacteria > Actinomycetota > Actinomycetes > Mycobacteriales > Micromonosporaceae > WHSM01. Next base: position 6,346 of record JBOGDK010000105.1, read on the forward strand.
GCCCGTACGGGCGATGCTGGCGGGGCTGATCGGGGGATCGACTGCTGGGGGTCAGGCCGCCCTTCTCCCAGGCGCAGACCAGGCCCACCACATCTGAGAAGTACGCAAGACATGTGAGCCGGCCGAGGGGTCATCGCGCCCCCGACGCCAGCAGGCGGGCGAGGTTCTCGTCGGCGAAGGCACCATCCAACGCCAGCCCGGTGGCACCCCGCAGACTCGAACGGGTGCTGTCCTCGCTCAGCACGATCTCCAGCGCGGTGGTGGTCGCCGGCAAGCACGAGCCGTAGACGGTCGAGGTGACCGCGGAGACGAACGCCGGTGACCTGCTCACCTGGCCGGCCAGGACCAGCACCGAGGGGTTGAAGAAGCTGACCACGGTGGCCAGTACGGCGCCGATCCGCTCCCCCGCGCCGCGGAGCAGGTTCGTCGCGACCGGGTGACCGTCGTTCACCAGGCGCAGCAGCTGGTCCACGCCGGCCACCTCGACGCCGGAATCCCGAATCGCCTCCAGTACGGCGGAGCCGCTGGCCACGACGTCGAGGCAGCCGGTACGTCCGCAGGAACACGGAGTCGCGGGAGCGCCCGGGACCGCGGTGTGGCTGATGTCGCCGGCCATGCCGTCCGCGCCGCGATGCAGCCTGCCACCCACCACGACCCCGCAGCCGATTCCGGTGGCCACCTTCACCGCCACCAGGTCACCGACCCGCTTACGGTGCAGCGCCCGCTCGCCGAGCGCCACCAGGTTGGCGTCATTTTCCACGATGGTCGGCACCCCGAGGCTGGCCTGCGCCAGGGCCCGGACGTCGGCTCCGTTCCACCCCGGCATCCGGGCAGCGGCCACCAGCACGTCGCGGGCCGGGCCGACCGGGCCCGGCACCCCGATGCAGGCGGCGAGCAGCTTGGCCGTACCGGGATCCCGCATCCGGTCCAGCTGCCGGCTCAGTACGCCCAGCACCGCCTCCGGCCCGTCGGCGAGCCGGATCGGGACCTGCCGCGACGCCAGTTGCTCCCCGGCGGCGTTGGCCAGCGCGATCGTCGCCGAGTCGGCTCCCACGTCGAGCGCCGCGACAGTACCCAGCCCGGGCTCCAGGAGCAGGCGGCGCGGCCGCCGGCCGCCCCGGGACGGGCCGTCGCCGTCCTCCCGAACCATCCCGCGGCGGATCAGACTCTCCACCCGCGCCGACGCGGTGGACGCGGACACCCCGACCAGCCGGGCCACGTCGGCCCGGGAGGTGGCGGCTCCGGCTCGGATCAGGGCGAGCACGTCGCCGGCCCGGGACGGCTCACCTGTCAACGGACACCTCCACTCGTCCCCGGACTTTCTCTGAACTTGGAGTAAGCATATCCATTTCTTGATCTAAGACACTTAGCTTACGGTGACCATCGATGGAACGGAAGCCGAACCTGGAGACGAAGGCGGCGGGAGGACGCATGACAGAGGAGCACGACGCGGCAGACGTCCCCGTGCTGCGGATGCGCCACGTCAACAAGCACTTCGGCGATCTCCACGTCCTCAGAGACGTCAGCCTCGACGTACGGCACAGGGAGGTGGTGGTCGTCGTCGGCCCCTCCGGCTCCGGCAAGTCGACCCTGTGCCGCGCCGTCAACCGGCTGGAGCCGATCGACTCCGGCGCCATCACCGTCGACGGCGAGCCGCTGCCGCTCGAAGGCCGCGACCTCGCCCGGCTGCGCGCCGATGTCGGGATGGTGTTCCAGTCCTTCAACCTGTTCTCCCACCTGACCGTGCTGGACAACGTGGCCCTCGCGCCGGTCCTGGTACGCGGCACCGGGCGGGCCGACGCCCGCCAACAGGCGAAGCGGCTGCTCGACCGCGTCGGGGTCGCCGACCAGGCCCACAAGCGGCCGTCGCGGCTGTCCGGCGGTCAGCAGCAACGGGTCGCCATCGCCCGGGCCCTCGCCATGAGCCCGAAGATCATGCTCTTCGACGAGCCGACCTCGGCCCTGGACCCGGAGATGGTCAACGAGGTGCTCGACGTCATGACGTCACTGGCGCGCGACGGGATGTCGATGGTGGTCGTCACCCACGAGATGGGCTTCGCCCGCCGGGCCGCCGACCGGGTGGTCTTCATGGACCACGGGCAGATCGTCGAGCAGGCCGTACCAGAGCAGTTCTTCGACAACCCGTCCAGCGAGCGCGCCCGTGCGTTCCTCGACTCCGTCATGTCCCACTGAACCCCCAACGGAAGGAACCACAATGACCCGGACCCGCACCAGGGGGCGCCTCGCCGCAGCCGTGGGGGCGTTCGCGGCACTCTGCCTCGCGCTCACCGCCTGTGGCTCCGGCGGTGGCGGAGGCGATGCCGCCGCCGGCACCAACGTCGACGGCGCGCCCGTCGCGGACGACTCGCTGATCACCAAGGGATCGGTGATGGAGAAGATCCGCAAGGACGGCGTCCTCACCGTCGCTGCCGCCCTCGACGCACCACTGCTGTCCCAACAGGACCCCACGAACCCCGACAAGGTCGAAGGGTTCGACATCACCCTGGCCAAGCTGCTCGCCAAATACATCATCGGCAAGCCGAAGGTGAAGATCGTTCCGCCCGCCTCCGAGACCCGGGAGGCGCTGCTGCGCAACGGCACCGTCGACGTCGTCTTCAACACGTACACGATCACCGAGGAACGGGCGAAGCAGGTCTCGTTCGCCGGCCCGTACTTCATGTCCGGGCTCGCCGTGGCCGTACCGGCCGACAACACCGACATCAAGGGGGTCGACGATCTGGGCGGCAAGACGGTCATCGTGGGCGCCAACACCCCGGCCGTGGAGGCGGTGCCCGAGCACCAGCCCAGCGCGAAGGTCGTCACCTTCGGCACCGACCCACAGGCCGTCCAGGCGCTGACGCAGGGCCGCGGCGACGCGTACGTCCAGGACTACCTGCTGCTGGCCACCAACGCCGCCAAGAACTCCGACCTCAAGGTGGTGGGCCAGCCGTTCACCGAGGAGCCGTACGGGATCGGGCTGCCACCCGACGAGCCGGAGTTCAAGACGTTCGTCAACGACTGGCTGCGGAAGGTCCAGAAGGGCGGCCAGTGGAAGAAGGCCTGGCAGGACTCCATCGGCACCGCCGTGGACTCGAAGGCCCCGAAGCCCCCGGAGATCGGCTCCGTTCCCGGATCGTGACGCCGGCAGGAAGGCGGAAGGAGAAGATCGATGCGCGCCCTGCTGGAGCACGGGGACCTGATCCTCGCGGCCCTCGGGACGACCCTGCTGATCGCTGTGGTCTCCTCGGTCGGCGCCCTGGTCGTCGGGGTGCTGGTGACGGTCACCCGGATCAGCCCGATCCGGGTGCTGCGTACCGCCGCCTTCCTCTACGTGCAGTACTTCCTCAACGTGCCGCTGCTGGCGCTGCTGCTGCTCGCCGTCTTCGCGCTCCCCGACGCGGGACTGATCATGCCGCTGGGCACCAGCGTCGTGATCGTCCTCGTCGTCTACCAGGGGGCGTACGTGGCGGAGGCGGTACGCAGCGGCGTCAACACCGTCGCACCGGGAGAGATCGAGGCGGCGCGGGCACTGGGCATGCGGTTCTCCCAGGTGATCCGCGCGGTGGTGGTGCCGCAGGCGTTGCGCGCCGTGGTCCAGCCGCTCGGCAACGTGCTGATCGCGCTGCTGATGAACACCGCGCTGGCCGCCACGGTCGGGGTGGTGGAGCTGACCAGCGCCGCCAACAACGTCAACACCAAGGCGGCCCAACCGATCACGATCTACGTCGCCGTCGGTCTGCTCTACATGACGATGGCGCTCGGGATCGGCGTGCTCACCGGTCGGCTGGAGAAGAAGGTGGCGGTCCACCGGTGAAGCACGAGCTGAGCTACCTGTACGACGTACCAGGGCCCCGTACGGTCCGCAACACCCGCATCGCCTCGGCGCTGAGCGGCGCCCTGCTACTCAGCCTCGTCGCGCTGGCGCTCTGGCAGTTCGGCAGCCACGGGCAACTCGACGCGGACCGGTGGCTGCCGTTCCTGTCCGCCGACATCGCGCGCTACCTGCTGGTCGGGCTCGCCGGGACACTGCAGGCCGCGGCGGTCGTCGGGGTGCTCGGGTTCCCGCTCGGTGTGCTCCTGGCGCTGGCCCGTACCAGCCACCTCAGGTGGGTACGGGGGCCGGCCACCGGCTTCATCGAGGTGTTCCGTACGGTGCCGGTGCTGCTGCTGATCTACGTGATGCTGTTCGCGCTGCCGGCGTACGGGGTGAACCCCGACGTGCTGTGGAAACTGGCCATCCCGCTCACGATCGCGAACTCGGCGGCGATCGCGGAGATCGTACGGGCCGGCATCCTGAGCCTTCCCAAGGGGCAGGTGGAGGCCGGGTTGAGTCTGGGCCTGCGCCGGTACCAGGTGACTCGGGCCGTGGTGCTGCCGCAGGCGCTGCGTACCGTGCTCCCGTCCCTGGTGAGCCAACTGGTCAGCCTGTTCAAGGACACGTCCCTGGGGTACGTCGTCGCGTTCACCGAGATGCTCTACCGCGCCCAGGTGCTGACCTCGTACAACCGGCTGCTGATCCAGACCTACGTCGTCGTCACCGTGATCTACCTGATCGTCAACGGCGGCCTCTCGGGGTTCGCCAACCACCTGCGCAGGCGCGCCGACGCCCCCGACCCGGCCGCCGTCGCACCCGGCGTTGTGGCAGCGCCGCCGCGCCGTCCGGCAACCGCCACCGCCGGGGAGAAGTGAGCGTGCCCGAGCTCGCGGTCATACGACGCGGTGGTTTCGTGGAGAGCCGTCACCACGGCACCGTCGCCGTCCTGGGACCCGGCGGCGCAGACCTGCTCACACTCGGGGACGCCGCAGCGGCGATCCTGCCTCGGTCGGCCGTCAAGCCGCTGCAGGCGCTGGCCTGCCTGACGGCGGGGGCGTCGCTCGCGGACGAAGAACTCGCGGTCGCCGCCGGCAGCCACACCGGCGAAGACCGGCACGTCGAGGTGGTACGCAGGCTGCTGGAGCGGGCCGGCCTGGATCCTGACGCGCTCGGCTGCCCACCGGACTGGCCCGAGCACGAGGCCACCCGGCATGCCCTGCTCAGGGCCGGCGGAGGACCCGAGCGGATCCGGATGAACTGCTCGGGCAAGCACGCGGCGATGCTCCTTGCATGTGCCCGCAACGGCTGGGACGTCGCCGGTTACCTCGACCCGGAACATCCGCTGCAGCGGCACGTCGCGGACACGGTACGGCAGGCCACCGCCGAACCCGTCCGGCACGTGACCGTCGACGGCTGCGGCGCACCGCTGTACGGGGTGACCGTACGGGGACTGGCCAGGGCGTTCCACCGGCTGGCCGTGGCGCCCGCCGGGTCAGCCGACGCCGCCGTCGCCGCGGCGATGCGCGGCCACCCGTTCTTCGTCGGCGGCGCCCCGCACCAGAACTCCGACGCGATGCGGCTGGTGCCCGGGCTGCTCGCGAAGGGCGGCGCGGAAGGAGTCATCGCGATGGCCGCGGCCAGCGGGGAAGCGGTCGCGGTGAAGGTGTCCGACGGCAACCCGAGAGCCACCACCCTGATCGCGCTGGCGGCCCTGGAGGCGGCCGGCGTCGACGTGTCCGCAGCCCGTGACCTGACGGACCTGCCGGTGCTGGGCGGCGAGAAGCGGGTAGGCGGGATCTCGCTCGGCCACGACCTGGCACAGGCGGTGGCCGCGGCCACCCGGAACGGGACTACCGGGCACGGAGCCGCCCGGCATGGAGCCGTCCGGAACGGGACCGCCCGGTGATCCGGGTCGAGATCTGCGTCGACGACGTGGCCGGCGCCGCGGCTGCCGCCGCGGGCGGAGCGCACCGTGTCGAGCTGTGCGCCGGACTCTCCGAGGGCGGCACCACACCCACCCCCGGCTTCCTGCGGCACTCCCGCCGTACCGCCCCGGACCTGGGTTTTCAGGTGCTGGTACGACCGCGCCCCGGCGATTTCGTCTACTCGCCGTCCGAACTCGACGTGATGGTGGCCGACATCGAGTCGGTACGCAGCCACGTCCCGCCTGGCGGTCTGGGATTCACCCTTGGAGCGTTGACTCCGGGCGGCGCTGTGGACGAGACGGCGATCCGACGACTCGTTGCCGCCTGCGACGGCGCTCCGGTGACGTTCCACAAGGCCTTCGACGCCATCGTGGACAAGCCCGCGGCGCTGGCGCGGCTGTCCGCTCTCGGGGTCGCCAAGGTGATGACCTCCGGCGGCGGGGGCCCCGCGGTGCGGCACTTGAACGTCCTCGCCGACCTCGTGCGCCTCGCCTCCGATGAGGTCGGTGTCGTCGTGGCCGGTGGCGTCCGCGCTGGCAACGCCGCAGCCGTGGTACGGGCCACCGGCGCCCGCGAGATCCACCTGCGCGCGCAGCGGACCGTACCGTCGGCCAGCCGTACCGGCGGTTCCGAGTACGACCCAGGGACCCGCACCGCGACCTGTACCGAGACGGTCGCCGCCGTGGTCGCCGCCGTGGCCGCCATCCCCCGGGCATGACCGGGGACGGACCCGGCGAGGTCGTCATCGCCGTCGACGTCGGGGGCACCACCGTAAAGTCGGCGCTGCGGGGCGTCGACGGTCGCTGCCTGGCCCGGGACAGCCGGGCCACCGGGCGCGGCACCGAGGCGCAGCACGCGGTACGCGCCG
>JBOGDK010000106.1:0-12889 GCA_050701795.1 Micromonosporaceae bacterium
GCTGTCGCGGGAGCGGTTCGGCTCCCGCGACAGCGGCTCCACCTGTCAGGGGTGCAGGTCGCCTGTCAGAGGTGCAGGCCGCGTTGCGCCAACCACGGCCGCGGGTCCACGGCGTGGTTGTTGTGGTGCACCTCGAAGTGCAGGTGGGGGCCCGTGGAGTGCCCGGTGCTGCCCAGCAGCGCGATCGGCTGCCCGGCCTTCACCCGCTGCCCGGGCTTGACCAGCAGCTTCGAGTTGTGGGCGTACAGGGTGCGGATGCCGTGACCGTGGCTGACCACGACGGCGTTGCCGTACCCGCCGTGCGGCCGGGCCATGGAGACCACACCGGGGTTCGCCGAAACGATCTTGGTGCCCATCGGCGCGGCGAAGTCGAGCCCGTGGTGGGTCTTGCCCCAGCGCGCGCCGTAACCGGACGAGACGCGGAAGTTGCTGGTGGGGACCACCCAGGACAGCTTGCGCTTGGGCTTCGGCTTCGCCTTGGGGGGTGCGGGCTTCGCCTTCGTCGCCGAGTCCGGCGGCGTCTTGGCGCTCCGGCCTTCCGGTCGGTCGCGGCGGGATGCCCGCTCGTCCGATCCGCGGTCGGCCTGTCCGTCCCGGGTGATCGACTTGCTGCCGGACGCGGAATCGGTCTTCGCTGGCTGGTCGGCCAGGCCACCGCCCAGGAGTGCCAGCAGGCCGAGCATCGCCACGAGCGCCACGGCGACCGCAGCGCGGGGCGACACCCAGCTTGACGCCGGCTCGCGGTGCCGGCCCCATGTGGACGGGCGGGAAAGGAAGTGCAGGGTACGTGCGAGGTACTGCCGCGGGTTCGCGACCCAGGTGCGGTCGCGCCGCCGCTGGCCGAATGAACCAGTAGGCAAGACGTTCGTCCTCCGAGTTGGATGGCAAAAGCTCCGCCATCCTGACAGAGGACCTGCCGGCAACCAGGGAATTGGCCCCAGGGATAAACGCCGGAGGGTAGTCGCGCACCTGAGGATCCATCCGGGTTTCCGCCGGTTCATGAGCACGCAACGTCGTGGCCATGCGCACAAAATCTCGTGAGAAGCAGCTCACAGAACGCGAGCGCCAGGCTACGCATAACGAAGAACTGCGAGCCAATCGGACGGTGTTGATCTTGCGGACAAGATACTAGCGCGACGGGCACCGATCGCCAAGTTCCGCGCCGCCAGCAGCCAGAAAACAGGCCGGATTACCCCCGCACGCAGTGCGTAGGGCCCAAATTACCCACCGTTACCCAGCCGCCAGCGGGCTGAGAACCGGGCAATACCCGTACGCAGCCGGCCGAAACCAAGGGGTGTCTAAGAATCCGTTCCGAGCTTGGACACAATCAACTCGCGTACGGTCTTGGCGTCCGCCTGCCCCCTGGTCGCCTTCATGACGGCACCCACGAGAACTCCCGCGGCCGCGACCTTGCCGTCCCTGATCTTGTCCGCGACGTCCGGATGGGCGGCGATCGCCTCGTCGACCGCGGCATCCAGCGCCCCGGTGTCGGAGACCACCTCCAGGCCCCGATCCGCCATCACCTGCGCCGGAGACCCCTCGCCTGCCAACACCCCGTCCAGCACGGTACGAGCCAGCTTGTCGTTCAACTTGCCCTCGTCGATCAGGCCCTGCAGCTCCGCCACCTGCTGCGGGGTGACCGGCTGCGACGCCAGGTCGGTCCCGGACTCGTTCGCCCGCCGGGACAACTCCCCCAGCCACCACTTGCGGGCGGCGTCGGGGCTGGTCCCGGCGGCGACCGTCTGCTCGATCAGCTCCACCGCTCCGGCGTTCAGGATCGACCGCATGTCGTGCTCGGAGACGCCCCACTCGGTCCGCAGTCGGCGGCGGCGTTCCGCCGGCGGCTCCGGCAGGCTCGCCTTGAGCTCGGCGACCCAGGACGGGTCAGGTGCGATCGGCACCAGATCCGGCTCCGGGAAATACCGGTAGTCGGTGGCGGTCTCCTTGCTCCGTCCGGCCCTGGTGTCACCAGATTCCTCGCTGAAGTGCCGGGTCTCCTGGGTGATCGTGCCCCCGGCATCCAGAACCGAAGCCTGCCGCAGCATCTCACTGCGTACCGCCCGCTCCACGCTGCGCAGCGAGTTGACGTTCTTGGTCTCGGTACGGGTGCCCCACTGCTCGTCCGGGCGGTTCAGCGACGTGTTGACGTCGCACCGCATCGAGCCCTGCTCCATCCGTACGTCGGAGACGTCCAGCGACTTCACGGTCTCCCGCAGCTCGGTGACGTACGCCCGCGCCACGGCAGGCGCCAGCGCAGCCGTACCCGGAATCGGCTTGGTGACGATCTCCACCAACGGGATCCCGGCCCGGTTGTAGTCCACCAGCGACTCGGTGGCGCCATGAATCCGCCCGGTCCGGCCTCCTATGTGCAGCGTCTTGCCGGTGTCCTCCTCCAGGTGCACCCGCTCGATGCCGACCCGTACCGTCTCGCCGTCGACCTCGACGTCGAGGTAGCCGTCGGTGCACAGCGGCTCGTCGTACTGGCTGATCTGGAAGTCCTTGGGCATGTCCGGGTAGAAGTAGTTCTTCCGCGCGAACCGGCACCACTCGGCGATGTCACAGTGCAACGCCAGCCCGATCCGGATGGTCGCCTCGATCGCGGCCCGGTTGGCCACCGGCAGACTGCCGGGCAGCCCGAGGCACACCGGGCACACCTGGGTGTTCGGTTCAGCGCCGAACCCGGTACGGCAGCCGCAGAACATCTTGGTACGGGTGTCCAGCTCGACGTGCACCTCCAAGCCGATCACCGGCTCGTACCGGGCGAGCACGTCGTCGAAGGACAGCGTTGCGGTACTCATCGGTGCGCCTCTCACTTCCCCGCCGCGTAGTGCAGGATCACGTTGTGTAGGTGCTGCGTCTTGTCCACCCCGCGCAGCTCCACCTCGTAGGTGTGCTGGCCGACGTGAATCGCGATGTTGCCGGAGCTGAAGAAGCTGCCCGCCCAGGACTTGTTGCTGACCACCGACACCGCCGTCACCTTCGAGTAGGGGATGGACGTGATCGCCACCCGCTTCCCGACGAACGACTTGTCCTGCAGCACCACCCGCCGGTCGGTGAGTCCGATGAATCCGGTACCGACGCCGACCGCGTCGTACACCGCGATCACCTGCTCACCTTGCAGCAGACCGGAGACCACCTGCTGATACTGGGCTTTCTGGTCGTACCGGGGCTGGGTCTGGGTCATGTCAGGTCTCCCGTGGCGACGTGAAGGGTGCGGACCGGTGCGTTCATGACAGCTCCGGAGGAGTGAGCTGACCGGTGGCGGACTCCAGTGCGGCGGCGATCCGGTACATCCGGTCGTCGGCCATCGTCGGCGCCATCACCTGGAAGCCGACGGGCAGGCCGCCGGAGAGCCCGCACGGTACGGAGATCGCCGGCCCGCCGTACAGGTTCGACGGGATGGTGTAGAGGTCGGCCAGGTACATCTGGTACGGATCCGCGGTCCGCGCCCCGAGCTCGAAGGCCACGAACGGCGTGGTCGGCGACACCAGTACGTCCACCTCCTCGAACGCCGTGGTGAAGTCCCGGGTGATCAAGGTACGCACCTTCTGCGCCTGGCCGTAGTAGGCGTCGTAGTAGCCGGCTGACAGCGCGTACGTGCCCAGCATGATCCGCCGCTTCACCTCGGGCCCGAAGCCGGCCTCCCGGGTGGCGGACATGACCTCCTCCAGTGGCCGGGTGCCGTCGTCACCGACCCGCAGCCCGTACCGGACGCCGTCGAACCGGGCCAGGTTGGACGAGCACTCACTCGGCGCGATCAGGTAGTACGCCGGCAGCGCGTACTCGAAGTGCGGGCAGGACACCTCGACCACCTCGGCACCCAGCTTGGTCAGCCGCTCCACCCCTTCGTGGAAGGCCGCCACCACGCCCGGCTCGGCGCCCTCCCCCGCGAACTCGCGTACCAGACCGACCTTCACGCCGTGCAGGTCACCGTCCGCGCCCTGCCGGGCCGCCTCGACCACCGGCGGCACCGGCTGCGGGATGCTGGTCGAGTCCCGGGGGTCGTGCCCGGCGAGCACGGTGTGCAGCAGTGCCGCGTCCAGCACCGTACGGGCCACCGGGCCCGGGGTGTCCAGGGACGAGGAGAAGGCGACCAGCCCGTACCGGGAGGTGCCGCCGTACGTGGGTTTCGAGCCGACGGTGCCGGTGACCGCGCCGGGCTGCCGGATCGAACCACCGGTGTCGGTGCCGATCCCGAGCGAGGCCTCGTAGCCGGCGACCGCCGCCGCGGAACCACCACCGGAGCCACCCGGGATCCGGCTGGTGTCCCACGGGTTGTACGACGGCCCGTACGCCGAGTACTCCGTGGAGGAGCCCATCGCGAACTCGTCCATGTTCGTCTTGCCGAGAATCGGCATTCCGGCTGCCTTGAGCCGTTCCACCAGCGTGGCGTCGTACGGCGGGACCCAGCCTTCGAGGATCTTCGACCCGCACGTGGTCGGTACGCCCTTCGTGGCGAGTACGTCCTTCACCGCGATCGGTACGCCGGCCAGCGGCCCCAGCTCGTCACCGGCCGCCCGCCGGGAGTCCACCTCGCGGGCCGCGGCCAGGGCACCGTCGGCGTCGACGTGCAGGAACGCGTGCAGCGTGGAGTCCACCGCGTCGATCCGGTCAAGGTGGGCCTGGGTCGTTTCGACCGCGGTGACCTCGCCGTTCGCCAGCAGCGCCGACAGCTCGGCGGCCGAACGCCGCGTCAGTTCGACCGACGTCATGCTCACGCCTCCTCGTCCAGGATCCTCGGCACCCGGAACCGACCCTCGGCGGTGTCCGGGGCGCCCGCCAGTGCCTCCTGCTGGGTCAGGCCGGGACGCGGCTCATCGTCCCGGAAGACGTTGGTCAACGGCACCGAATGCGAGGTCGGCGGGATGTCGTCGGCTGCCACCTCACCCACCCGGGCCACCGACTGCAGGATCACATCGAGCTGACCGGAGAAGGTGTCGAGCTCCGATTCGGTGACGGCGAGCCGCGCGAGACGCGCCAGGTGCGCGACCTCCTCGCGGGAGATGGCGGGCATCTTCGAACTCCTCACGGTGGTACGTGCGACCGAGGAGAGTCTATGTCCCCTCCGCACCATCACCGCGGGGTATTCCAGTGTGTCGCATCGTGCCTGGCGCGCAGCAGCCCAGGCCCCGATGGTCGGCCACCCGAACCCCCGTGGGGCATCAACTGCGGTCGCCCGATACCCGGCGGCCGGATCACCCGAGGCCGACCGGACCGCCGGACACGAAACAGCCCGCCACGACATGTCGTGGCGGGCCGTGTCGCGGGCTGGGTCAGCGCTGCAGCTCCAGGCCCTGCTTGTCGGTGAACTTGCCGATCAAGATCATGATGAAGTCGATCAGCGTCCAGATGCCGAACGCACCGATGGTGACCAGCATCAGGATGCCGGTACCGATCTTGCCTACGTAGAACCGGTGCACCCCGAGGCTTCCGAGGAAGAAGCAGAGCAGGGTGGTGACGAGCCACGACTTGGTGCCGGTGGCGTTGACGGTGGCGGTGTTGGTCGCCATCACGTTCCTTTCAGGAAATGTGAATGAGATGCGGCGCCGGACACTAGCACCACCGTGCAACCCCAACCCATCAGGACCTGTGGGTCGGTGTGCTTCTCAGGTGGGCCGACGTGCCTGCCGGGTGCCTGTCAGGTGGTGGCATGCCGGTCAGGTCGGGTGGCGCGCCTGTCAGGTGGTCGACTCCGCGACCGCGTGCAGTGGACGGGGCGGACGGTACCGGGTCAGCCAGGCCGGAAGGTCTCTCGCCGGCATCGGACGCGCGTAGAACCAGCCCTGGGCGATGTGGCAACCCTGTGCGGCGAGCCGGCGCCAGGTCCGCTCGTCCTCCACCCCTTCGGCCACCACCCGCAGCCCCAGCGCACTGGCCAACTCGATGATCGACCGTACGATCGACGCGTCGTCGTCGTCGGTCGCCATTCTGGTGACGAACGAGCGGTCGATCTTGACCTCCGTCAACGGCAGCCGGCGCAGGTGCAGCAGCGAGGAGTAGCCGGTGCCGAAGTCGTCCAGGCTCAGCGTGACTCCCAACTCGTCGAGCCGTTGCAGGGTGGCGAGCACCCGGCGCGGATCGGCCATCAGGGCGCCTTCGGTGATCTCCAACTGGACCTGGGATGCGGCCACCCGATGCCGGGTGAGCAGCTCCGCGAGGTGGTCAGCGAAGTCCGGAGCGTGAAGGTCCCGCACGCTGACGTTCACCGCTGCCCGTACGGTCAGCCCGTCGGCGGCCCACTCGGCCAGTTGCCGGATCACCTCACTGAGCACGTGGAAGGTCAGCAGGCGCATCACGGCGCTGTGCTCGGCGACCCGGATCAGTTGCTCCGGATCGACGTACCCACGCTCGGGGTGTTTCCAGCGCAGCAGCGCCTCGACCGCGACCACCTCACCGGAGGCGATCGCCACCTGGGGCTGGTAGTACAGCTCGATTCCGGCCGCGCGAGGAGACTCCAGTGCGCGACGGAGCTCGCCGAGCAGACCGAGCCGAGCTGCCGAATGCTGGTCAGCCTCCGGCAGGTACGCCGCGACCGTGTCACCGCGGGACTTCGCCTGGTACATCGCCACCTCGGCCCGGCGCATCAGTGACGCGTAGTCATCGCCCTGATCGGGATAGCTGACAACACCGATGGAGCTGTGTACGTCCAGCGGCATCCCGTCGAGCTGGACCGGCTCGGAGAGCATCCGACCGATCCGGCGGCCGAACTGCAGTGCCTCAGCGGCACCCATACCGGGCGCCATGATCGCGAACTCGTCGCCCCCCAGCCGTGCCACCGTATGCCCCGGATTGACCGCCTGGGAGAGCCGACGCGCCACCTCCACCAGCAGCCGGTCCCCGACCCCGTGCCCGAGGGTGTCATTGACCTCCTTGAACCGGTCAAGGTCAAGGAGCAGCAGGGCGAGCCCGGCCTTGGTGACCGAGCCGGCCTTGGTGACCGAGCCGGACCGGATGTCGGCGGTTCCCGCTGTGGCCGCGGCACCGGAGGCGCCGCCCGGCTCCACGCCCACGTCGCCCGCCCCCGAGGCACCCGGCTCCACGCCGTCCGGCGCCGAGGCACCCGATCCCGAGAAGTCCGGCGACCGCCGGCGCTGCGCGGCGATCCGTTCCTGGTGTTCGGTGATCTGCTCGTTGATCCGCACCTGCAGCGCTTTGCGGTTCGCCAGACCGGTGAGCGGATCCAGCATCGCGAGCTGCTCCTGCTGCAGGGACAGCTTGGCGGTGCGGTACACCGCGTACAGGGGTACCACCACCAACGGCACCGACCAGGGGCTGTGCACGGCGGCGACCGCGAGGACGGTCGCCAGCAGCAGCAACCCGATCCAGGACAGCGCCTCGTACCCGGCCGAACGTCGTGCGATCCGCCCCCAACTGCCCCCGAACCTGAGCCAGATCACGGTGGCGACCAGTACGTGGCTGGTGGCGAACCAGCCCACCGCGGCGATCACCACGACCACCACCTGGTGCCTGCCGACGGGTAGGAACGGCACCCCACCGAGCCCGGCGAGCAGCCCGTACGCGACGCCGAAGGACACGGCGTACTGGCCGATGTTGAACCCGGTACGCACCAAGGAACGACGATGCAGCCAGGCGTGCAGCGCGACCGCGATCGACTGCACCACCACAGCGACGCCGAGCCCCCAGATCAGCATGATCGCGAACGTGAAACACACCGACGGGTAGACCGCGGCGGACTGTCGCGGCCCGGGAGTCACGAACGGCCGGGTATCGGCCACCAGGGCCATCGTCACCATCAACCAGAACACGGCCGGGGCGGTGCTCATCTGGTCCGGAATCGTGGTCAGGAACGGCGCCGTGACGAGGATTCCGGCGAGCACCACCGAGGTCAGGTAACCGTAGTAGCGCCAGACACGCTCGGAAGGCGCGGAGTCTCTCAGCGCAGTCGGCTGCATCCACCCCTCCTGCCGCCGCTCGCGCCCGGCTGACCGGGTGCTACCTTCTCGCGCACCGCCTTGCCCGCCCGAGCCAGCGGCGTCACGCCGTTCGCCCAGAGCAACGAAGCCACATGACAGCGGTGACGGTGCTTGTGGGCAGTATCGCGCGGGGTGTTCGGGCTACCCACCCCGCACGCGGGATGTGTGCTCTATCCGTGACCAGGCGTGACGGTAGGTAGGCGCAATCTCGGCTCCCATTACGCCGTGACGTGGGGGTGCGTCACTCCCCTACTTTTGCCGCCCCTCGCGCCGCGTCCGGCCCCTGTTCCAGCAGCACCCGGAACCCGTCCTCGTCCAGCACCGGCACCTTGAGCTGCAGCGCCTTGTCGTGCTTGGACCCGGGGGATTCACCGACCACGACGAAGTCGGTCTTCTTCGACACCGACGACGACACCTTGCCGCCCCGGCGCTGCACCGCCTCCTTTGCCTCGTCGCGGGAGTACGTCTCCAGGGATCCGGTGATCACCATCGTCAGCCCCTGCAGCGGCCGCGGCTCGTCCGAGCGCTCCTCAGCCGTACGTACCCCGGCCGTACGCCATTTGTCGACCACCGCCCGGTGCCAGTCCACACTGAACCAGTCCACGATGGATTCGGCGATCGTCGGACCGACGCCCTCCGCCGCGGCCAGCTCCTCCTGACCGGCCGTGGCGATCCGCTCGATCGAACCGAACTGCATCGCCAGGGCCTGCGCCGCGGTGGGGCCGACGTGCCGGATCGACAGCGCCACCAGCACCCGCCACAGCGGCCGCTGCTTCACCTCCTCCAGGTTCGCCAGTAGCTTCACACCGTTAATCCCGAGCGATCCGTCCTTGTTGACGAAGAACGGGCACTTCCGCAACGCCGCCTCGTCCAACCCGAAAAGATCACCTTCGTCGGCGATCACCCCGGACTCCAGCAACGCGGCACCGGACTTGTATCCCAGCACCTCGATGTCGAACCCGCCGCGCCCGGCCAGGTGGGACAGCCGTTCCCGGAGTTGCGCCGGGCAGGTACGGCTGTTCGGGCACCGGATGTCGACGTCGGACTCCTTCTCCCGGTGCAGCTCGGTGCCGCACTCCGGGCAGTGGGTCGGCATCACGAACGCGCGTTCGCCGCCGTCCCGGAGGTCCACCACCGGGCTGACCACCTCCGGGATCACGTCACCCGCCTTGCGCAGCACGATCGTGTCTCCGATCAGTACGCCCTTACGCTCGACCTCCGAGGCGTTGTGCAGCGTCGCGAACGCGACGGTGGACCCCGCCACCAGCACCGGCTCCAGCTCGGCGTACGGTGTGACCCGCCCGGTACGCCCCACATTGACCCGGATGTCGACTAGTTTGGTGTTGACCTCCTCAGGCGGGTATTTGTGTGCGATCGCCCAGCGCGGTGCCCGGCTGGTCGACCCCATCCGGCGCTGCAACGCGACCCGGTCCACCTTGACCACCACGCCGTCGATCTCGTGCTCGACAGCGTGGCGGTTCTCGGCGAAATACCTGATGAACTCCCGCACCTCGTCCAGCGAGGAGACCACTTTCCAGCTCTTGCTGATCGGCAGACCCCACGCCCGCAGCGCCTCGTACGCCTCCGACTGCGCGGCCGGCTCGAACCCCCGCCGGGCGCCCAGCCCGTGCACCACCAGCCGCAACGGCCGGGTGGCGGTGACCCGGGGATCCTTCTGCCGCAGGCTGCCCGCCGCGGCGTTTCGTGGGTTGGCGAACGGCTTGCTCCCGGCCGCCACGAGCTGTTCATTCAGCTCGCCGAACTTCGCCACCGGAAAGAAGATCTCGCCCCGGATCTCGACAAGCTCGGGCACCCCGAACTCGTCGCTGGCCCGCAACCGGTCCGGGATCTCGGAGATGGTGCGTACGTTCGGCGTGACATCCTCCCCGGTACGCCCGTCGCCCCGGGTCGCGCCGCGTACCAGCCGGCCGTTGGCGTAGGTCAGGTTGATCGCCAGCCCGTCCACCTTGAGCTCGCAGAGGTAGCTGACACCGTCGCCCACCTCGCGCTCCACCCGGGCGGCCCATGCCCCCAGCTCCTCGTCGCTGAACGCGTTGTCCAGCGAGAACATCCGCTCGGCGTGCTCCACCGCGGTGAACAGCGTGGAGTAGGTGCCACCCACCCGCTGCGTCGGAGAATCGGGGGTGCGCAGCGCCGGATAGCGCTCCTCCAGCTCCTGCAGCTCACGGAGCAGCCGGTCGTATTCGGCGTCCGAGGCGGTCGGTTGATCCAGGACGTAGTAGCGGTACTGGTGGTCGTTGACTTCCTCGGCCAGCTCACGGTGCCGCTCCCGGGCCTGCGGTGTCGGCTCCTCGCCGGCGTCGGCCTGCTGTTGGGCGCTGGGCTGCTGCGGGATCGATTCATCGGACACACCCAGAACTTAACCAGTCGGTACGACATCCGTCCGGGTCCCCACCAGGATCGACCGTGGGCGTAAAACTTGACCCTGACACCGTGTCAGGTCCTACACCGGGATGGGTCATGTTCAGTATCGGAGACTTCGCCAGGCACGGCCGGGTGTCAATACGCATGCTGCGGCACTACGACACGATCGGGCTGCTACGACCGGCCCAGGTCGACCCAGCGTCCGGCTACCGGTTCTACACCGCTGACCAGCTCAGCCAGCTGAACCGCGTAGTTGCGCTCAAGGACCTCGGGTTCACCCTGCAACAGGTGGCGACACTGCTCGATGAGCAGGTCAGCGTCGAGCAGCTACGCGGGATGCTGCGGCTGCGCCGGGCCGAACTGGCGACCCGGATCGCCGCCGACACGGCCAAGCTCAGCCAGGTCGAGGCGAGGCTCTCCGCCATCGAAAGGGAGGGGCGCATGCCCACCGTCGAGATCCAGATCAAGAGCCTTCCCGCGGTACGCGTCGCAGAGCTGACCGCCGTCGCGGCCAGCTACGAGCCGCCCGACATCGGCCCCGTCATCAGCCCGCTCTACGACGAGCTGTGCGGACGGCTGGACCGAGCCGGCGTCGAGATCACCGGACCTGCGATCGCGTACTACGAGGACGCGCCGGACGGCGGGATCCTGGTCCACGCGGGAATGACGGTCAACGCGGATCCCAGCGAGAAGTACGACTTCGCGATCGTCGATCTGCCGTCGGTCCCTGAGGCTGCCACGGCGGTACACCACGGGTCCATGGATGCGGTGTCGACGACGTACGGGGCTCTGGCCAAGTGGATCCAGGCCAACAGCTACCGCGGCACCGGCTTCGCGCGGGAGTACTACATCAAGGCAGCCCCAGCCGACCAGAGCGAGTGGGTGACCGAACTACAGGAGCCGATCGCCCGCGACTAGGCCGTGTGTCAAAGTCCCCGCCGGCCAGTGGGGCTTTGACACAGGGCCTAGGGTGCGCCGCGCGCCGGACGGGGTCGTCCACCACCAGGGCGGCCCCGTTCAGGCGGTGTGGACCCTTCTGCTCACCCGGGGTCGTCGGCCAGTCGGTGTGCGGTCTCGCGGCAGGTGGTCAACGCCTGCCGGGCGTACTCGGGTGTCGCCCCGGCGAGGCCGCACGTGGGGGTGACGACCACCTGGCCGGGGAGCCGCTCGGGCGGAAACCCGAACCGTCGCCACAAGGTACGCACCCGGTCGGCCGCCTGGGCCGGCTCGGGGGACGGTGGCAAGGTCGGCACCACTCCAGCGAACAGGCCGAATCCGGCGTCGAGCGCCTCGCCGAGCGGGTCGATGGCCTTCGGGGAGTCCAGATCAAACATGTCGAGGTCGAGCGAGACCCCCGCCGCCCCGGCTGACCGCAGCAGCGCCACCGGTACGCCAGGCGCGCAGCAGTGCACCACCACGGGCACCCCGACACGTTCGACCAGGTGCCGCAGGGTCTGCTCCACCAGGGTCGCCTCGACCGGCGGGTACCGTCCCCAGCCACTCTCGGTCGGGATGCCGCCCGCGAGCACCGACGGCAGCGACGGCTCATCGAGCTGTAGCAACGGCGTCGCGCCCGGAATCCGGGCGACCACCTCGGCGACGTGCCCGGCAAGCCCTTCGGCCAGCGATTCGGCCAGGTCCCGGGTGGCGCCGCCATCCCGCAGGATCCGGCCCCCGAGTGGCAGGTCGAGCCCCGCCGCGAGAGTCCATGGACCCGCGGCCTGCAGCTTGAGGGGCCCGGCGTACCCGTCGGCGGCGACGGTCAGCGTGTCCAGGTCACGTTCCCGCAGGTCGTTGGTACGCCGCAGGTCGACCCCCGGGCGTGAGGCGAGGCGCCACCGCGCCGCGTACAGCTCGATCGGCAGGTCCACCAGGAACCCGGCGGTACGCCCGATCAGGTCCGCACCGGGCCCCCGGTCAGGTAGTTCGGGCAGGTACGGGAGCTCCGGCAGTTCGCCGAGCACCGTCTTCACCGCCTCGACGATGTCGGTCCCCGGCAGCGACCCGATCCCGGTCGCCGATCCTAAGCCCCACGGCAGGTTGCTCACACTGTGCGAGGCTACCGGCCGGGTGGTCGTGTCAGCCCGGGACCCGATCGTCAGGTCGCTGCTCCCGGAAGTCCCCGGGCTCTTCCCACTTCGGTTCCGGCTCGTCGTCGAGGACGCTCCCCGTGGCGAATGCGAAAATCGCCATCACCAGTACGGCCAGCACGAACACCACTCCAAGCAGCCAGTACGGCGGCTCGAAAGAATCCGGTATCTCCCTTACCCAGAGCGAATTGACACCGACAAACGAGGCGAGGAATAGCGTGAGCTCGGCCGGTAGATGCGGCCGACGTCGGCACACCTTGGCGCTGTGCTGCACCCACGGTCGCAACAGCAACCACAGCGCTGGGCGACTCTCCCTCAAGCGACCGGGCCAGTGTGGGTCGCGCGGGGGAGGTGACAGGTTCAGCCTACGTAAGAACGCCGGGGTGCCGGGGCGCTTCAGAGTCGTCGCGAGCTTGGCAACGCCACGACTCAGCAACTCAGCGGGCTTCTCCAGCCTCGTCCAGATGAACGGCCGGGTGC
>JBOGDK010000107.1:0-12817 GCA_050701795.1 Micromonosporaceae bacterium
GTGACCAGGGCCCCCAGGGGTGCGGCGCCGTCCGGTAGTACGCCGTGGAGTACCCGTACACCGCCTGGTATTGGCCCAGGTGGCGGTTGTAGAACACGCTGCCGGCGTGGCCGCCCTGGAACACCCGTACCGCGGCGCGGCGCTCAGGGCTCCACCGGCCGTGCCCGGCATAGAACCGCCATGCGTCACGGGACAGCGCCCGATCCAGGGGCACTCTGGCGAGCCGGCAGTCGAAGACGAACATCCCTCGGTGGTCGCACCCGTACGCGTACAGCGTGTCGCCGACGGTCAACGCCATCGTGGCGTACGGGGTCTCGTCCGGCCCGAACGTCGTACCGCCGGGCGGTCGGGTGGTCTGCCTGGTGGCCGCGTCCCACACCGCGATCGAACTGCCCCACTCCGAGAAGCCCTCGATCGCCCCGCCCCGGCGTCCGGTGGTCAGGAAGAACAGGATCCGGTCCCGTGCCGGGTCCGGCACGACCGGGCCGGGCCAGAGGAAGTACTGCGTGCCGCAGTCACCGAGCTGCGGCGTACCGCACCGGTGTGGATCGTTGCGATCGTTGAAGGCGCGTTCGGTATCCGAGAACGGCAGGTACTCACCCGGCACGTGCGCGCCGTCGGGGTGCTCCAAACCCTTCGGTGGTACGAGTGAGACCCCGTCGTTCGCGTCGAGGTCCCTGGTGACCGCGCTGGTGTTGTCCGCGAAGCGGTCACCGTCGGCGCCGGGGACGTTGAGGAACGTGTCGCCGAACACCCAGATCGTGGTGTCCTTCCAGCGGGCCGACATTCCGCCGTCCCGGCCCAGGATGCGGCGGTCCCAACGGATCGGGCCCAGGTCGTCCACCGAGCTGACGGGTCCGGGTCGGCGCAGAGGCTGGTCGGCGTTGGCCACCGCGACGGTGGTGAGCAGCACGACGACGGCGAACCCGCTCCTCAGCCGCGTCACCGCGTACCCCCTCCGCCGACGTGGCCTTCATGATCGCCGTAACCGGTACGCCGCCGCCATGCCGTACCCAGGTGGAGGCTTTCACCGGAGCGGTACGGAACCCCCGGCCCATGAGTCGGGACGGGGGTTCCGGTTCGGGGCGTCGCGCGGTTACAGCCCGCAGGAACCGCGGTCGAGGTGGAAGACCCTGGCGTTTGCCCAGCGGCAGAGCCAGATGCCGACAGCGACACCGGCGATCGTGGCGAACGCCGGGAGGTAGCCACTGCCGACCTGGACGATCGGAATCGCCGGGCAGCCACCCGAAAGGGCCCAGCCGGTGCCGAACAGCACCGCGCCAGGCACCACACCCTTGTGGATCCGCCCGGGGGTACGCCGTACCCGGATGAACGCGAAGACCACCACGATGATCCCTACGGCCCCGGCGAACGCGAAGAACATCCGCAGATCCTGGAAGGTGAACATCCGGTTCAGCTCCGCGTAGTCCGCGAATCCGATGTTGGCGACGACGTAGCCGAGGGCGAGCCCGGTGATGATGTTCGTGATGAGCAGTGCGCCTCGGGTACGCATCAGACCACCTTCCACAGCAGGAATGACACCAGCACGGCGGTCCCGAAGAAGACCGCGGTCGCGAGGATGCTGACCGGATGCAACCGGCCGCAGCCGCTGAGCCCGTGGCCGGAGCTGCAGCCTCCGGCAAGACGGGTGCCGAAGCCGACGAGGACACCGCCGACAAACAACACACCGACCATGGTGGTCGGATCGCTGGTGACGATGTCGCGGAACCCCGCGCCCATGTCGAAGCGAAGCTCGAACCGGCCGGAGGTGGCCGCCGCGACCCAGCCGCCGACCAGGATCGAAAGCAGCAGGGCGGCCTGGGTGAGCAGTGGAACCTGGCGCTGGCTGGCGACCGTGGCTCTTCCCGTCGCCGCCGGCGCGGTGGTGGGACGGCCTTCCTGTGCCTGGCCGTGCGACGCTGTGGCCGGTGTGGTGCCGAAGTGCTCGGCGGTTGCCACGGCGAGGGCCTCGGTGAGGACACGTTCGTCGGTGAACTGCGCCTCCAACCGTTCGATGCGGCGTTCGGCGCGCCAGTGGAGCACCCGGTCCCACGCCGAGGACACGCCGAAGGACCGGTCTGTGGTGATGGTGTAGTTGATCGTGACGAGGGCGAGGCCGATTGCTCCCGCCCACCAGGGCCAGTAGTCGCTCATGCGGGGTCTGACATCCAATCGATCAGCCGGGTCCACCAGCGGCGCTTCGGCGTACGGCGCACGGCGGGCGGCGCGCCGGTGTGTGGGTTTCCCGGGGGTGGGGGGAACGGTGCGGGAGGTGGCGGCCTGAGTGGCCGTTCCGGCATCGGTGTCGGCCGTGGTGCGAACCGATCCGTTCCGGGGCCGAACTGCGGCGTCGCCGTACCTCTGGGGGGCGGCTGGGTCGCCTGACCAGGCGGTGGCCAGGACGAGCGGCTCTGTCCGGGGGCCATGGACCGGTCGGTGCCGGAATCCTGGCCCAGCAGGTGTGCCTCGTGCCCGTTCGGTAGCAGAGTGATAGGCACCCGCTGGCCTGTCATCGCCATCTGGTACCGGGCACAGTCAAGCCATCGATCATCGGTGTCGCAGTAGTAGTCGCGCCAGCCGCTGAAGCTCGCGTTGAGCAGAGGGAACAGGGGACATGATTCCGCGTGCGTACAGCCCACATCACTCCGATCTGACAGTGCGCATCGTCCCGCCGAGTTGCCTCGGTGGCAATAGGAATCTGCGATCGTAGAGCAACAGAGGGTGCGGTCGCACCATCGGGAAGTTATATCGACGGGCCGCAATACCTGTGGATGCAGCCCATGGCGACCTTGCTGCCGGGTTAGGTGGCAACTCGCGGGGACGTTGATCGCCCCACCGCGGTGCAGCGTCTACAGAGGACTGGATCTGGCAGTGCCGGTGGGGTTTCCCGGCATCCCCGATCGGGGCGGCGGTAGATTCCGCTGGACCAGGTCGTGTCGTGGGTGGAGGCTGGATGCAGGCGAACTCGATCGGGATCATCCTCTGCACGGGAGTTTTCGTCGCCGTGGGGGTGGGGTTCGCCGCGATCGGGCAGTACCTGGTCCGCAGTGCCCGCAAGCTGGCGAGTGTCGGAGTGCGGGTCCCGGGCGAGGTCATCGGCATGCGGGTCGACCAGAGTGCTGAGGTCGGGCGCGGCAGCGACTACCCGATCCTGCGGTTCCGTACGGTCGACGGGCGCGACGTGGAAACCTCGTCCGACATCGGCACGGACCCCGCTCCAGCCCACGAAGGCGACCAGGTCACGGTGCTCTACGACCCGGCGGATCCCCGTACGGCGCGGATCGACTCGACGCTCGGCCGTGGCAGCGGCATCGGCTGGGCCTGCCTGATCGGCGGCGGACTACTCGCCCTGGCCGCCACCTTGCTCGGGATCGCAGGGGTGATGTAGCCCCGGCTTCTTCACATGGACGGCCCGATTCTGATGCCGGTGCTGGAAGCTGCCTTTGTGGGCTGTCAGTACTCTCCTAAACCGTGCGTACTCGCCTCGGGAACTTCGTGGTCATCCTCCTGACCTTCGTCCTGGTTGTGCCGGCCGCTGTTGCGATCTGTGCCGCGATCGTTGGCGTCCAGCATGATTTGTACCCGATTACCGCCGGCGTCGGCGCCATCGGCGTGGTGATGATCATGACGGCGGTTGCGGGCCGCGGTCGTCTCTGGCCGGCGCTGTTGACCATGCCATGCGGATACCTCGCCGCCTGGGGCGTGGCCACGGCGGTCGCCGCCGTGGACCGGAGCGATAGCGCGGCTGTCGTGATCGGGGCTGTGGCGGGAGTCGCCGGCCTCGTCCTGGGCCCACTGTCGTCGTTGCTCATTCCCATGCACAGCCCGCGCTGGACGGTCCTCGACCTCTTCGACTTCGCTTGAGCTCAGTGGCGTGCAACGCGCCGGAGAACCCGAGCGCGGAGCCATCGCCGGAGTCGACGCGCACTGTGACGGTCGCTGCTGAACCCCTCCGCACTCTCCGCGTCTGCTAGATGAGTTGGCGGCGTACCGCGGTACTTTGCTGCTGACAACGGCCCGCCTCAAGATCGAGGCGGGCCGTTGTCGCTGGTGGGCGCTACTGGGA
The DNA here is from genome assembly GCA_050701795.1 of Micromonosporaceae bacterium. Classification (GTDB taxonomy): domain Bacteria; phylum Actinomycetota; class Actinomycetes; order Mycobacteriales; family Micromonosporaceae; genus WHSM01. The sequence continues at coordinate 4,067 of JBOGDK010000107.1, forward strand.
TTGAACCAGTGACCCCTTCCGTGTCAGGGAAGTGCTCTCCCACTGAGCTAAGCGCCCGAGGCGGGAGCGGGAATCGAACCCGCGTACAGGGCTTTGCAGGCCCTTGCCTAAGCCACTCGGCCATCCCGCCGGTTCGAAACCCCGAAGGGCCGGCATGGGCGGTGCGCGGGTGTTGGCACCGCTTCCGAGCGGACGACGGGACTCGAACCCGCGACCCTCACCTTGGCAAGGTGATGCGCTACCAACTGCGCTACGTCCGCATACTCACCGTGAGTTGTTTCCCGGTGCGCCCCAAGAATGTAGCCGAGTGGTTCAGCGAGTGCCAAACCGGGGTCCGCTTCCGTGGGGCGTGTCGTGAAATCTACCCGCAGACAGCATCACAGTCGCCGGATTTGACAGCCACGACCCCCAATCGCCGGTCACGGGGCGTCCGCGAGTCCGGTGCATTCACGGAGTGCCGCGTACTTGTCGGTGATCCGGGTGGCCTCCGCGCCCTCGGCGACCAGCGGCTGGCCGGTGTCGGAAATCCGGGCCGGTACGAACGTCGCGGACTCCAGCGAGGTGCCCTTCAAGGTGAGGTTGGTGATGCCGGTGTCGTTGGAGTACGCGTCGTCCCGCCACCAGAGGAAGTTGCCCAGCCCGTACGCCACGTACGTGTCGCCGAGCCAACCGTCGCCCTGCAGCAGATGGGCGTGGGTACCGATGATCGCGGTGGCTCCCGCGTCGGCGAGCGCCTTCGCCAGGGTGGTCATCCGTTCGGTGGGGCATTCGTTGCCCTCTTCACCCCAGTGCAGGAACGTGATCACCACGTCGGCCTGCTGCTTCGCGTCGCGTACCGCTCGCGCGGCGCGGTCGACGTCGTGCGCCATCGCGACCCCGGGCTTGCCGGCGCCGGCTGTCCACCGTTCCGAGAGTTCCCGGATCTGGCTCAACCCGAGGACGGCGACCTTGATCCCCTTCACCTCGGTGATCCACGGGGCGTACGCCGCGTCCGCGTCCTGACCCACCCCGAACACGGGCACCTCGGCGTCGGAGGCGTGCCTGATGGTGTCGGACAGGCCGTCGGCGCCGTAGTCCATCGCGTGGTTGTTGGCCAGCGACACCGCGTCGACACCCGCCGCCTTCACGGCCTGGTACGTACTGGCCGGGGCACGGAAGTGGAACTGCTTCGGCTCCGGCGTACCCCCGTCGGTGACGGCGGTCTCCAGGTTGACCACCGAGACGTCGGCCGCCGACAGGTCCTTGGCGATCGGTCCGAACGCGGTGTCCGGGTTGTCGAGCAGGGCCAGTGTCCGGCCAGCGAAGTGCACGTCGCCGGCGAACGCCAGGGTGATGGTGGGAGGCGTCGCGGAACTCGTCCTGGACGATCCGGGGCCGGCCCCGGATCCGCTGTCCGAGCAGCCGGCGGTGCCGAGCAACACCGCGCTCGCGAAGACCACAGCCAGTGACTTCGACCAACCGGGTCGCCAGACAGACGAATCGGCCTCGGCCCGCTCGACCGGGGACTGTGAGACACCGCCTGGGCGCATCGCGTCAGCGTACGGCTCCGGCGTGCCCCGTGGCAGGCGTTGCCGGCCGGCCATTTACTGTCTGCCGTATGCGTGTCCTGGTGATGACGGGAGACGCGCTCACGGTCGACGACGTGGTCGACGTCGGATACGGCCGTGCGCGTGTCGAGCTGGCTGCAAGCGTTGAGAAGCGGATGGCCGCGAGCCGCGGTGTGGTGGCGTCCGCTGTGCGGAAGGGGACTGTCGCGTACGGGGTGACCACCGGGTTCGGTGCGCTCGCCGACACGTACATCCCTGCGGATGAACTGAGCCAACTGCAGTTCAGTCTGGTACGCAGCCACGCCGCCGGCGTGGGTGATCCGCTGCCCCCCGAGGTGGTACGCGCACTGTTGCTGCTGCGCGCCCGTACCCTCGCCGCGGGCATCTCCGGGGTACGGGTCGACCTGCCCCGGCGTTTCCTGGAGCTGTTGGCGCGGGACCTGCTTCCGGTGGTGCCGAGCAAGGGGTCAGTGGGCGCATCCGGCGACCTGGCGCAGCTCGCCCACCTGGCGTTGCCGCTGATCGGAGAAGGCCGGCTGCGTGCTTCCGGGGACCCGGTGGCCGGGCGACCCGCGGCCGAGGTGCTGGCCGAGCACGGCCTGGAGCCGTTGACGTTGCAGCCCAAAGAGGGGCTCAGCCTGATCAACGGTACGGAGCCGATGCAGGCGGTACTGGCGCTGGCTGTCGACCGTGCCGAGCAGTACGCCAAGGTCGCGGACGTGGCGTGCGCGATGAGTGTGGAGGCGCTGTTCGGCACCGACCGGGCCTACGACGAGCGGGTGCAGGCCATCCGGCCGCACCCCGGCCAGCTCGCCAGCGCGGCGAACCTGCGGGCGCTGCTGGCGAACAGCCCGCTGCTGGCCAGCCACCGGTACTCCGACCACGCGGTGCAGGACTCGTACTCGCTGCGGTGTGCCCCTCAGGTGCACGGTGCGGCCCGGGACGTGGTGGCGCACTGCCGCCGGGTGATCGAGGTGGAACTCGGCTCGGTGGTGGACAACCCGGTGGTGGTCGACGACGGCGCCGGCGGGTACGAGGTGATGAGTACCGGCAACTTCCACGGTCAGCCGCTCGGGTTCGCCGCGGACATGTTGGCGATGGCGGTCGCCGAGCTGGCCAGCATCTCCGAACGCCGGGTCTACCGGCTACTCGACCCCGCCACCTCGCGTGGCCTGCCGCCGTTCCTGGCCCCGCACGCCGGTACGAACTCCGGATTCATGCTCGCCCAGTACACCGCCGCGTCTCTGGTCAGCGAGAACAAGGTGCTCTGCCATCCGGCCAGCGTCGACTCGATCGTCACCTCCGGGAACCAGGAGGACCACGTCTCGATGGGGTGGCACGCCGTACGCAAGGCGCACGAGGTGCTGGACAACACCCGTACCGTGCTGGCGGTCGAGTTGCTGTGCGCCGCGCAGGGGATTGATCTGCGTGCCGGCGCGGCCGAGCCGGGGCCGGCCACCGGTGCGGTGCACCAGGTGATCCGTAGCCAGGTGCCGGCGATGCTGGTCGACGCCGAGATGGCACCGCAACTGGAGGCGGTGTCCGGACAGTTGGAGGAGATCCTGAGCGCGGCGACGGATGTGGTCGGCCCCCTGGCCTGACGAATGTGGCGTCAGCGAGGGTCGGTGGCGTCAGCGGGTGTCGGGGCGCACGGTCGCGATCAGTGCGGGGAGGGCCGGATCAGCGCTGGAAGAGCCGTACCAACGCGGTGTCGATGTCGAGGTACTCGCTCTCGTGCCCGCGCGGTACGGCACTGAAGGTACGCCGGAGAAACCGCACCAGGACACTGCGCTGCACCTCGAAGAGGGCGTTGCCGTCAGGGGAGGAGAGGGCCAGCGCCACCACTTCGCCGCGAGGGGTCGCCCACGGCCACACCCGGACGTCTCCGATCCCCGCGGCCTCGTCGATGCCGGTGACCAGAAGCTCCCGGGCGAACGACCAGCTCACCGGCTCGGTCCCGGACGAGTCCGGATGAAACAGCACATGCACCGCGTACGGGTCGGTGGGGTCGTAGCGCAAGCTCGCTCTCACGGGCAGCGCCACAGCGTCGGGTGCGACCAGATGCAGCGACGTCTCCACCTCGACCGAGGTGGGGCGTATGTGGCCCATCGACAACTCCCCTGGAGCCGGCGGGACGCCACAGACGCCCCGGATTCTCTTGACCAAGGTGATACCCCTGATCACCAGGTGCCATACGCCCGCATCACCCGGTAGCGTGAGCGGCCGTCGCGTCCTGTCGTGACGGGATACACACCTTCTAACTGCTGACCTAGCCAGGTGGTAATGAGCTGGCCGCGGTTAGGTACGGTTCGGGTTCGTCGCCGGCGGCAGCGAACCCGGTACTTTCAAGACAGAGGAGGGAAGCATTGCGTGACGATCTCCGGATCACCCCGGCCACCGCGGTGGTCGATCGGCCCGCTGCGCCCTCAGAGTCCAGGGACCCTGGCACCGTGATTCCCAGGATCGGGCTGCTCGACCGGATCCGCGCCACGTCTGCCGGCCGGATCACTCTGAAGGTGGTCGTCGCCGTGTTCGGCGTCGCCACCGTGCTGCTGGGCCTGGTCATGATCCCGCTGCCCGGTCCGGGGTGGTTGGTGGTCTTCGCCGGCCTGGCGATCCTGTCCGTGGAGTACGTCTGGGCCAAGCACCTGCTGCATTTCTCCCGGGAGAAGATCCGGGGCTGGACCCACTGGATCGGCAGGCAGTCCTGGCTGGTGCGTGGCGTCATCGGTACGGTTGGCCTGCTCGTGGTCGCGGTGTTGGTGTGGGTCGCCGTACGGAACGGCTTCGGTATCGACCTGGTGGAGCAGGCCTGGCGATTCATGACGTCGCACTGACCGGTACCGCGCCGATACCCGTGTGCGGATCATGATCCGGGTCAGGTAAGGTGATTCGGCGCCCGGGCGATTAGCTCAGCGGGAGAGCACTCGCCTCACACGCGAGGGGTCACTGGTTCGATCCCAGTATCGCCCACCGGTATCAGCGCAGGTCAGCCCTGGTTCACGCCGGGGCATCTTCGTGTCGGGAGTTGTTCTCGCCGGGGGCTTGCCTCCCCGTGCCCTTCGTGCGGGGGTCATAGCCGTGATTCACACTGCCTCGCTCCGGAGGTCCCGCCGAGGTCGCCGTTTCAACCTCCTGGGTTACGGATCGCCCACGCCGCCGGATCGGGCCGTCGACCCGCCTGATCGGAAACAGTCGCTCTGACCACGTCGTGTCCACGTAGAACTCCATCGCAGGCTCCGCGGTCGCGACGATGGAGTGGCTCGGTGCCGCGAGTGGGCCGGCGCCGGAGCGGCCGCTGCCGCTCTGGTGAGCGTGACTGGCGGCAGTTCACGTTCCGGCAACCACTCCGAATACCCCGCTCGGGGGTGGGTAGGTAGCGGATGAGCGACGTATCGCCCGTCACGAGAAAGAACTCGCCAGCAAGTTCGCCAGAGGTGAAGCCCGCGGACCGGCGTCGACGGGTGTTGACACTGTCATATAACAGTGACAGTATCGAGGTATGGAAGATCCCGGCTGGACCATCGATCAGCTCGCCGCGCAGGTCGCGGCGGCGCTCGGCGACGGCGGTGCTGACCAGCCCAGTCGCAGGGTCCGTTCGCTGCCGGACCGCCGGGCGATCCGCTGGTACACCACGATCGGGCTGCTGGACCGGCCGCAGCTGCGGGGGCGTACCGGCTGGTACCACCGGCGCCACCTGCTGCAACTTGTGGCGATCAAGCGGTTACAGGCTTCCGGGCGGCCACTGGCCGAGATCCAGGCAGAGCTGGCTGGCGCCGCCGAGGCGACGCTGCGCCAGATCGCGCAGGTGCCGGCCGAACAGCTCGACGCGACGCCGGAACCCGTCTCGCGCGCGGATTCGGTACGTCCCCGGTTCTGGTCCGCGATCCCGGCGGTCGCTTCGCAGAGCGCGGCGGCAGACAGCGGACCCGGCCCGTTGCGGGACGGCCCCGACGGCCCCGACGGCCCCGATGACCCGGACACCTTTTCCGGCTCGACGGGCGCCCGCGAGTTGGCCGCGGGCGCTGGTGCGTACGAGCAGCTCGGGGTCCGCTACGCGATCGACCTGGGTGGCGGGGTCACTCTGCTACTGGACGGCGGGTCCGACACCCCGCAACCCGAGGACATCGCCGCGGTACGCCGAGCCGCACAGCCCTTGCTCCACCAGTTGACACGACGCGGCCTGGCCCGTGTCGTACCCGATGAGGAATAGAAGGGGAGTCCCATGACGATCCGCGTGCAGACGATGACCACCGAAGAGGTCACGCGCGTGGCGCCGCCCGATGACCAGGGTGGGTTCGGTGCACTCGCCACCGAACGGGGCAACCTGCCACTTGACGAGATCGACCTGGCCGCCCGGATCACCGGCCTGACCGCCGAGACCCGGCTCACCCAGGGGTTCCACAACCCGTACGACGTGCCGCTGGAAGCCACGTACGTGTTCCCGCTTCCGGACCGTGCCGCGGTGACGGGGATGCGGATGGAGGCCGCGGAGCGGGTCGTCGAAGGGGTGCTGAAGGAGCGTCAGGAGGCCCGGGAGGCGTACGACGCGGCGATCCAGGCCGGGCAGCGGGCCTCCATCGCGGAGGAGGAGCGGCCCGACGTGTTCACGATGCGGGTCGGCAACATCCTGCCCGGTGAGCGGGTCACCGTACGGCTCACCCTGGCCGGGGTGGCGCCGTACGAGGACGGGGCTGCGACGTACCGGTTCCCGCTGGTGGTGGCGCCGCGCTACATCCCCGGGAACCCGATCGAGGACCCGGTGGGCACCGGCGTGGCGCAAGACACCGACGCCGTACCGGACGCCTCCCGGATCACCCCACCGGTGCTGCTCCCAGGGTTCCCGCATCCCGTGAAGCTGACGATCGGTGTCCAGTGGGATCCGGTGGGGCTCCCACCGCGGGAGCTGCGCTCGAGCCTGCATTCCATCGAGGTCACCGAGTCCGGTGGCGGTACGCGGGTCACGGTGTCGCCGGGGGAACGGCTGGACCGCGACTTCGTACTCCGCTGGGGGTTGGCCCGAAGCGACGATGCCGGGGTGACGCACTCCCTGGTGCTGGTGCCCGATCCGGACGAGGCGACCAGCGGCACCTTCCACCTGACCCTGGTGCCGCCCGGTCTGCCGGAGACAGCCCGGCCCCGGGACGTGGTGCTGGTACTCGACCGTTCCGGCAGCATGAGCGGCTGGAAGATGGTCACCGCTCGTCGTGCCGCCGCCCGGATCGTGGACACACTGACCAGCCGGGACCGGTTCGCGGTGGTGGCCTTCGACAACCGTACGGAACGGCCGCCCACCCTCGGCGACGGTCTTGTCGCGGCGACCGACCGGCACCGGTTCCGGGCTGTGGAGTTCCTCGCGGCAATGGGTGCCCGTGGTGGTACGGAGATTCTCGCGCCGCTGCGCGAGGCGCTCGGGACACTGTCAGATGCCGAGGAGAACCGTGACCGGGTGCTGGTGCTCGTCACTGACGGTCAGGTCGGCAACGAGGACCAGATTCTGCGGGAGCTGGGCTCGTCCCTGAGCGGCGTACGGGTGCACACTGTCGGCATCGACCGGGCGGTCAACGCCGGTTTCCTGGGGCGGTTGGCGGCTCTCGGCGGTGGCCGGTGCGAGCTGGTGGAGAGCGAGGACCGGCTCGACGACGCGATGGACCAGATCCATCGCAGGATCGCGACACCGCTGGTCACGGGGCTGCGGTTGGCCGCGGAGGGTCTGGGCGTGGTCGCGGGCTCGGTGTCCCCGAGCCGGCTGCCCGACGTGTTCTGTGATGCGCCGGTACGGATCATGGGTCGCTACTCGGGCAGCCACAGCGGGGCCGTCACGGTGACCGGGCAGAGCGCACAAGGGGAGCCGTGGAGTGTCGAGGTGCCGGGTGTGACCAGTGACAACACCGCGTTGGCCGCGGTGTGGGCACGTGCCCGGCTACGGGATCTGGAGGACCGTTATCTGATCGAACGGGAGAACCGGGAGCACCTGGAACGGTCCATCGTGGACATTTCGTTGCGGTACGGCGTGCTCTGCCGGTTCACCGCGTTCCTCGCCGTGGACACCCGGGTGGTGACCGACGGGGGAGAGCCCCACCGGGTGACGCAGCCTGTGGAGATGCCCAGCGGCTGGGAGCCGATGCTCGACGCGGTCCCGGCGTCGTACGGTGGGGCGCCGGCCGCGCCGGGCGGGATGATGCGTACCGCGATGACCAGTTTCGCCCCCGCACCCGGTGCTGCGGCGCCGGTGGCGAGAGGCAGGGCGGCCAGCGCTCCAGCCGAACGTGACGGCGCCGCGTTCGACATGGATTTCGACATGGACTACGACGTGCGTACCGAGGCGGCCGACGAGCGTCGCCTGCTGGCGGATGCGGCAGGCGGGTCCGCGCTTGTGCGGTGGCAGGCCCTGGCGGACCTGGCGAACCGGCTCCGGCAGTCGACGTGGTTCTTCCAGAACGCCGTGACGGCCGCCCCGGAACGTGAACCTCTGGTACGGCTCGGCGAGGAGCTCGCGGTCTGCGACGGTCCGTTGCCGAGCGACCCGGCGGTACTGGAGCGGCTGTGGCAGCGGACAGTCGACGTGCTCGACGCGGTAGCCGCCGGTGCACCCGACCCAGATGCCCCGGACCCGGCCCAGTCAGGTATCGCCGCGCCGGGTGAGGCGACGGACGGCGGGCAGCGTCGTACCGGATTCTGGAAGCGCTGAGCGGTACGGGCCACTACTTGCCGGGGATGCGGTGCCATTCCCGCTGGTAGTGGCCCAGCCACAGGTGCGGAGCGAAGCTGCGTACGCCGTGCTCTGCCTGCCCCGCGGCACCGTCGAACGGCGGCAGCATGATCCGGTACCGGTGTCCCGGAAGCCCGGAGTGGGGTGGCGTTTCGGTGACCACGAGGTCGGCCGCCTTCGGGAACCGTTGTTCGAAGGCGTAGCCGGACGAGTAGATCTCCAGTGCCTGCCCCTGCTTCGGTCTGACCATCTGGCCGGGTGCTGGGGAGATTTTGTAGCCGACACCGACCGCGGCGAGTTCCTGCCACGGGAACAGCATCCGCGTCTCGGCCTCCCACAGTGTGATCCCGTGCTTGTCGAGGTCAAGGCCGCGCTTGCGCAGCATGCTCGGGATGCTGACCAGCGCCATGAGGAAGAGTCCTCCGAACATGCAGCCGCAACCGCCGGCCATCCAGGCGCCGGCGGTGTTGTCGGCGCCGTTGGTGAGGTATT
>JBOGDK010000108.1:0-12789 GCA_050701795.1 Micromonosporaceae bacterium
CATCAGCAGCGACGCCACGCTGGCGACCGCGAGCATCGCCGCGACCACCCCGAACAGCGCGGGGTAGCCGAACCCGGTGGCCAGCAGGGCACCGGCGAGCGGTCCGACCAGCGATCCGGCCCCGGTGGCGCCCACCAGCCCGCCGAGCGAACGGCCCCGTTTGTGCGGCTCCGCCTGGGAGCAGACGTACGCGGCGCTCGCGGCGCCCACCCCGCCGAACGCGCCCTGGATCAGCCGTGCCGCCAGGAACTCCCACGGCGAGTCCGCGAGCGCCATCAGTGCCACCGCGACAGTGAGCCCGAGCTGGGCGCGTACCACCATCGCGGTACGCCCGTAGCGGTCTGAAACCCAGCCCCAGAACCCGCTGGCCACCGCCTGCGTGAGCGCGGGCGCGGTGAGCGCGAGCCCGGTCCACAACGCCAGGTCGGCGCCGCGCAGCCCGAATCCGGCGAGGTAGAACGGAAGCAGCGGAACCACCACCGTCAGCCCCGCGGTCGCGGTGAACTGCCCCGTCCACAGCAGCCGGAACGACCTGTGTCTGGTCATAGCGACGCCCCGGCGGCGACCGTCGTGGTCAGGAACGGGTTCGGGGTCACGCCGGTCTCGGCCGGCATGCTCACCTCTCGTGAGACACCGCGCCGCAACAGCGGGCCGAAGATCCGCCGGTACGGCCACTCCGGTGCGTCCAGGACGTGGGTCCGTACGGCGTCAGCCACCGGTACGGGCGGCGCCAGGCGTTCGGTCGCGGCCGCCACGGCGTCCCGCAGCCGGCGCCACAGCACCCGCTCGTCGACGCCGTACCGGCGGGTGATCGCGTCGGCGATGCCGTACAGGTTGACCTGGAATCCGAGAGTCTGCAGGTAGCCGAGCAGTTCTCGCCCGGACGACAACCGCAACGACTGCGCCGCACCCGGCTTGATCCGGTATTCCGGATCGGCCACCCCGGCCGCGTCCATCCACTGTGGATAGATCCGCAGCGTGTCGTGGTCGCGGAGTACGAACCGGTGCATCGCGCCGCCCCGTACCGCGACCACCACGTTCTGCCCGTGCAACTCCGGCATCACGCCGGATGCCGCGAAGCCGAGCCCGAGCAGGCAGAAGGCGTCCGCCAGCTCGCCGAAGAACCCAATCGGATCGACGTCGAGCAAACTGCCGAGCTGGTCCCAGTGGTGCGCAGCGAGCGCCGCCATCGGGAGCACGATGACTGCCGGGTCGTCGAACAGATCCTCCGGGTAGGTACGCAGCTGCGCGCAGAGCTGGCCGGGGCGCTCGGCGTACGGGTCGCCGTTCCAGCCGCTCCAGCTCCGTTCGTCGCAGATGGCAACCAGATCGCGCAGCGGTCCGCGGGCGACGATGTCCGCCATGGTGCGCTGCGCCCGTTCCCCGTTGTCCAGATAGCGGGGCGGCAGCAGCCGGGTCGCGCCCAGCGTTGCCACGCCGAGCGGCAGCTTCACGTGCCGGAGCGCGTCACCGTCCTTGGCGAGGGTGCGGATCGAGGCGGTGGGGCGGCACCGGCCGATACCGGTGGCGACAGGCACCAGTTCACGGGTCGCGTACTCGTCGGCGAACTCGCTGGGCAGCACGTGGTGGTACTGCCACGGGTGTACCGGCAACGGCTGGTACCCGGCAGGGTCCACGCCCGCCCGGTGCATCGCGGTGGCGAGCCGTTCCAGGTCGGGCCCGTCGAGCAACTCCTCGTGCAGTCGTGCGCTAGCCGGTCCACTGCCGCGTACCAGCCGGTCCCGGCGGACCGCCACCCAGGCCAGCCCGAGGGGTTCGGAGCGGGTGGGGCCGTACCGGGCACGTTCAGCGACGGTCCAGCCCACGGTGGCGCGTGCGGTCGGGTGGAACGGCCGGTCCCGGGTGGCGGCCAGCCGCTCACCCCAGATCAGCCGCCGGGCTCCCGATCCCGGCTCCGGTCGTGGCGCCGCCAGGGTCACCGCGGCGTGCTCCACGGCCGTGCGAAGGTCTTCTGCCACAGCCGCACCCGAGGCCTCACCAGCCTCCGCAAGCAGCAGCTCCAGCAGCTCGTCGGGGGCCAGCTCGGACACCCCGTCACGACTGCCGGTCCACACCGGGCCGCGCGAGAACCGGTACGGCAGCAACACCGTCGCCGGCACGGCCCGCCAGGCGACCCGCTGGTCCCCGACGTCGAGCCGGCACCAGTGTTCATCGGGATCCAGGGGGACTCCGGCGAGCGCGGCCAGTGAACCGCTCACCATCCGTGACCGGAGGCCGAACAGGTTCTCGGAGACCAGTACGTCGATCAGGTCCCGCATCACCAGCTCGCTGGCCTGCGCCAACCCGGCCGCGGCGGCCCCCGGTACGGCGGCCTCCGGTACGGCGGCCCCCGGCGCGGCGGACTCAGCCATGAGTGGAGCCCTCGATGCTGGCCAGCCACTTGTCGTCGTACACCAGGTCGAGGTATCGCTCGCCGCGGTCGGGAAGGATCGCCACGACCCGGCAGGGCCGAGGCAGCGTGGGCAGGGTCCTGGAGATCGCGGCGATCACCGATCCGCTGGATCCGCCCGCGAAGATCCCTTCGGTGGCGAGCAGTCTTCTGCAGGCGTGGGCGGCCTCAGCGTCGTAGACGTAGACCACATCGTCGATCTCGTCCCGGCTGAGCAGCTCGGGCGCCCGGCTGGAACCGATGCCGGGGATCTGCCGGGGCCCGGGCGGTCCACCGAAGATGACCGAACCTCTGGCGTCCACGGCGATCACCCGTACCTGTCCGAACCGCTCGCGGAGCCGGCGGGCACTGCCGAGGATCGAGCCGGTGGTGGACACCGCGGCGAACAGGTAGTCCGGTGGTCGGGTCAGCTGGTCGGCCAGCTCCCCGCCGAGGCCGTGGTAGTACGACTGCCAGTTGCGGGCATTGGCGTACTGGTTGATCCATACCGCACCGGGTGTCCGGGACAGCAGTTCCTTCACCCGGGTGATGCGGGTGTGCAGGTAGCCGCCGTTGACGTCGGGTTCGGTGACCACCTCGACCGAGGTGCCGAGTTGGCGCATGATCCGGACGTTCGCCGACGCCGTCTTCGGATCCACCACGCAGGTGAAACTCAACCCGTGCAGCCGCGCGGCGATCGACAGCGCGATCCCGAAGTTTCCGGAGCTGGATTCGATGAGGTGGGCGCCGGCCCGGATCGACCCGTCCGCGAGTCCTGACTCGATGATGTGCCGGGCGGGTCGATCCTTCATACTCCCGCCGGGGTTCATCAACTCGAGCTTGCCGAGAACCTCGACATCGGCTTCCGGGAACAGACGGCCGAGCGCCACCAGAGGCGTGTTGCCGACACAGCCGAGCACTGACGGATGGATCTGTTCGGTTACATCGGCAGCTACCGGCATGTGTCGGGTTCCTTCGCTCGGCAGTACGGGTGGTGGCGCCCAAGCGAGGTTAGGCTAACCTACCTTTCTGCCGAACCCAAGGTGGTACGGAACACTCGAAAGGACTTCCCATGACTGCCGCCCCGAGCGAGGACATCCTCTTCCTCGACCGGACCGCCGTGATCACGGCACTGACCGGTGTGGACACCCTCGATGTCATCGCGCAGGTGCTCACCGAGCACGCCGCTGGCCGGGTGGCACTGCCCGAAGAGGGTTACCTGGCGTGGAGCAACAGCCAGGGCGCGTACTCACGGTCCATCGCGATGCAGGGCGGCCTGACCGGAGAACGTCCGGTGTACGGGATGAAGCTCATCAACGCGTCGGTGTCCAACCCCGCCCGGGGCATGGAACGGGCAGGCGGGCTGAGCTTCCTGTTCGACCCCGAGACGGCTCGACCGGTGATGATCGCCGAGGCGGCGTACCTCAGCGCGATCCGTACCGGGGCGTACACCATGCTCAGCCTGCGCCACCTCGGCCCGGCGGAGTGGGACGCGGTCAGCATGATCGGCTGCGGCACCCAGGCACGGGCCCACCTGGACCTGATCGCGCAGGTGTTTCCCGAGGTCAGGCGGGTACACGTGGTTGACCGTGAACCGGCGCGGGCCGAGGGCTTCGCCGACTGGGTGCGGACCAGCCATCCCGCCATCAAGCCCGTGGTGGAGCAGAACGTACGGGCGGCGGTCGGCGCGGCGCCGGTCGTCATCACGTTGACCACCAGCGACGAGCCGTACATCCCGGCGTCCTGGATCCAGCCCGGCAGCTTCCTCGCCCACGTGTCGCTGGCCGACTTCACCGAGGACGTGTTCGTCGGGGCGCAGGCGCTCTACATCGACGACCTGGACCTGATCCGTGACAACCCGCGCCGGATCATGGGAGGGCTGATCGCCGACGGCGTGATCGCTGACGCGCCCGGCAAACCGGGCCGCGCCATCGACGGCACACTCGGCCAGGTGCTGTGCGGAGAAACCGAGCCGATCCGGCCGGGCACCGGGTACGTACTCAGCAACCCGTTCGGCATGTCGATCCTGGACGTCGGCATGATCGACGCCGTACACGGGTCGGCGGTCCGCCTCAATGTCGGCCAGCGACTCTCCATGTTGTAGCGCGAGAGTCGCGCTCCCTCGCTTCAGCCGGTGAAAAGCTGCAGGGCTGCCTCGAGGGCGTTGTAGATGCCGTAGGCCAGTGGGATTCCGACGAGGGACCACGAGGCCGCGATGCGCGCCCGGTGGTCGACGTGGTGCTCCGTACTCATGGCATGTGCCTCCTCCATGGAGATGGGTCAGCTCAGTTCGGGCGGGGGTCCCGGCGGGACGCCTCGATGAGATGTTCCCCTTCGGCGATCGGAACGGTCTCGGGCTCGACGCCAGTGTCGGTCGGGCCACGAGGTGTCCGGGCCACGGCGTCGGTAGCCGAGCCCTTCTCGTGGAAGCGGTCGGAGACCGGTCGGACCAGCAGGTTCGCGACGAGCCCGACCGCGAGGATGCCGACCATGATGAGGATCGGGCTTCGGTAGTCACCAGCTACGAGCGTCCCCGGATCTTTCCCCTGCCCGTCGAGGATGGCGTTGATGATCAGCGGCCCCGCGATGCCGGCCGCCGACCACGCTGTCAGCAGGCGACCGTGGATGGCTCCGACCTGGTAGGTGCCGAACAGGTCCCGCAGGTACGACGGGACGGTGGCGAAGCCGCCTCCGTAGTAGGAGATGATGAGGACGAGCAGCACCACGAAGACCGCGGTCGAGGTGTCCCCGATCGTGGCGACGCCGGTGTACAGGAGTATCCCGCCACCCAGGTACATCACGTAGGTCAGCTTCCGTCCCAGATAGTCCGAACAGCTGGACCAGACGAACCGTCCGCTCATGTTGCCCAGCGAGAGCAGGCCGACGAAACCGGCCGCGGTGGCCGCCGCCACCGCCGACTCGCCGGTACCCGCGTCGCGGAAGAAGTCCAGCAGCATCGGCTTGGCGTTCTCGAGGATGCCGATGCCTGCGGTCACGTTGCAGAACAGCACGGTCCACAGCAGCCAGAACTGCGGCGTCTTGATGGAGTTGGCGGCAGAGACGTCGTTGTCGGTCACCAGCGGCTTCTGCTTCACCTTCGAGGGATCGAAGTGCGGTGGCCTCCAGTCTGGAGGCGGAACCTTCACGGTGAAGACGCCGAACATCATGAACACGAAGTAGACGACAGCAAAGGTGACGAACAGCCGCATCACCGCGTCGCCGCCGAAGTCCCTGCCCCCGTACGCCTCGAGCAGCCACTGGGACAGCGGGGAGGCCACCATGGCGCCACCGCCGAAGCCCATGATGGCCATGCCGGTGGCGAGGCCGGGACGGTCGGGGAACCACTTGATCAGCGTCGACACTGGCGAGATGTAGCCGAGGCCCAGCCCTATACCACCCACGAAGCCGTAGCCCAGGTAGACCAGCCACAGCTGCCCGACCTGGATGCCGAGGGCGGCGATCAGGAACCCGGCGGCCCAGCAGCAGGCTGCGGTGAACATGGTCTTGCGCGGACCGACCCGGTCCACCCAGGTACCGAACAGGGCCGCGGACACGCCGAGCATCACGATCGCTACCGAGAAGATGTAACCGACCGTGGTGAGGCTGGCGTCGAAGTGTCTGACCAGGGCGATCTTGTAGACGCTCGTCGCGTAGGCCTGTCCGATGCAAAGGTGGATGGCGAGAGCGGCTGGCGGAATGAGCCAACGGCTGTAGCCGGGGGGTGCAACGGTGTGCTGGCGGTCGAGAAAGGATAGCGCTGGCAAGGCGCACCTCCTTGGAGGAAACGTCGATGGGGGATTCGGGTGGGCCAGGTACGCGAAGCGGGGCACGCGATTCGGTGCTGGCGTCCGTCCCAACCCGGTTGTGGCCAGGCATGTTGAGGCCCACCAGCCTGAATTGGCACTGCTGGTGATTATCCGGTGGCGCGTTGTTCAGCTGGCGGCCTTGAAGCCGTTGCGCAATCTCGCCGGCCAGCGTTGGGGAGAGCCGTCACTGTGAAGGTGTGGCGTTAGCAGAGAACCTATGACCGCGTGTGATCCACGTCAAAGGGGGACCGCGGCGCCGATCGCCCGCAGGCACATGCTTTCGGCGGTGACTCTCCGGCGTGGTGTCAGGGACGTACGGTCTCCCGCCTCACGGTGTCGCGGTCCTGCTCAGCGTCGCGTCGGCCACTGACCGTCCTGAGTGCCGCCCCACCATCTCCGCGCTGAACTGACCCGAGGCCCGGCCCAGCCGTGCCCCTCGACCAGCGTCTCGTCGTTGCCGATCGGACCCCTGGACTCCCCCCCCACGCCGAGTCCAAGGATCCGACCGGCCGTCTGGTCCGACAGCGTGAAGGAGCCGGGCCGATGTCGTCTGCCATTGCGGTTCCCCTTCAGCGGTACGGCGTACACGATGCGCGGGGGCTGTTGCCATCCTGTTGCCAGAGCGCGGACTAACGTTGCGGGGTGCGGTTCGGGGTGCTCGGAGACGTGGAGCTGTGCTCCGGCGGGCGTGCCGTACCGCTGGGGCGCCGCCGTGACCGGCTGCTGCTCGGGGTGCTTGCGTTGCACTACGGTCAGGCGGTCCCGATGAGCCGGCTGGTGGAACTGCTGTGGGGGGAGGACCCGCCGCAGAGCGCGCGTCGCAGCGTGCAGAGCCACGTGGCCCGGGTACGTGCCGCGCTGCAGACCGCCGCGGCTCTGGAGCCGACCGCCGCCGCGCCCTCGGTGGCTGCCCGGGACGGCGGGTACGCGCTGCGCGCGCCGGCCGTGGAGATTGACGCGCGCCGGTTCCGGGAGCTGCTGGCTGAGGCGTCCGCCACCGCGGATCCGGTGGGCCGGGAAAAGACGCTGCGCCAGGCGCTGGCGCTGTGGCGTGGCCCGGTGTTGGGCGCCGACGCCTCCGACGAGTTGCGGGAGCGGGCCGCCGCGGACCTGGAGACGCTACGGCTGGGCGGGTGGGAGGAGCTGTGCGCCGCGCTGCTCGCCGCCGGGCGTCACGACGAGGCGGTGCCGGAGCTGAGCAGGCTCGCCGCCGAGCACCCGAGCCGGGAGCGCCTCGCCGAGCTGCGGATGATAGCGCTGCACCGAGCCGGACTGCGTGCCGACGCGCTCACCGCGTACCAGGAGCTCCGCACCTGGCTCGCTGACCACCTGGGGGTGGACCCGGCGCCGGAGTTGCAGCGGTTGCACGTGGCGATGTTGCGCGACGAGCCGCTGCCGGTCCCGGAGCCAACCCGGGCGCCCGCGGAGCTGCCCGCCGACACCACCCGGTTCGTGGGGCGGGAGGCGGATCTCGCGGCGCTGCGCGACTGGCTGGTGCGAGATGTGCGGGTGGCGGTGATCACCGGCCCGGCCGGCGCCGGTAAGACCTCGTTGGCGGTACGGTTCGCCCGGCAGGTCGCTGACCGGTTCCCGGACGGCCGGCTCCACATCAATCTCAGGGGGTACGACCGGAGCCCGCCGATGAGCCCTGGTGAGGCGCTGACCAGGGCATTGACGTCGCTCGGGGCGCGCCCGGAGGACATCCCCGCCGAGACCGACGCCGCCGCCGGGCGTTACCGCAGCCACCTTGCGGGCCGGCGGATCCTGGTGCTGCTGGACAACGCCGCCTCGGCCGCGCAGGTACGTCCTCTGTTGCCCGCCGAGCCCGGCTGCCTGGCGGTGGTGACCAGTCGGGACCTACTCAGCGGGCTGGCCGTGGACCCCGGCGCCGAGCGGATCGCTCTGGGTGATCTCACGCCGTACGAGGCCCGGCAACTGGTGGCCGCGATGATCGGCACCGACCGTACGGCGGCCGAGCCGGACGCGGTGGCCGAGCTGGTCGAGTTGTGCGCGGGACTGCCGCTGGCGTTGCGGATCGCCGGGGCGAACCTGGCGAGCCGGCCGGGGCAGTCGGTCGCCGAGCACGTGACCGCGCTGCGCGCAGACCGGCTGGGCGCCCTCGGCGTACCCGGCGATGCTGCTGTGGCGACCTCGTTCAGCCTGTCGTACGCCCGCTTGGCGCCGGCCGAGCAGCGGCTGTTCCGGCTGCTGGGTGTGGCGCCTGGCCGTGAC
This sequence comes from Micromonosporaceae bacterium, assembly GCA_050701795.1. Lineage (GTDB taxonomy): Bacteria > Actinomycetota > Actinomycetes > Mycobacteriales > Micromonosporaceae > WHSM01. The sequence goes on from JBOGDK010000108.1 coordinate 8,428, forward strand.
GTGGACGTCGCTGCCGCGGCCGTGCTCGCGGGACTCGAACGCGCCGGGGTGGCCCGGCTGCTCGACCGGCTCACCACCGGCCACCTGCTGGAGGCCCGCGCCGCCGGTCGGGTCGGTTTTCACGACCTGCTGCGGCTACACGCCTGTGACCTTGCCGAGCGGGACGGGGACGAGTCCGACCGCGGTGCCGCGTTGGTCCGGCTCGGCGAATGGCGGCTGGCCCGGGCCGCGGCGGCGGCGCGTGTGGCGTACCCCCATGTCCGACCGTTGCCGGAGGCGGACGCGTTGGCGGAGCCGGCGGCCTTCGGTGATCCGGAAGAGGCGATGGCCTGGTTGGAGGCCGAGCGCGGCAACCTGGTGGCCGCCGCGGAGCACGCAGCCGCGCACGGGCCGCGGCGCCTCGCGTGGCTGCTCGCCAGCGTGCTGCGGGGTTACTTCATGATCAACCCGCAGCCGGCCGATGCGATGCTCATTGGCGAGGCCTCGCGCCGGGCCGCGGACGCCGACGGCGACCCGGTGGGCAAGGCTGTCGCCGCACTGAGCGTTGCGGGCGCGAGGCAGTGGTTGTCGCCCGAGGCGGCGCGCGATTTCGAGGCCGCCGGGGAGCTGAGCCGGCGGGCCGGGTGGGGGCCGGGCATGGGGATCGCGTACAACAATGCCGCGTCCGTGTACCTGGACCGTGGCGAGCTGGATCAGGCGGCGCGGCACCTGGACGCCGCGCTGGCCGCGTTCCGGGAGCTCGGCGACCGCAAAGGCGAGGCGGTGGCGGTCGGCAACCTGGGGGAGCTGAGGCTGAGGCTGGGAAGGTTGGACGAGGCCGAACGCGACCTGCGCCGCGCTCTCACGCTGCACCGGGAGGGCTACGGCGTGACCGCGGACCCGCTGGCCAGCCTGGCCGACACCTGCCGGCTGGCGGGACGGCTCGACGAGGCTGTGGAGCACGCGACTGAGGCGGCGCGGCTGCAGCGGGAGTCGGGCAGCCGGCGCGCGGAGTCCCGGGCGCAGACCTGCCTCGCGGCCGCGCACCGCGACGCCGGCCGCCTCGACGTCGCGTCCCGGCATGTGACCACGGCGCTGCGATTGGCGCAGGAGGGCGGCAGTCCCGAGGCCGAGGCCGAGGCGCGGCACGTCGCCGGCACGATCCACCAGGCGCGCGGCGAGGCTGACCAGGCGTGGCAGGCCCACGGCACGGCGTTGTCGCAGGCACGCGCGCAGGGCATGCCGTATCTCGAGGCGGCGGTGCTGACTGGCGCTGCGACGGCGTGCCTGGCACTCGAGCGCCAGCCGGAGGCGCGGTCGTACGCGATCCGGGCACGCGCTCTCGCCCGCGACGCCGGGTACGCGATCCGCGAGGCCGACGCACTGCTCGCACTGGCGGAGATCGACCGGGTGCTGGGCGACCCGGTCGGGGCCCGCGAGCACGCCCGGGCGGCGCTCGCGCGCTATCACGACGCCGGCTGCCGGCCCGGTGCGCAGCGTGCCGGAGCCCTGGTGAGCTGAGCCCTACGGCAGTCGCAGGGTGGCCGTGCTGCTGGTCTCCGTAGCCGTCGACCTCTCAGAACGCCAGCAGTCCGACCAGTTATCCAGGTACCGGATGCAACCGCGGTGCTTAGAGCCCCTGGCTGTCCAGGAACTTCAGCGCGGTCTCGGCGACCTCGGCCCAGCCGGAGTCGAGAACCAGCGAGTGGCCACGGTTGGGGATCTCAGCGAGTTCGGTGGCGGCGGCGTTCCTCCGCTGCCGCTTGTACGCCGCATGACTGAGCGCCCGCGGCACGGTGTGGTCGTTGTCGCCGGAGACGACCAGCAGCGGCCCACGCTCGGGGTTCCTGACGTCCGTCTTCGTCGGCGACGCCGGGTTCAGATTCGCCGCGGCGGCCTGGAAGATCGGCAGTCCGGGGGCGGCGACGTGATGGCGGCCGTAGAGCGCCTTCGCCTCCGCGTCGGGCAAGGCGTTCGCGAACGCATAGCGGAACTGGTCGTAGGTGAGGGTGACCGCACGTCTTCGGTTGAGCGGATTCCGCAGCACCGGGAAGGACGCACGCAGCGCCGGGAGTGGTAGCGGCAGGACTCCACGTCCGGGCGCTGGATCGATCGCGACGGTACCAGCGGCGAGCCCGCGACCAGCGATGATCTGCACCAGGAGGCCACCGAACGAGTGCCCGATCATGATCGGCTCGCGGTCCAGCGTCCGGACCACTTCCTCGATGTGGTCCGCGACCTCGGCGACGCCCTTGCCGGCGAGGGCATCGGGATCGGAGCGCGCCCCCTCGACCGAGGCCGGATCGCCCGGCCAGTCGACCGCCACCGTGGTGAAGCCGCGTTCCTCGAAGAGGTTCCGCCACTGCTGCCAACTCTCGGCCAGCAGCCACAGGCCGTGCACGAAGACGACCGGCCGGCCGCCGGACTCGTTGGCGCGGCGTACGTCTGCTGCCTCGCGGGCGGTGACGGTGCTCATCTCGTACTCCCCGGGGTTGTTGAGAAAGGACGTTTCAGTCGACCGACGGCCTCGACGGCACCAACCAATTCGTGGTGGCGCTGGGGCCTTCGGGGTACCTAGTGTCAGTGAGCCCTCACGGCTGTGGTGGCCGAGAACCAGACCCTTGAGGAAAGTCTGAGGAGGCCATAGCGGCGGCACCCGGTTGGCCGAACGCGAGGGATCCGCCCCGGTGTGGGCTGGTTGTTGACGCTCGTACTGCGAACGACTCGGGGGCGGGCGCGAGCCGGTCGTAGCCGCGTCGACGGTGCCACCGTAGGACGCAGAGCGCGTACAGCGGAAGAACGACCGCCTCGACCAGCGGTAGCGACCACGGGGCGTCCGCCGCGGTACTGTCGCCGGCCGAGCCGAGACCACCGAAGGCCGCGATGACCAGGAATCCGATCACGTTGTTGACGGTGTGGTAGGCGATGCCGGCCTCCAGCCCACCCGTGCGTACGGCGAGCCACCCGAACATCACACCGAACCACATCAGACCGACGAAGCCAGACAGCTCCGACAGGCCGTGCAGCAGTGCGAAAACGGTGGCGCCCGCCACGATCCCCGGCCACGGGGTGCGCAGGTACGCCCCGAAGGTCTGGAGGATCCAGCCGCGGGCGAAGTACTCCTCGGCGGCGGCCTGCAGCGGCACCAGCAACAGCACGAACCCCGCACCGGTGAGGAAGCCGGGCCAGCCGACCCAGTCGCCTCCGGTGATGCCCTCACGGGAGAGTTCCATCGTGCCGTGCGTGACCTCGATTCCGGTCACGATGGTCACCGTCAAGATCACTGCGGGAGCCGCTACGGCGAGGCAGCGCCACAGCCATCCCCAGCGCAGCCGACCGCGTACCGACGACACGGTGCCGACACGGCGGCGCTGGACGATCCGCGCGGCGAGCAGAACCGCCGGGATGATCAATGCCAGGGAGATCAGCATGCCGACGGTTTCCCAGACGGGTCCCGGGAGCAGCTGGTCGACGGCCGGTACGAGCGAGACGACGAGGACTGGCGGAAGCAGTACCGCCAGCAGCAACCCGACGTAGAGCGCGACCAGCAGCAGCGTTCCCATGATGGGACGCCACCACGCGTGCCCGGCGACGGCGGCCATCCGGTGATAGGGGGTACCGGCCGGTGCCGGCGGTGTGAGAGCCATGATCACAGTCAAGCCGGCGGTACGCCCGTGCGCGTCATACGCCGGAACGGACCGTGGCCCATCGCTGGGTTGGTGTCCGGGTCCATCTCAGGGTGGGGGTGTCACAGCCCGGTACGGTCATCGCCGGGCCGGACCAGGCCCGCGTCGTACGCGAAGATCGTCGCCTGAACCCGGTCGCGCAACGCGAGCTTTCCGAGGATGCCGTTGACATGGGTTTTCACCGTGGCGGGCCGGATACCGAGCACGACGGCGATCTCGAGGTTGCTGCGTCCCCGGGCGACCTCGCGCAGTACGTCGACCTCACGGTCGGTGAGCAACCGTAATCGGTCCCGCGCCGGTTGGCTGACCGGCACCGCACCGGAGGCGAAAGCGTCGATCAGGTCGCGGGTCACGGTGGGGGAGAGCAGCCCGTCGCCGCGCGCCACCGTACGGATCGCGTCGACCAGCTGCTCCGGCTCGCAGTCCTTGAGCAGGAACCCTGAGGCGCCCGCGCGGAGCGCTTCGAAGACGTACTCGTCGCGGCGGAACGTGGTCAGCACCAGCACACGCGGCAGGGGGTCGGTGTGGGGCGGGGCCAGTAATGCGCGGGTGGCGGCGAGGCCGTCCATGTCCGGCATCCGGATGTCCATCACCACCACGTCGGGGCGCAGTTCCAGGGCGAGTCGTACCGCCTCGGCGCCGTCGGGCGCCTGTCCGACCACGGTCAGATCGGGCTCGGCGTCGAGGATCGCCGCGA
>JBOGDK010000109.1:0-12717 GCA_050701795.1 Micromonosporaceae bacterium
GATCGGTGATCCGGCTCCAGGGCCGCAGCCGGCTGCTGCTGCGGTCCCTGCTGCGACCACACCGGCGCCTGATCACGTGGGCGATCGTGCTGCTGCTGGCACAGAACGCGGCGGCGATGGCTGGCCCTTACCTGGTGAAGGTCGGGATCGACTCGGGCGTACCGCCGTTGGCGTACGGCGACTCGACGGTGCTCACCTGGGTTGGCGTCGCGTTCGCGGTCGCCGCCCTCACCGAGTACGTCACCAAACGCGGCTTCATCGTCGCGAGCGGGCGGATCGGTCAGGCGGTGCTGCTCGACCTGCGGCGGCGGGTGTACCGGCGGTTCCAGAAGCTGTCCCTGGCGTTCCACGAGCGGTACACCTCCGGGAAGGTGATCTCCCGGCTGACCAGCGACATGGACTCGATCTCTGAACTCGCCGACGGCGGGATCGAGGATCTGCTGCTGGCCGCGCTGTCGGTCCTCAGCGTGGCCGGGATCCTGTTGTGGCTGGACTGGAAGCTGGCCCTGGTGACGCTGCTGTGCTTCCCGTTCCTGCTGTTGATCTCGGCGTGGTTCCGGCGCAACTCGGCGGTGGCGTACCGGCGCACCCGGGAGAAGATCGCGCTGGTGATCGTGCACTTCGTGGAGTCGCTGGGCGGCATCGCGGCGGTGCAGGCGTACCGGCGGGAGCCCCGCAACCAGGACATCTTCGACGCGGTGAACGACGACTACCGCCGGGCGAACCTCACGGCGTTCCGGCTGATCAGTACGTTCGCCCCGGGCGTGAAGCTGATCGGCAACATCACGATCGCGGTGGTGCTCACGTACGGCGGCTGGCTGGTGATGCAGGGCGAGACCGAGGTGGGCGTGCTCGCCGCGTTCCTGCTGTACCTGCGGCGGTTCTTCGAGCCGATGCAGGAGTTGTCGATGTTCTACAACTCACTGCAGTCGGCCACCGCGGCGTTGGAGAAGTTGGCAGGTGTGCTGGACGAGCGGCCCGGCGTACCGGAGCCGGAATCTCCGACCCCGCTGCCGTCACCGGTACGCGGTGAGTTGGCATTGCGGGACGTGGCGTTCAGCTACCGCCCCGACCGGCCGATACTGCCCAGCCTCGACCTGAGGGTTCCCGCCGGGCAGACGGTGGCTCTTGTCGGTGAGACCGGGGCCGGCAAGAGCACCGTCGCCAAACTGGTGACCAGGTTCTACGACCCGGTCGACGGGGAGGTGCACCTCGACGGCGTGGACCTGCGGCAGCTCGCTGAGGAGGATCTGCGCCGCGCCGTCGTCATGGTGACCCAGGAGAACTTCCTGTTCTCCGGCACCGTCGCGGAGAACATCGCGTTCGGTCGTCCGGGGGCCTCCCATGAGGAGGTGGCGGCCGCGGCCCGCGCGATCGGCGCCGACGCGTTCATCCGCGCGCTCCCTCAGGGGTACGACACGGAGGTACGCAAGCGCGGCGGCCGGCTCTCCGCGGGGCAGCGGCAGCTGGTGGCCTTCGCCCGGGCGTTCCTGGCCGACCCGGCCGTCCTGATCCTGGACGAGGCCACCTCGTCGCTGGACCTGCCGAGCGAACGGGCGGTGCAGCGGGCGCTGCGTACGATCCTCGCCGAACGTACCGCGATCGTGATCGCGCACCGGCTGTCCACCGTGGAGATCGCCGACCGGGTGCTGGTGATGGAGGCCGGCCGGATCGTCGAGGACGGGCCACCCTCCGTACTGGTCGAGACCGGCGGCCGGTACGCCGCGCTGCACCAGCAGTGGCGCGACAGCCTGGTCTGAGCGCCGCCCCCGACCTTCACTGCGGCACCCACGCCGTGCCTGGGCCTTCTCAGGCGTCGAACTCGCCGCCCTTGACGCCGGAGTGGTCGTCCGCGCCGCCGAGGAAGGCCCGCCACTCGGGGAGCGTGAATGTCAGCACCGGTCCGCCAGGGTCCTTGCTGTCCCGTACCAGAATCCGGTCCGGCAGGGTCGCCACCTCCACACACGAGCCGCCGTTCGTACCGGACCGGCTCGACTTGCGCCACACCACGTTCATCACCGCTCGTTCCTCTCTCGGTATTCGTTGATCAGCTTCCGGGAGTCGGATGGCGGGAGCGCCGCCTCCAACACGCCGTTCCACGTGGCCCTAAAGACTTCGATCTCGTCCGGCTTGTCGAGAAAGAGGGCACCATTCAGGTTGTCCGTGCAGGTCACCGGCGGTTCGCCTACTCCATGGCGATTACGGGGAAATGTCAGCAGCGTGAACCTTGCTCCGAAGTCGACGCCGCAGTGCAGCAGGCCCATCGGCACCATACGGATCGTCACATCGGGCCGGCGCGACATCGCGTCCAGGTGTGCCAACTGCTCGGCCATGATGTCGCGGCCCGGTGACCGGACCAGCGCGATTTCGCCCAGTAGCACGTCCAGCTTCGGAGGGTTACGTCTGTCCAGGATGCGCTGCCGCCGTATCCGAACCTCGAGCCTGCGCCGAACTTCCTCCTCGCTGGGTGCCGACGGGGACCTCCGGAACACCCCCTCGGCGTACCGGTGGGTCTGTAGCAGGCCGAGGATCATCTCGGCCTCGTAGACCTGGATGGTTTCCGCCGCGCTCTCCAGCGACACATAGGTATCGAAATAGCGCGGAATCGCGCCGTTGTAGGAGCGCCACCAGCCGGGGGTGTTCGCCTCCTTGGCGAGCGCCACCAGGCCCTCGGCGATATCGCTGTCCGCGCCGTACATCTCGCACAGTTCCTTGACGTCCGGCGGTCGCGGGATCGACGTGCCCGACTCGAACCGATACAGCGTCGCCTCCGACACCCCGATCTCGTCAGCCGCCCGGTCCACGCTCACCCCGGCCTCCTTGCGTAGCTCCCGTAGGTGCCTCCCCACCTGCCTGGCCTGGACCGTGCCGCCAACACCCTTTCTCACGATGCGGGTCCCCCTTTCGTCACGGTGCGAGCTGAATCGCTTGCATCCCGTTACCCGCGAACTTCGTGATGATTCTTTCAGCAGGCCCGTTCCTGTTCAAGACTCACCTTGTGCCGGCGCACTCCAGACCGGTGCCGAGGTCACCCACCCCAGCCGCGTCTACAGGAGACGGATCGCTATGGCGAAACAACGCAGCCACACCTACTCGATACGGCCCGCCGTCGGCGGCCCGCCCGTGCTGACCACCACTGTGGACCATGAGGCCAGAACGCTGACCATGACCACGGCCGACGGCACATCGTTCACCGCGGACGTGACACTCGCCCGCGCGATCTGGATGACGATCCAGGCCGCGGTGTACGACGAGCGTTCCCTCCAGGCGGACGGACCGACTCTCACCCTCCAGTACGAACGCGGCGCCCCCCGGAAGGCCCCGTGGTGAACGCGCTCACCGCCGCGCAGGCCGCCCGGTACGCCCGCGACCAGCTCCGCGCCGCGACCGCGATCCTCGCGCGACATGTCAGGCAGGGGCCGACGTGCTCGTGCGGCCGCCCGAGTCCGTGCTCTGTGGCGGCCACCATCGTGAGGCGGCGGAGCCACTTCGCCGCGGTCGTCGCCAGGCTCTCCCCGCCTCCCGTGGCGATGGGGCGTGCCCAGGTAACCGCGGGGCCTGTCACGGCTCCTCGGGACCGGCCGGCCTCCCCGCGCCACCGCGTATCGGGACCAGCTGTGCCGCTGCCGACCGCGCAAGGGACCGGACGTCACGCCTCGCGCGCGGGGTGACGCGGTGGCCGTGCCAGGGACAGCCGCATCTGGAGCCCGTCGGGGGCGATCGGGTGTTCGGTGAAGCCGAGATGCCGGTAGAAGCCGATGGCGTTGTGGTTGCGTACCCCGACGCCGAGGTGCACGCCGTGGGACCCACGAGCCCGCAGCGCGTCGAGCAGGGTACGCATCAGCCGGCGACCGTGGCCACGCCCCTGGGTACGCGGCAGCAGGTCGATGTGCAGGTGGGACGGGTACCCGGCGAGCACGTCATCCGCCGTCGCCGGTAGGTGGTGCATCAGGTGGGCCATCCGCTCGTCCCGGGTCCAGGCGTCCCGCCGTGCCGGATCGGGATCTGGATACCGATCCCGCCACCGCGGCCACCAGTGCGCCTCGGCCCGCTTGTCGAACTCGCCGGTGTCGAGCGCGCCGAGCACGTACCCGGCGACCCCTTCGGCGTCCTCCACGACGTACGCCAGGTCCGGCTCCAACTCCAGGTACGGGCCGACGAACAGGTGGCCGAGCAGGTCGGGGTCGGCGTACAGGCGGATCGCGTCCCGCCCGCTGTCACCGGTTTCCAGGCAGATCCGGTAGAGCACGTCACGGTCGCCGGACTGGTACGGACGGATGGTGTTCAGCGCTCCAGCCCCGCCTCGCGGGCCACCGCTTCGAGGTCGATCTCGATCGGCCACGGCTTCGCCACCGACGCTATCGACGGGGTCCAACATGACCCCGAGCGTACGCGCGCCGACTCGGCAAATCCGGGGGTGCGCGTCTGGCAGTCTCCGTACCATCCAGAGGCATGAATTCACCGGGACCGCACACTGCCCGCGGCCTTCCCGACAAGCCGGCGTTGGACGGCCTGGAGGAGAAGTGGACGCGGCGCTGGGACGAGCAGGGGACGTACGTTTTCGACCGCTCCAAGCAGCGGGCGGACGTGTACGCCATCGACACTCCCCCGCCGACGGTCTCCGGGTCGCTGCACCTCGGGCACGTCTTCTCCTACACCCACACCGACCTGGTGGCGCGCTACCAGCGGATGCGCGGCAAGGCGGTGTTCTACCCGATGGGCTGGGACGACAACGGGCTGCCCACCGAACGCCGGGTGCAGCACCACTTCGGGGTGCGGTGCGACCCGTACCTGCCGTACGACCCGGCGTTCGAACCACCGGATCCGGCACCGAAGCGGCAGGAGCCGATCTCGCGGCGCAACTTCATCGAGCTGTGTCACCGGTTGACCGCGATCGACGAGCAGGCGTTCGAGGAGGTGTGGCGCCGGCTCGGGCTGTCGGTGGACTGGACGTACCTCTACACCACGATCGGGGACCCGGCACGGGCGGCCAGCCAGCGGGCGTTCCTGCGGAACCTGGCGCGGGGCGAGGCGTACACCGCCCAGGCACCGACACTGTGGGACGTCACGTACTCCACGGCGGTGGCGCAGGCGGAGTTGGAGGACCGGGAGCGGCCCGGCGCGTACCACCGGCTGGTCTTCCGGGCCGGGGACGGCAGCGCGGTGCCGGTCGAGACCACCCGGCCGGAGCTGCTCCCGGCCTGTGTCGCCGCGGTCTGCCACCCGAACGACGACCGCTACCGCCACCTGGTGGGACACACCCTCACCACCCCCTTGTTCGGTGTCCGCGTCACGGTGCATTCCCACCCACTCGCCGACCCGGAGAAAGGCACCGGGATCGCGATGATCTGTACGTTCGGCGACCTCACCGACGTCACCTGGTGGCGGGACCTGAACCTGCCGACCCGGGCGGTCGTGGGCCGGGACGGACGGCTCGTCGAGGACCCGCCCGACGGTGTGGCGGGGCCGTACCAGGAGCTGGCCGGGCTGACGGTGAAGCAGGCGCGGCGCCGGATCGTGGAGCTGCTGGCCGATGCCGGAGCGCTCGACGGCGAGCCGCGCGAGATCAGCCACCCGGTGAAGTTCTACGAACGCGGCGAGGCGCCACTGGAGATCGTCACCACCCGGCAGTGGTATCTGCGCAACGGTGGCCGGGACCTGCCGCTGCGGGAGCAACTGCTGGCCCGTGGTGACGAGCTGGAGTGGGTGCCCGAGCACATGCGGCACCGCTACCGGCACTGGGTGGAGGGCCTCACCGGAGACTGGCTGGTGAGCCGGCAGCGCTACTTCGGGGTGCCGATCCCGGTGTGGTACCGGCTCGGCGAGGTCGGCCTACCCGACTACGACAACCCGCTGGTGCCGTCCGAGACGGAGCTTCCGGTGGACCCGTCGTCGCAGCTGCCGCGCGGCTTCACGGAGGCGGACCGGGGCCGGCCGGGCGGGTTCATCGCCGACCCGGACGTGATGGACACCTGGGCCACGTCGTCGTTGTCGCCGCAGATCGCGGGCGGCTGGGAACGCGACCCCGACCTGTACGGCCGGGTGTTCCCGATGGACCTGCGACCGCAGAGCCACGAGATCATCCGTACCTGGTTGTTCGCCACCACGGTGCGCAGTCACCTGGAGCACGGGGTGCTGCCGTGGCGGCGTACCGTGATCTCCGGCTGGATCCTGGACCCGGACCGCAAGAAGATGTCCAAGTCCAAGGGCAACGTGGTCACCCCGTCCGACTGGCTGGAGCGCTACGGCGCGGACGCGGTCCGCTACTGGGCGGCGTCCGGGCGGCCCGGGATGGACACCGCGTTCGACGAGAACCAGATGCGGGTGGGCCGGCGGCTCGCCGTGAAGCTGCTGAACGCGTCGAAATTCGTACTCGCCCTGAAACCTGCCCCGGGTGACGCGCCGGGATCACCCGCGAGCGCGAGGCTGGGCCGTGTCTCGGAGCGGGCGCTCACCGAGCCGCTGGACCGGGCGATGCTCGCCGCACTGTCCACCGTGGTCGGCGACGCCACCGAGGCCTTCCAGCGGTACGACCACACCGCCGCCCTGGCGAGCGTGGAGCGGTTCTTCTGGACGTTCTGTGACGACTACCTGGAGTTGGTCAAGGAGCGCGCGTACGGCACCCACGGCCAGGCCGGCGCGGCGTCCGCACAGGCCGCGCTCGGGTTGGCGTTGTCGGTCCAGCTGCGACTGTTCGCGCCGTTCCTGCCGTACGTCACCGAGGAAATCTGGTCCTGGTGGCGGTACGGGTCGGTGCACCGTTCCCCGTGGCCGACCCCGAACGAGGTGTCGGCGGGCGGCGGTACGGCACAACTGCTGGACGTGGTGGGCCAGGCGTTGTCCCAGGTACGCCGCGCCAAGTCGGACCGGAAGCTGTCGCTGCGCGCGGAGGTGGGGCTGGTCGACGTGATCGCCCCGGCGGAGGACGCAGCCCTGCTGTCCTCCGCCGCGGACGACCTCGCCGCCGCGGGCCGGATCGAGAAACTCGACATCCGGCCCGGCGACGTCTCGGAGCTGATAGTGGCGTGCGCCTTCTAGGCCCGCCGCTACCGCTAGCTGACCGGGCAGAGCCCGCTGGTACGGGTACCGCCGTCGACGATCCCCAGTTCGGCGGCGGCCCGTTCCGCCTCAGGCGGCAACGACCGGCTGGACACCGACGCCTCGGCCTGGCTACGTGCCAGGCGGGCCGCCTTGGCCGCCCGTGCCGGGTTCGGCGCTTCACCGGAGACCACATCGAAGGCCAGGCTCCCGGCCGCCGCCATGTACGACTGGAACGGGTGGTACGACGCCGCGCCGAAGTAGTCGTGGTTCCTGCCGTTGATCCACGCCTCGTCCCCGGCGCACGCGTCGTGTCCGAGGGAGGCGGCGTAGGTGTCCACGAACAACGCCCCGCCGCTGCTGGCCGCCTCGCTGATCTCCTGGTTCAGCCCGCGCTCCACGCTGTCGGCCCACGCGTAGTCACCGTCCGCGAACGGGATCACGTCGGTGCAGGTCCCCTCGGGTGGCACCAGTCGCGGGTAACCGACCACCACGATCTCCGCATCGGGTGAACGCTCCCGGATCCCGGTGATCAGGGTCGCGATTCGTTCGCCGATCTCAGGCAGGTTGGCGCTGATCGTGTCGACGCCGTCGACGGTGTAGTGCTCCCTGCACGGCGAGCCGGTCGGGTCGGCGTCCCGGAAGCCGGGGCAGCTGTCGACCAGGTTGCCGAACGTACCGAAGTCGTTGCCACCGATGCCGACGGAGACCAGGTCGGTGTCCGCGCTCAACGCGTCGAACTGCGGCTGGTTGGTGCCCAACGGCACGGACTGTTCGCTCGTCATGTGGCTGGTCTGGGCACCGGAGCAGCTCTCGTCGGTGTAGTCGTCGAGCCCGAGCTCCCGGCTGAGGTACTCCGGGTAGTTGCGTGTCGACTTGAGACAACCGACCGGGTCGAAGCGCGGCCACGGGATCAACGGCCCCGCCGTGTACGAGTCACCCAGCGCCACGTACCGCTCGATGGCCAGGTCACGCGCGACCGGTACGACTTTCGCGGACCGGTGGTCGGACGCGGGAGCCGCGTGGGCCCCGCCGGCGGAGGTGGCCCCGTCGGCGGACGGGGCCGCGCTGGCGGAGCCGCCGAGCAACGGAAGGGCCAACAGGCCGATGACAGTGAAGGACACCGTGGCGGTACGCCGCAGCACACCAATGCTCATGGACAACCCCCGTGTCGTAGGTGTCCAGAAGCGTGGAGTTCGCGATCAACGGTGTCAAGAGTTGCCGGTGAGCCGTACCGGCGACACGACGGGACCTGACGAGAACTCGCCAGCAACGGCACCACGGTGCCCTACGACCCGTGACATCGTCACGGCGGCGTCGCGTGCTCCACGGTGTCTACCCGCGGCGTGGGTCGCGTCAGAAGTCGAAACCGCCGCCGTCGAACCCGCCGCCGTCAAAGCCGCCGCCGTCGAATCCGCCCGCATCGCCGCCGTCGCCGCCAGCGTCGCCGCCCCCGTCGCCGAATCCGGAGTCGGCCCCGAGACCACCGTCGAACAGGGCGTCGAACAGGAGCATCCCGCCGAGTACCCCGGCCCCGGAGGCGAGTGCGGTCCGCCAGAACGGCTGCGAGTAGTAGCCGGCGGGCACGTTGCGACCCCGCATCTGGCCGCCCGGGTAGTAGTACGGGGCGTCCTGGGCGTACCGGGGGCTGGCCTTGAGGTGCTCGCCGCCGACGTCGATTTCGCGTTCCCGCATGACCACGCCGTTGTGGCGCTGCGCCTCGGTGAGCGGAAGGTCAGGCCCGGGGTCCATTCCGAGCCCTTCCCGCGCCGCTCGTACGTAGTAGAGCCCTTCGACGGCGGTCTCACCGGCGAGTTCGTACTGCCGGGTGGTGGTCGCCGACTCCAACTGGCTGCCGGACGCGTTGTACCGCTCGCCCGCGTCGGTCAATGACTGTTTGACGGCTTGATCCTCGTTTGCGGACAGGTTCATCACCTGCCCGCCGAGCCGGTCGTACCAGCGCTGGGCATCCGCTCTGGCGTCCGCCAGCCGCCGCTCCTGTCGCCGCTGCCGGGACCGCTGCCACCACAGCGCGGCGGCCACCGCCCCGATCACCAGTACCGCTAGAAGTACCGCACTGCCCGGATCCATTCATCAACGGTACGTCGAGCCACCCGGGCCGCGTCTGGAAAGTCCCCGGCCGAGCGAGCCGGTCCGGCGCGGCCGGCCAGCGGGCTGTCCAGACACGGCCTAAACGTCGGTGAACACCCGCCGCCGCAGCGCGGGCACGGCATTCATCACCCGGAAGAACGTACGCCCGCCGACCCGGGCCAGGGTGCTGTCGGACGTGGCCTGCCGGGCGGTGGTCAGGGAGCGGCGTACCGCGTCGAAGCCGTACTGGATCATCTCGGTCTCGTAGCCGGCGATGGCGTCGAGCAGGGGTCGCTCGCCCCGGTCGGCGGCGGCCAGGCGCTGGCAGAGCAGCCCGGCGTCCCGCAGCGCCGTGTTGGCGCCGATCCCCTGGAACGGGGTCATGCTGTGGATCGCGTCTCCGAGCAGGGTGACCGTGGTGGTGGGCCACGGATCGACCGGCGTCGAGGTGTGCACCTTCAGCACCGAGACCGTCGACGGCTCCGACCCGGCGACCACGCGACGCAGGTCCGGGTGCCAGTCGGTGATCATCTCGCCGACCACGTCCCGCAGCGCGGCGCCGTCGAGGGACTCCAGCCGGCCGGGCTCGGGGTAACGGTCCCGATGGGTGGCGAAACCCCACATCAGGTAGTCGCTGGTGTTGTCGAACAGCGGCCCGCCACGGTCGGCGTCGTCGGCGCCGATCCCGTACGGCAGGTCGCTCCGGGCCCGGTCGAACTCCTGTACGGCGAGGAACATGGAGTGCCCGCCCGGTGCGCCGGAGACGAACCCCGGACCTGAGCCCAACGCCGCTGGCAGCATCCCCCTGGTGGCCTCGGTCAGGGGCAGCTTGCCGGCGACGGAGAGGATCCCGGTGTCCAGCCGGTGCGCGTGTGGCAGGTACTGCTGGCGTACCCGGGAGTTCCCTCCGTCGGCGCCCACCAGAACGTCACCAGTGGCGCTGCTGCCGTCGGAGAAGTACGCGGTGACCGTACCGTCGGAGTGTTTTTCGTAGCGTTCGTACTTCTTGTCGAAGTGGACCGCGTCGCCGAGTCCGGCGAGCAGCACCTGGCGCAGCGTGATCCGGCTGACCGAGTGGTGGCTTTCGGACGGGTCGGTGACATCTCCTCCGACATCGTCGATTCCGGCCCGCAGCAGCGGCGTCAGCCGCTCGGTGAGGAACGTGAACCCGTCCCCGAGTTTCCCGGTGGTGGCCACGAACGCGTCGAACAACTCCGGCGGCAGGCACTGGTGCAGCGCGCGGCTGCCGGCAGGGCTGATGTGGATCCGGTATCCCTGCAGGCGGTCGGTACGGGTGCGGTCCCGCTCGTACACGGCCACGCTCACCCCTGCCCGCTTCAGGCCCTGCGCGAGGCAGAGCCCCCCGATTCCCCCGCCCATGATCAGTACGTGCATGGCCTTTCCCTTCATCGCGGCGAACGCCGTTCCATTTGCCGAACAGCGCTTTGTTACCGAACACTGTTCTGACTCTGAACACTGTTCTATCACAGAACGGTGTTCGCTACAAGAACGGCGTTCGGGGCCCGCTACACTCGGGGCCATGAGTTCCGAAGCGGCGCCGGCGCCACCCTGGCAACGTCCCTCAAAAGCCCCCCGACCGGCGTTGTCCCAGGACGGGATCGTCGAGGTGGCGGTCCGGCTGCTCGACCAGGAGGGCCTGGACGCGATCAGCATGCGTCGGGTGGCTCAGGCTCTCGGCACCGGCGTGGCCTCCCTGTACGTCCACGTCGCGAACAAGGAACAGCTGCTGCAACTGGTGCTCGACCGGATCTACGGCGAGCTGACCGTCCCGCCGCCGGACCCGGCGCACTGGCAGAAGCAGGTGAAGGACTTCGCACGGGACCTGCGTGCCCTGCTGCACCGGCACCGCGACATCGCCCGGATCACGTTCGGACCGATGCCGGTCGGCCCCCACTTCGTGGTGGTGATGGAAGGCTTCCTGGCGATCCTGGACGCCGGTGGGGTACGCGGCCACGTCGCCTCCGCCGCGGGCGACATCATCTCCCTGTACGCACAGGCCTACGCGCTGGAGGAGAGCTCCTCCTACCAGACCGCGGACTCGGGACCCCCCAGGCGGGACGCCGCACAGATCCGGGACTACCTCACGTCCCTACCATCGGACCGGTTCCCGCACGTACTCGGGCTTGCCGCCCTGATGCAGGACGGCAACGCCGACGA
The DNA here is from genome assembly GCA_050701795.1 of Micromonosporaceae bacterium. GTDB lineage: Bacteria > Actinomycetota > Actinomycetes > Mycobacteriales > Micromonosporaceae > WHSM01. The sequence goes on from JBOGDK010000109.1 coordinate 11,308, forward strand.
CCGCTTCGAACTGGGCCTCGACGTACTGATCCGCGGCATCGAAGCCGCCCGCTGACCGCCGTCGCCAGAGCCGGTTCCGGCGGGGCGGCGTGCTTTTGTCGTACGTGTTGACCATGGTGGACACATGGCCACCGTCGTACTGGTGTTGTTGTGTCTCGCCGTCGGCGCCGCGCTCGGCTGGTTCGCCGCGCAGTCCCGCGCCGGCAACGAGACCGCGCGGCTGTCCGCCACGCTGCAGGCCGCGCAGCAGGGCGAGGCCAGACTGGAGCAGTCCCTCCGCACGTTGACACACGACGCCAGCCGGGAACAGAGCGCGGCTCTGGGCCAGCTGATCGCGCCGTTGCAGCAGTCTCTGCTGCGGTACGAGGAGCGGATCGGCGAACTCGAACGGGACCGGATCGACGCGTACGCCTCGCTCCGTACCCAGGTCGGCGAGATGCGGCAGACCTCCGAGCAGCTGCGCACCGAGACCCGGCAACTGGTATCCGCGCTGCGGGCGCCTCAGGTGCGCGGCCGATGGGGTGAGCACCAGCTGCGCCGGATCGTGGAGGCGGCCGGGATGCTGGAGCACTGCGACTTCGCCGAGCAGGTCACGGCCACAGTGGACGGCCGGGTGGTACGCCCCGACCTCGTGGTGAGCCTGGCCGGCGGCAAGCAGATCGTGGTCGACGCGAAGGCGCCGTTCCTGGCGTACCTGGAGGCGATGGAAGCCCGCGACGAGCACACCCGGGACGGCCATCTGGACTCCCACGCCCGGCACCTGCGGGCACACGTCGATCAGCTGGCGGCGAAGTCGTACTGGGCGGCGTTCGACACGACGCCGGAGTTCGTGGTGCTGTTCGTACCGGCGGATCCGTTCCTCGACGCCGCGCTGCAGCGGGACCCGAGCCTGATGGAGCACGCGTTCGGGCGCAACATCGTGCTGGCCACCCCGGCCACCCTGGTGGCACTGCTACGCACCGTGGGGTATGCGTGGCGGCAGGAGGCGCTCGCCCGCAACGCCGCCGAGGTGCACACCCTGGGCAAGGAGCTGTACGCCCGGCTGGCCACCATGGGGGGCCACTTCGCCAAGCTCGGCAACGCCCTCGGCACGGCGGTGACCTCGTACAACAAGACCGTGGGCTCGTTGGAGAGCCGGGTCCTGGTGACGGCCCGCAAGTTCGCCGACCTCGGGGTCGCCGACCGGTCATCCGAGGAGCTCACCGAGCCCGGCCAGGTGGAGTCGGCGACCCGGCAACTGCAGGCTCCGGAGCTGCAGGCCAGCGAGCACGAGCAGTTGGTGGCTCTGGACGAGGCGGCGCGGCTGGTGCTTGATCCGCGCACCGGGGCGCGACTCGACGACGGTCGCGCCTCACTGCGCCGGGACTTCGCATGATCGTGGCGTCCGCCGTGCCCCGATGAGGGCTTGGC
>JBOGDK010000110.1:0-12677 GCA_050701795.1 Micromonosporaceae bacterium
GGAGGCGATCGACTCAGGCGCCGCGAAGGCCGTCCTGGACCGCTGGATCAGCGTGGCGGAGGCCGCCAAGCTCGGGTGACGTACGGTTCCTGGGTGGGCGCCCCGTGGCAACCGCCTGATGTACTCTCCTGGCGCGACACGCCGTACCACCTCCGGCGCTTGGCACCGGAAACGTGGCACCGTCGGCACGAAGGAGGTGGCGTTGGTGTCTACCGACCGGTCCCGCGAACTGCTCTGTACCTCGTGTGTCCGTATCACCAGCTTCGAGCAACCACGGTGTTCCGACGGCCACGGATCCGACTGCGCTGAGTGGAGCTGTACCCGCTGCGGCGCCGCGATCCTGGTCGGGCCGTACACCGGGCAGGTGCGGCAGATCGACCGTACGGCGCCTGTCCGGGTACGCCGCGCGGCCTGAACCGCGCCCTGTCTGGCGGGCTCGTCGTCCCACCGTTGCCGGTTGGCGCTCCCGGACGAACCGTTCCTACTCGAAGGTGCCGCGGCGAGCGCCGGTGTAGTACTCGAACAGCAGCCCGCCGGTGGTCAGCAGCAGCAGGATCACACCCGTGGCGATCAGCCACGGCATCCAGAACACCAGCCCCAGCCCAGTCACCGTCGCGGACAGCGCGAGGCCGAACGGCCAGTAGCTACCCGGGCTGAAGAACCCGATCTCGCCCGCGCCATCGGTGACGTCCGCGTCTGCCCTGTCCTCCGGGCGCGGCTCGATCCGGCGCGCGACGAAGCCGAAGTACAGACCGCACATTGCCAGCAGCGTGCCCGAGAGGATCAACGCGATGGTGCCGATCCAGTCCGGCGCACCCAGCTCGTAGTCCGTCCACCAGTAGTACACGGCGGCCGTGGCGTACAGGAAGACCGCGACACCGTTGAAGATCCGTCCCTCAGTCCTCATCGGCAGCTCACTTCTGGTCGCGCGCGGCGTCGCGCTTGGTGTCGAACGGCTTCGTGGTGATCGCGTACCGCTCCTTGCCCTGGTAGCCGATCTCCCCGAGCGCCTCAGGCGTGGACATACCCCCTGAACGCAGGGTGAGGAACTTGTCGTACTTCTCCGGGCTGACGGCGCGGAGCTCGAAGTTCATCATCGAGTGGTACGTGCCGCACAACTCAGCGCACCGGCCGACGTACTCGCCCTGCTGGTTGACGGTCACCTCGAACCGGTTCTCGTAACCGGGCATCACGTCCCGCTTGAACAACAGTTCAGGCACCCAGAAGGAGTGGATGACGTCTTTGCTGGTCTCCACGAACTTGATCGTCCTGCCGGTCGGCACCACGAGCACCGGAACGTACGTGCTGGTGCCGGTCTCCGCCACCGTAGCCCCGGACGGGTCCTCGACACCCTGGTAGCGGAACTGCCAGTTCCACTTGAACGCGACCACCTCGACGGTGACGTCCGCTCGAGGGCTCTCCTTGTTCACGTACGTCTGGACGATCGCGGTGTAGTAGAAGAGCACCGCGATGATCAGGAACGGGATGACCGTGTACAGCACCTCGATAGGCATGTTGTACCGGGTCTGCGGAGGAAGGTCCTCGTTCTTCTTCCGATACCGGACCACGCACCAGAAGATCAGACCCCAGACGAACACCCCCACCACGAGCGCGGCGACCACCGAGCCGATCCAGAGGTTGTACATCTGCTCGGCCTGCGGCGTGATGCCCTTCGGCCAACCGAACGCGAACGCGTCCTTCGCGGAACAACCCGCCAGCACGATCAACGACCCGAGGGCCGCCAACGCGGCGGAGAACCGCGTGCGCTTCCGCGACGCGCTCAGCCGAGGGGAAGGACCTGCGACCACCGGCTCCTGCCTTCCTTCACATTCCAGTCCAGCGACGACGGCCAAGGTCGTCCAACGCTCACAACGTGTCCGTTCGGCTTGGGGCTCGCTCCGCTCCTCGCTCGCTCCGCTCCTCGCTCGCTAGCGCTCGCTGCGATGCTCACTCGCCGTCGCCTCACTGGCTCGCAGATTACTCGACCTTGCCACCGGTCACCGGCTTGGGGTCCCGCGCAGCCGCGCGAGATCCACTCCGCGGCGCGCGCACCGGGCGTGAGCGCCACCGGGCCGGCCGTACCGGATCAGCCCTTCACCGCTCCCATGGTGAACCCGGTGATGAACCGGTCAAGGAACAGGTTGAACACGAACGCGATCGGCAAGGCGACCACCACCGACGCCGCCTGCAGCGACTGCCAGAAGTACACGTCGCCGCGGATCAGTTCCGTCGGTACGCCGGTGCTGACCACCTTCTGCTCGGATGGGGACACGAACGCCAGGGCGTAGATGAACTCGCTCGCGGTGAGCGTGAACGCGAAGACCACCACCGCGACGATCCCCGGGAACGCCAGCGGGAGCGCGGCCCGTACGAAAGCACCGAGCCGGCTGTAGCCGTCCACCATGGCCTGCTCCTCGATGTCCTTCGGGATCGCCCGGAGGAACCCCATCAGCAGCCAGATCGACACCGGAATCGTGATCGTGGGGTAGATCAGCACCAGCGACCAGGTGGAGTCCTGCAGCCCGACCGCGACCACCAGCCGCGACAGCGACAGGAACAGCAGGGTCGGCGGCACCAGATACACCATGAAGATCACGACCGCGAACCAGCCCGACCACGGGCGGTCCAGCCGCGCCAGCGAGTACGCCGCCGGCAGGCCGAGCAGCAGCGTGATCAGTACGACCAGAACCCCCACCCAGATGGTGTTCCACACGAAGGACAGGAACGGGGTGTCCGTGAACAGGAAGATCAGGTGGCTCGCGGTCAGCGGCTCGTTGTAGATGAACGGGTTGTTCTGTGCGTTGTACAGGTCGGCGTTGAGCTTGAACGCCGTGATCAGGCTCCACAGGAACGGGCCGGCACCGAACAGGGAGACGAGTACGGCAGCGGCGTACAACCCGATCCGACTGGCGGTGTGCCGTCGCTGGTGCCGGCGGCGCAGAGCGTCCGCTGCTTCCCATCCGGCGGGCCGGGGAGCGGTGTCGGCCCGAGGGGCGGTGTCGACCACTCACATCACCTCCAGGCGCCGTACCGACCGGAGAATCGCGATCGCGGACGCGAGCAGCAACGGGAACAGGAACAGCGCGATAGCGGCCCCCTGCCCGATGTCACCGCCACCGATCCCCTTCGTGAAGGCCCAGCTCGCGAGCACTTCGGTGGAGTGCGTCGGCCCGCCGCGGGTCAGTACCGCCACCACCGCCATGTCCGTGAACGTGAGGATCGCTCCGAACAGTGCGGCGACCGCCGCGACCGGCAGCACCAGCGGGATCGTCACCTCGAACATCCGGCGCCAGTAACCCGCGCCGTCGACCCGGGCCGCCTCCTCGATGTCCCGCGGGATCGCGACCAGGCCCGCCATCATGATCACCGCTGCGAGCGGGGTGAGGCGCCACACGTGCACCGCGATCACCGACCCCATCGCCAGGCTCGGCTCGCCGAGCCAGAACAGGTTGGACTCGGGGCCGAAGACCGACCCCGGCTTCCCGAGCAGCCCGAGCCAGCGCAGCGTCCAGTCGATCGGCGAGTAGATCGAGTCGAGCAGCCACAGCCAGGAGACCGCGCCGAGCGCGACCGGTGTGGTCCACGGCAGCAGCACCAGGAACCGTACGAACCACTTGCCGCGGAACTCGGCCACCAGGATGTTCGCGAGCACCTTCCCGAACAGCACGATCAGCACCATCGAGACCGTGGTGAACAGGAACGTGTTGCCCAGGGAACGCCAGAACACCGAGTCGCCGAGGACCGCCTGGAAGTTCTCCAGCCCCACCCAGTCGAACGAGGGATCCCCGGCGGTGACGTCCGAGAGGCTGAACGCGATCGCGAGCGCGAACGGGACCGCCACCAGCACCACGATGTAGACCACGGACGGCAGCAGCAACGCCCAGGCCAGGAAGCTCTCGGAGTCCGCCAGCCGGCGCCGCGCCGGGGTGGCGCCGTCAGGGTGGGGACTCCGCGGTGTCATGACCCCACCCGTACCGGGTCGGTACGCAGACCGCTGTCCGTGTCGAAGAACCGCAGCCGGTCCTGGGCGATCGCGAACGAGTGCTGTTCCCCGGCGTCGATCGGAGTCGTCACGGTGGCGGGCAGTCGTGCCACCACCCGGGTCGGCTCCCCCAGGCCGGTGGCGGTGCCGTACATGTGGCGGTCACCGGAGAGGTATTCGATCCGGTCCACATCGACGGTCACCTCGACCCGGCCCGGCCCGGCTCCGACGAACTCGACGGGCAGCAGGTGCTCCGGCCGGAATCCGACCAGATGCCCGTCGCGCGGCACCAGGTTCATCGGGGGTGACCCGATGAAGGTGGCGACGAAGGTGTCGGCGGGATCGTCGTACACGTCGACCGGGCGGCCGAGCTGGCGTACCGAGCCGTTGTACATCACCGCGATCCGGTCCCCCAGTCCCATCGCCTCCACCTGGTCGTGGGTGACGTAGATCGTGGTGGTGCCGATGGACTCCTGGAACCGCTTCAGCTCGTCCCGGGCGCTGGCGCGGAGTTTCGCATCGAGGTTGGACAGTGGCTCGTCCAGCAGAAACACCTGCGGTTGCCGTACTAGCGCCCGGGCCAGCGCGACCCGTTGGCGTTCCCCACCGGAGAGCTGCCGCGGTTTGCGGTCCAGCAGGTCGGTGATGCCGAGCAGATCCGCCGCCCACCCGGCACGCTGCACGCGTTGCTCCGGCGGCATCTTTTCCGCCTTGAGCGGGAACACGATGTTGCCCTGCACCGTCTTGTGCGGGTAGAGCGCGTAGCTCTGGAACACCATCGCGATCTTCCGCGCCCGCGGTGGTAGCCCGGTCACCTGGTGACCGTCGATGAACACGTCACCGCTGGTGGGTTGCTCCAGGCCGGCGATGGTACGCAACAGCGTGGTCTTGCCGCACCCGGATGGCCCCAGCAGGACGAGGTACTCCCCGTCTTCGGTGGCCAGGTCCACGCCGTCGATCGCCTGGACCTGGCCGTGGCGACCCCCGTCGTACACCTTGTGCAGCCCCCGAACCTCGACGGTGGCCATATCACCTCCAGTGGCTCACGACCGTACGGCTCAGCCGCCGACCAGACCCCGCTTCCGCCACTTGGCGAAGATCGGTTCGATCTGGGCGTGCGCGTCGGCCACGGCTTCCTTGGCGGAGACCTGGCCCCGCGCCGCACGGGCGAACATGTTGGGGATCACGAATGTGTTGAACGCCTCACCGACCGCGGTGTTCGCCGGCCCGGGATGGCCCACGTTCGTGGTCCAGTCGGTGGAGTCCGCGAGGAAGGCCAACTTGTCCTTCGGCTTGGCGCCGAACGGGTCCTGCTTCAACCAGGCGTCCCGCCGCGGGGTGAGCTTCGGCCACGCGCAGAAGTCGTACAACTTGGAGTGGTACTGCGCGGAGGCGAAGTTCGCCGTGTAGTGCAGCAGGAACTCCTTCGCCGCGTCCGCGCCCTTGGCGTACTTCGGGATGCTCCAGTTGTACATCACGTGCTGTGCCGCGAGCTGCTGCTTCGGGCCCTTCAACCCCGGTACGAAGTGGATGTCGTCGGCCACCGACGGGTTGACCTCCTGCGCGGTACGCCACGCCGAGATCGAGTTCAGGATGTACGACATCTTCCCGGCGGCGAGCCCCTGGTTGTTGGAGGCGGCGTTCCAGCTGAACACCTCGTTGGTCATCGCGCCCTTGAACAGCTTGGTCATGAACTCCACGGCGTCGACCGCTTCCGGGGAGTTGAGCACCACCTTCTCGTTCGCGTCCTGGATCGACGCTCCGAACGACCACAGCAGGCCCCGGCCCGCCATGTTGGAGTCGATCTCCTGGGACATCCCGATACCGAGCGGTACGCCCTCGGACTTCTTGATCTCCGAGCCGCCTTCCAGCAGCTCCTGCCAGGTCGACGGCCCGTCCGGCATGTCGACCTTCTCCCACAGCGACTTCCGGAAGTTGCCGGGGTCCGGCACCCACCCTGGGGAGTACGCGTAGAACTTCTCGGTCGCGGGGTTGAAGCTGGATTTGCGGCACACCTCGTACTGCTCGCCCCACCGGTTGCTCGCCTCGTCCACCAGGTCCTTGAGGTCCAGGACGCTGGGCTCGAACTGGGACAGTGGCGCGATGTGCTGCACCAGGTCGTGCCCCTGGCCAGCCTGAATCTCGGCGGCGATCCGGGTCGGCACCTGCGCCGTGTCGATGTGGTCGACGGTGACGTTGACGCCGACCTTCTTGCCCCAGCGCTTGACGAAGTCGCCGAACCATTTGTCGTGGCTGGGCACGAAATGGCTCCATAGCAGGATCTTCAGATCACCTGAGAGCTTCTCGGCGGGCTCGGCGAAGGTCTCCTTCGGAGCACCCTTGGCGTCCCCCTCAGGGGCGCCTTCCTCGGTGGCGCACGCGGCCATCGCTGAGCCGAAAACGACCAGGCCGGACGTACGGAGAAACTGCCGCCTCGTGCCCAGGTAGTTGAAGCTGCCGGACGTTGAACCAGTCTGGGTCATCGGACACCTCCCTGGGGGATGATGCCGACGTTAGTCCTTACTGACCTTGGCCACTAGATCGTGCCCGTACCGTGATCTGACGCGATCGCGGGTCGAGGCCAGCGGCTGGGAGTTACCGGGTGCCGCTGGTGAGGTGGGCTCGTACCTCGTCGGCCGCCACCTTGCCGTACGACTCGGCCAACCTGGCGCAGAACTCGTCCGGTGTGACCGTGTACTCCTGGGGACCGACCGTCTCCAGGACCAGCGCGGCGACCAGGCTTCCCACCTGCGCGGACCGCTCCAGAGTCAGCCCCCAGCTCACCGCCGAGAGGAATCCGGCACGGAACCCGTCACCGACCCCGGTCGGGTCCTCCGGCTCGACGTCGGCCACCACAGGTACGTGGATCCGCTCGATGTCCCGGCCCGTGATCTCCACCCCGTCCTTGCCGAGCGTGGTGATCCGCAGCCGCACCCGGTCCAGGACGTCGGAGTCGGAGAGCCCGGTCTTGGACTCCAGCAGGCCCTTTTCGTAGTCGTTGCTGAACAGGTACTCCGCGCCGTCCACGAGCCGCCGGATTTCCTCCCCCGACATCCGGGCCATCTGCTGGGACGGGTCGGCGGCGAACGGGTACCCCCGCTGCCGGCACTCCTGCGTGTGCCGGATCATCGCCTCGGGGTCATTCGGGCTCACCACGACCAGGTCCAGCCCGTTGAGCCGGGCGGCGATCGGCGACAGTTCGATGTTGCGAGCCTCCGACATCGCTCCGGCGTAGAACGTGGCGATCTGACACAGCTCGTCGTCCGTGGTGCAGACGAAGCGCGCGGTGTGCGCGACCTCACTGACGTACACCGAGTCGCAGTCGACCCCGTGACGCTCCAGCCACGACCGGTAGTCGGCGAAATCCGCGCCCACCGCACCTACCAGCACCGGAGCCAGACCAAGCTGCGCCATGCCGTACGCGATGTTCGGGGCGATGCCGCCGCGGCGTACCACCAGGTCATCCACGAGGAACGAGAGCGAGATCTTGTCGAGCTGGTCAGCGAGCAGCTGCTCGCTGAACTTGCCCGGGAAATGCATCAGGTGGTCCGTGGCGATCGAGCCGGTGACGGCGATCTTCATAAGGAGAATCCCTGGTCGAAGCGACGGTTGCGACGCGTCAGAGTACCGGTTGCGGGTAAACGTACGGGCCGAGAACGGATGTTCAACAACCGGCCGCGTACCTCGCAGCTGTGGTACGCGACCATCGCTCAAGCCGTGAGCCACGGCAGACGCGACGGAAGGTTCTCGCTCTGACCGGAAGCCCACGTTCCGCTAGGTCGCGAGGCTCAGGTTTCGGCTGCCAAGGCCGCACAAGCCGCCGTGTGCGACGTGTGCACACAAGGCGCGGAGAACGCCGGCAGCCGGAAGCTGAGGCCGCGAACTGAGGCCGCGAACTAGTGGAACGAGTCGCCGCAGGCGCAGGAACCCCCGGCATTGGGGTTGTCGATGGTGAAGCCCTGCTTGTCGATCTGGTCCACGAAGTCGATCGAGGCACCGGCGAGGTACGGCACGCTCATCCGGTCGACGACGACCTCGACACCGCCGAAGTCGGTGACCGAGTCGCCTTCCAGCGACCGCTCGTCGAAGAAGAGTTGGTACCGAAGCCCGGAGCAGCCACCGGGCTGCACGGCGACGCGGAGCCGCAGGTCGTCACGACCTTCCTGCTCAAGCAGGGCCTTGACCTTGACGGCGGCGGCGTCACTGAGCACGACGCTGCCCGGAGCTTCGGTGGTGGTCTGCTGCCCGGTCTCGCTGGTCTGCTGGACGGTCACGTGCTGCTCCTCGAGCTGGTGGCAACTTCTCTGGTCAGCTTGGCCGATGGAGGTCTACGCGCGCCCCCTTCTTCCGGCCTTCCCCATGGTTGCACACGCGGCGCGGTGTCCCGAGATCGCGCGGCTGTGACATCCTTTACTGCTCCTTTTGTACGATTTTCGGCGACCACTGGCGCGCTACCCGCCCGGCGAGCGAACGGAGCCCCTCCTCCGGACGCCGGAGTGCCTCCGCCACCCCGCCCAGATGGTCGGCGACCCCGTACGCGCCTGCGATCCCGGCCGCGGCGAGCTCACGCCGACCCACGCTGACCTGGCCGGCGAGGACCACGCAGGGGACCCCGTGAGCCAACGACAAGCCGGCGACCCCGGCCACCACCTTGCCGCGCAGCGACTGAAAGTCGAAGCTGCCCTCGCCGGTGATCACCAGGTCGGCTCCGTCCAGTGACCGCTCCAGGCCCGAGAGCCGGGTGACCAGCTCGATACCGGACTCCCGGGTGCCGCCGAGGGCGTAGAGCGCGGCGCCGATGCCGCCGGCCGCCCCGGCGCCGGGCAGGTTCGCCAGGTCCGGCGGAGCGTCACCACAGTCGCGTTGCAGCACCTCGGCGAACCGCTCCAGCGCCTGGTCCAGCAGCTGTACGTCGTTGCGGTCGGCCCCCTTCTGCGGCCCGAAGACGGCGCTGGCGCCGTGGATACCGAGCAGCGGATTGTCCACGTCGGTCGCCGCGACCAGCTGGACCTGCCGCAACTGCGGCGGACCGCCGAGGCCACGGCACGCCACCAGGGCCGCGCCCCCGTACGGCAGGGCGAGCCCGCTGTCATCCAGGGGCGCCGCGTCCAGGGCGGCGAGCATCCCCGCTCCGCCGTCATTCGTGGCCGACCCGCCCAGCCCGATCACCACGCGCCGGGCCCCCGCCTCCACGGCGGCCGCGATCAGCAGGCCGAGGCCGTACGACGTGGTGCGCTTCGGGTCCCGTTCGGCGGTGTCGAGCAGGTGCAGGCCACAGGCCTGGGCGCTCTCGACGTATCCGGTGTCACCGGCGCGGAGCACGTACCCGGGCACCGGACGGCCGAGCGGATCGGTGGTGCGTACCGGGATCCGTACCGTGTCCACGGCGGCGGCGATCACGTCCAGAAAGCCGGGGCCACCGTCGGCGAGCGGCTTGCAGGTCAATTCGTCTCCGGGCGCCACCTGGGACCAGCCCTCCGCGATCACCGCCGCGGCCCGCGGCGCGGAGAGAGTGCCTGCGAACTTGTCCGGGCAGATCACGACTCGCACCGATCCAGTCTCCCTGACGGTACGAGCCCGGGCTCCGCCACCTCGTACCGGCGTCAGGCCCCGGTGTCGCAGACGTGGTCAGTCTTCGGCTGGAGGAGCGCCGCGGCCGCGTTCCACGCCGTCCTGGTACGCCGAGAGGACGCCCTTGACTCCGTCAGGATTCCGGTTCACTGCCGGTCGGGGCTGCTCTGGGTCCGAATCCACACCGCCGGGCACCAGCTGGCTCATCGGAGCCCGCTTCGGCAAGCCCGCACTGGTACGGCCGGCAGGCGTCGGCTCGGCCGCGGCGGAGGCGGCGCGCCACCCGTCGTCGGCGGCGCCCTGCCACTCCTCTGCCGGCCGGGTATCACCGGGCTCGGCCGATCCCGGGGCGGGGCCACCGGGACGGGATCGGGGACGTGGTTGCGATGGCTGCTGAGCGGCCAGTTCCGGTTGGAACCAGACCGACTCCAGGTCGTCGAAGCTGGGCATACGCGCTCTCGGGCGGTCACCGGCGTACGGCACTCCCCCGTTGTCCTCCGTCCTGCTACAGGTACGGTCGCCGGCCGGCCTGTCGAGCCGGCAGCAAGGCACCTGAGCATAGTCATCCTTGTCATCCTTGCTGGTCAGGCCCTGTCCCGGGGAGCATGACGACGGCGCGTCCGCCCGGGGGGCGACGGCCACACGGACCGGCGTCCGTGCGTCCATCCGTCCCGGTATGGCTATCCTCACGGGAAGCGACCACGCGGCCGACGTACACCCCCACCAACCGCGTCGGCGACGTCAAGGCCGTTGTTCACACGCCCTCGCACACCAAGCCTGAGCCCCGAAGGGACATCGATGAACGACGTACTGGTGGTGCACGGAGGCGCACCACTACACGGCGAGATCCGGGTACGCGGCGCCAAGAACCTCGTCAGCAAGGCGATGGTGGCCGCGCTGCTGGGCGAGGCGGAGAGCCGGCTGTACGACGTACCCGCGATCCGCGACGTTGAGGTGGTACGCGGGCTGCTGGAGCTGCACGGGGTGCGCGTCACCGACGGCACCGACGGCGAACTGGTCTTCGACCCCTCGAACGTGGAACGGGCCAACGTCGACGAGATCAACGTGCACGCCGGCTCCAGCCGGATCCCGATCCTGTTCTGCGGTCCGCTGCTGCACCGGCTCGGCCACGCGTTCATCCCGGACCTGGGGGGCTGCCGGATCGGTGACCGCCCGATCGACTTCCACCTCGACGCGCTGCGGCAGTTCGGCGCCGTGGTCGAGAAGACCCCGGGCGGGCTGCACCTGACGGCGCCGGACGGACTGAAGGGCACCAAGTTCGCGTTGCCGTACCCGAGTGTCGGCGCCACCGAACAGGTGCTGCTCACCGCGGTACGCGCCGAGGGTGTCACGGAGTTGCGCAACGCCGCCGTGGAGCCGGAGATCATCGACCTGATCTGCGTACTGCAGAAGATGGGCGCGATCATCAGCGTGCACACCGACCGGGTGATCCGGATCGAGGGGGTGCGGAGCCTGTCGGGCTACCAGCACCGGCCGCTGCCGGACCGGCTGGAGGTGGCGAGCTGGGCGTGCGCGGCGCTGGCAACCCACGGCGACGTGTACGTCCGCAACGCCGCTCAGGTCGACATGATGACCTTCCTGAACGTGTTCCGCTCCGTGGGCGGCGCGTTCGAGATCGACGACGCCGGTGGCGACTCCGCGATGGGTGGGATCCGGTTCTGGCACCCCGGTGGCGAACTGTCCGCGGTGGCTCTGGAGACCGGCGTCCACCCCGGGCTGATGACCGACTGGCAGCAGCCGCTGGTGGTGGCGCTGACCCAGGCGCGTGGCCTGTCGATCGTCCACGAGACCGTCTACGAGCAGCGGCTCGGCTTCACCGACGCGCTGGTCAAGATGGGCGCCACGATCCAGCTCTACCGGGAGTGCCTGGGATCCACCCCGTGCCGGTTCGGGCAGCGCAACTTCCTGCATTCCGCGGTGATCTCCGGTCCCAGCAAGCTGCACGGCGCCGACCTGGAGATCCCGGACCTGCGGGGCGGCTTCAGCCACTTCCTCGCGGCGCTTTCGGCCGAGGGCACGTCCCGGATCCACGGGGTCGACCTGATCAACCGGGGGTACGAGGACTTCGAGGCGAAGCTGCAGGCGCTCGGCGCCCGGGTGGAGCACCCCTGATCCTCCCGGCCAACCGGGTTCTTGCTGGTCAGGGCATCAGCAGCAGTTTCCCGGTGGTACGCCGGCCCTCCAGGTCAAGGTGAGCCAGGTGGGCGTCCCGCAACCGGTAACGCCCACCGATGTGCACCGTGATCTGGCCGGCGCCGACGAGCCTGAGCACCTCGGAGGTACGGCGTACCAGCTCCGCCCGGTTAGCCATGTGGTGCATCAGCCGGGGCCGGGTCACGTACACCGATCCGGCGTCGGCCAGCTGCCGCATCTCGAATGCCGGCACCGGGCCGCTGGCCTGCCCGTACTGGACCAGCACCCCGCGCCGCCTGAGGCTGGCAAGGCTGCCGTCGAAGGTGGCCCGGCCGACGCCGTCATACACCACCGCGACGCCCTCGCCGCCGGTACGGCGCAGCGCCTCGACGGCGAAGTCGGACTCGCCGTACCGGATCACCTCGTCCGCTCCGGCCTGCAGCGCGAGCTTCTCCTTGTCCTGGGACGACACGGTGCCGATCACCCTGCCGCCTTTCAGCTTGATCATCTGGGTGAGCAGCAGCCCGACACCGCCCGCAGCGGCGTGCACCAGCGCCGTGTCGCCCGGACGCACCAGATACGTGTCATTGGTGAGGTAGTGCGCGGTGACTCCCTGCAGCAGGGTCGCCGCGGCCACCTCGACGTCGACGTCCGGCGGGATCGCCACCAGCCGCTCGTACGGCACCGCCACCCGTTCGGCGTAACTGCCGGTCACCTTCACCCAGCCCACCCGGTCCCCGACCGCGATCCCGGCGGGGATCTCGGTGCCGACCTCCGCGACGGTGCCCACGCCTTCCACGCCCGGTACGAACGGCGGGGTCAGTGGGTAGTGGCCGGTCCGGTGGTACGTGTCGATGAAGTTCACGCCGCTCGCCTCGACCCGCACCAGTACGTCCCGGGGACCGGGTCTCGGATCGGGGCGCTCGGTGAAGCCGAGTACCTCCGGTCCCCCGTGGCTGTCGACGACGAC
>JBOGDK010000111.1:0-12671 GCA_050701795.1 Micromonosporaceae bacterium
TACCCGGACTACGGGCTGACCCGTACCCGGATGGACTTCGACGACATCCTGGCGCAGCGGGCCCAGAACGCCGGTGCCAAGCTGCAGACCTCCACGAACGTCACCGGGCCGGTGTTCAACAAGGCCGGCCGGGTGGTCGGGGTGAAGGCCCTGGTCGGCCCCGACAAGGAGCCGGTGGAGTACCGGGCACCGCTGGTGATCGCCTCCGACGGGGTCTCCGGGCGGTTCGCGCTCAGCCTCGGTATCACCAAGCGGGAGGACCGTCCGATCGGGGTGGCGGTACGCCGCTACTACCGCAGCCCCAAGCACGACGACGACTACCTGGAGTCCTGGCTGGAGTTGCGCAGCAAGGACGCCCGTCCAGGTGGTGAAGGGGTGTTGTTGCCCGGGTACGGCTGGATCTTCGGCATGGGCGACGGGCGGGTCAACGTCGGGCTGGGCGTACTCAACAGCAGCGTCAGTTTCGGCAAGGCCGACTATCGCAAGATGCTGCTGGACTGGCTCGGCGGCACCCCTGACGACTGGGGCATGAACGACGAAGCCAACGCCGACGGCAAGATACTGGGAGCCGCGCTCCCGATGGGATTCAACCGGGTGCCCCACTACACCCGGGGCGTGATGCTGGTCGGGGACACCGGTGGCATGGTCAACCCGTTCAACGGCGAGGGCATCGCGTACGCCATGGAGAGCGGTGAGCTGGCCGCGGAGATCGCGGTGCAGGCGTTGGCCCGGCCCGCGGGGCCGGCCCGGGAACGCGTCCTGCTGCACTACCCCACCGAACTGAAGGCCCGGTACGGCGGCTACTACCGGCTGGGTCACTGGTTCGTGAAGTTGATCGGCAATCCCCAGGTGATGCGGCTGTGCACCCGGCACGGGCTGCCGCACCCCACCCTGATGAAGTTCGTCCTCAAACTGCTCGCCAACCTGACCGACCCCCGGGACGGGGACGCGTCCGACCGGATCATCAACGCGCTGGTCAAGGCCACGCCGACGGTGTGATGGGACATCGAGGGGCCGCCGCAGAGCGCGGGACGGAGGCGAAATAGGGTGGACCGGTTTGAGATGCAGGCAGGCTTGAAAGGACGGGAGGCAGGTAGATGACGCTCTCGCCGTACCTACCGATCGTGGGGCTTTTCGCTCTGGCTCTCGCGTTCGCGGTGTTCTCCGTGGCGGTCGCGCCGTTGGTGGGGCCCCGTCGCTACAACAAGGCCAAGCTCGAAGCGTACGAGTGCGGCATCGAGCCGACTCCGCAGCCGGCGGGCGGTGGCCGGTTCCCGGTGAAGTTCTATCTGACCGCGATGCTCTTCATCGTCTTCGACATCGAGATCATCTTCCTGTACCCGTGGGCTGTGGCGTACGACGCGCTCGGGATGTTCGGGTTCGTCGAGATGGTCCTGTTCATCGGCACCGTGTTCATCGCCTACGCGTACGTGTGGCGGCGCGGTGGCCTTGATTGGGACTGAGGTAACCACATGGGTATCGAAGAGAAGGTCCCGAGCGGCGTACTGCTGACGTCGGTGGAGAAGCTGGTCAACTGGACCCGCAAGACGTCGCTGTGGCCGGCCACGTTCGGGCTGGCCTGCTGCGCCATCGAGATGATGGCCAGTGGTTCGGCCCGCTACGACCTCGCCCGGTTCGGGATGGAGGTGTTCCGGGCCAGCCCCCGGCAGGCGGACCTGATGATCGTTGCCGGTCGGGTGAGCCAGAAGATGGCCCCGGTGCTGCGGCAGATCTACGACCAGATGCCGGAACCCAAGTGGGTGCTGTCGATGGGTGTCTGCGCCTCCAGCGGCGGGATGTTCAACAACTACGCGATCGTGCAGGGGGTTGACCACGTCGTCCCGGTCGACATGTACCTCCCCGGATGCCCGCCCCGGCCGGAGATGCTGATCGACGCGATTCTGAAGCTGCACGACAAGATCATGGCGGAGCCGCTCGGCGACAAGCGCCGTAAGGCGATCGAGGCCTCCGGTGCGGAGCGCGTCGGCACCATCCCCTCGAGCTACCGGTACGACAAGGCCAAGCGGCGCGAATGGCAGGCCGCGCAGCAGGCGGGGACCGAGGAGCAGTTGCGGATCGCCAAGTGGATGCAGGAGGGGGCTCACCAGCGGTGACCGCGTCTGAGAACACACCCGGCAAGACCCCAGAGCAGACCCCGGGCGACCCGGTGCAGCAGCGGGCCGATGCGCTCGGCAGCGGCGAACTGGTGGCGGAGAACGTACCGACCAGCACCCCGGCCGGGCGTGGCATGTTCGGTGTCAGCGGCTCCGGCGACACCTCCGGGTACGGCGGGCTGGTACGCCGCCGCCCCGCGGTGCTGGGGACCGAGCCACCGTACGGTGGCTACTTCGACGAGGTGGTCGACGCGCTCCGGGACGGGCTCGCCGGCCAGGACGCGGACGACTGGATCGAGAAGGTCGTCGTCGACCGTGGCGAGCTGACCCTGTACGTCAAGGCCGCCGCGATCCTGGACGTCTGTCGCACCATGCGCGACGACGAGTCGCTGCGATTCGAGCTGTGTTCGTCGGTGTCCGGTGTGGACTACCCCGCGGAATCGCGCCGGCTGCACGTCACGTACCACCTGATGTCGATGACGTACCGGCGGCGGATCCGGCTCGAGGTCGCGGTCACCGTCGAGGAGCCACGGGTGCCGAGCGTCACCAGCGTCTACCCGACCGCCGACTGGCAGGAGCGGGAGGCCTACGACATGTTCGGCGTGATCTTCGAGGGCCACCCGAACCTGACCCGGATCCTGATGCCGGACGACTGGGAGGGCTACCCGCAGCGCAAGGACTATCCGCTGGGTGGCGTGCCGGTCGAGTACAAGGGCGCGGAAATACCACCGCCGGACGAGCGGAGGGCGTACAAGTGACACAGGATTCCTATGCGCAGCCTCGGGAGACCACTGAGGGGCGGATCTACAACGTCACCGGCGGCGACTGGGACACCGTGGTGGCCGGTGGCGACCCGATCGCCGACGAACGGCTCGTGGTCAACATGGGCCCGCAGCACCCGTCCACCCACGGGGTGCTCCGGCTGGTGCTGGAGATGGAGGGTGAGACGGTCACCGAGATCCGCGCGGTGGTCGGCTACCTGCACACCGGGATCGAGAAGAACCTGGAGTACCGCAACTGGACCCAGGGCACCACGTTCGTCACCCGTGCCGACTACCTGGCGCCGATCTTCAACGAGACGGCGTACTGCCTCGCGGTGGAGAAGCTGCTGGGGATCGACGTGCCGGACCGGGCGACCACGATCCGGGTCCTGATGATGGAGTTGAACCGGATCGCGTCCCACCTGGTGTGGCTGGCCACCACCGGCATGGAGCTCGGCGCATTGTCGATGATGATCTACGGGTTCCGGGAGCGCGAGTACATCCTGGACATCTTCGAGCTCGCCAGCGGGCTGCGGATGAACATGGCCTACATCCGTCCGGGTGGGCTCGCCCAGGATCTGCCGGACGAGGCGGTCACCAAGATCCGCGAGCTCCTGGAGCTGATGCCGAAGCGGATCGATTCATACGAGTCGCTGCTGTCCGGCAACAAGATCTGGCAGAAGCGTACCCAGGACGTGGCGTACCTGGACGTCACCGGCTGCCTGGCGCTCGGCGTCACCGGCCCGGTGCTGCGTGCCGCCGGGCTCGGCTGGGACCTGCGCAGGACGATGCCGTACTGCGGCTACGAGACCTACGACTTCGACGTGGTGACGGAGACCGGTGGGGACGTCTGGTCGCGCTACCAGGTGCGCCTGAACGAGATGCGCCAGTCACTGAGGATCGTCGAGCAGGCCCTGGAGCGGCTCAAGCCCGGCCCGGTGATGGTGGAGGACAAGAAGGTGGCCTGGCCGGCGCAGCTCGCGATCGGTCAGGACGGCCTGGGCAACTCGCTGGAACACATCAGGAAGATCATGGGCCAGTCGATGGAGGCCCTGATCCACCACTTCAAGCTGGTGACCGAAGGGTTCCGGGTGCCGGCCGGCCAGGTGTACGTACCGATCGAGGCGCCCCGCGGCGAGCTCGGCATGCACGTCGTCTCCGACGGCGGCACCAGGCCGTACCGGGTGCACCTGCGGGAGCCCAGCTTCATCAACCTGCAGGCGCTGCCCGCGCTGTCGGAGGGCGGCATGATCGCCGACGTGATCGCCGGCGGCGCTTCGTTGGACCCGGTGATGGGTGGGTGTGATCGATGACCGAGCACGTGCGGCAGCGCCCTGAGCGGACCAGCGGGCAGAGCACCGTGGAGGTCTTCACGGACGCGACCAGGGAACGCGCGCGGGAGATCATCGCGCGGTACCCGCAGTCGCGGTCCGCGTTGCTGCCGATGCTGCACCTGGTGCAGTCCGAGGAGGGGTACGTCAGCCAGCGCGGCGTCGCGTTCTGTGCCGAAATGCTCGGGCTCACCAAGGCCCAGGTGGGCGCGGTCGCGACGTTCTACACGATGTACAAGCGCCGCCCGTCCGGGGAGTGGCTGGTCAGCGTCTGCACCAACACGATGTGCGGGGTGCTGGGCGGCGACAAGGCGTACCAGGCGTTGTCCGAGTACCTCGGGGTGGGCCACGACGAGACCACCCCCGACGGCACCATCACCCTGGAGCACGCGGAGTGTCTGGCCGCCTGTGACTACGCGCCGGTGATGACGGTCAACTACGAGTTCTTCGACAAGGTCGACGCCGACAGCGCACTGGACGTGGTGCGCACACTTCAGGACGGGCAGCGTCCGGCCCCGTCCCGCGGCGCCCGGCTCTGCACGTTCAAGGAGATGGCGCTGCAGCTCGCCGGCTGGGACGACGTACGGGACGGTGCGGTGGCTGACGGGCCTGCGGCCGGGCCGACCGTCGCTGGCAACCGGCTCGCCGCCGACCACGGAATCTCCGTCGCCGGGTTCGACCCCGCCACCCCGATCGGGCGCAAGCCGGCCGACGAGCCGACGCCCCGCAAGCCCGCCGGCAAGGCCGAGAAGCCCGCCGCAGCCGGCACCGAGAAGCCCACCGGCGAGGCCGAGTCCGCCGCCAAGGGCAAGGCCGACAAGGCATCAGGGTCGGCCGCCACACGTGCCGGCAAGTCCACAGAGGAGGGCGGGAAGTGAACACCCCGTCGCGTGAAGCGCTCGCCAAGCTGACACCGGTGCTGACCAAGCGCTGGCTCTCGCCGAACGCCTGGCGGATGGGCACGTACTCCCAGCTCGACGGGTACGCCGCGCTGCGCAAGGCGCTCGCCGGATCCGCGGGAGCCGGCCCGGTGCACCCGGACGACCTGATCCAGCTGATGAAGGACTCCGGGCTGCGGGGCCGTGGCGGTGCCGGCTTCCCGACCGGCATGAAGTGGGGCTTCATCCCCCAGAACGACGGCAAGCCGCATTACCTCGTGGTCAACGCGGACGAGGGCGAGCCGGGCACCTGCAAGGACCTGCCGCTGATGATGGCCGATCCGCACTCGCTGATCGAGGGCGTGATCATCTCCTCGTACGCGATCCGCGCCAACCACGCGTTCATCTACGTACGCGGTGAGGCGGTGCACGCGGCACGACGGCTGCGCCACGCGGTGGCCGAGGCGTACGCGAAGGGCTACCTCGGCAGGAACATCCTGCGATCCGGATTCGACCTCGACGTCGTGGTGCACAGCGGCGCCGGTGCGTACATCTGCGGCGAGGAGACCGCGCTGCTGGACTCCCTGGAGGGCTACCGCGGACAGCCCCGACTGCGGCCACCGTTCCCGGCCACCCACGGGCTCTACTCCTCGCCCACGGTGGTGAACAACGTCGAGACGATCGCCAGCGTGCCGTACATCGTGCTGGGCGGCGCCGCCTGGTGGCGTTCGATGGGCACCGAGAAGTCGCCCGGCCCGAAGATCTACTCGATCTCGGGGCGGGTCAACAACCCCGGGCAGTACGAATGCGCGCTCGGCATCACGCTGCGGGAGCTGCTGGAGCTGGCCGGCGGGATGCAGGACGGCCACCAGCTGCGGTACTGGACCCCGGGCGGGTCCTCCACACCGCTGTTGACCGCCGAGCACCTCGACGTACCGCTGGACTTCGAGGGGATGCAGGGCGCCGGCACGATGCTCGGCACCACCGCGGTGATGTGCTTCTCGGACCAGGACTGCCCGGTGTACGCCGCGTACCGCTGGATCGAGTTCTACGCCCACGAGTCGTGCGGCAAGTGCACCCCGTGCCGGGAGGGCAACTACTGGATGGTGCAGGTGCTGCGCCGGATCCTGCAGGGCGAGGGCACCCACGCCGACCTGGACACTCTGCTGGACACCTGCGACAACCTGCTGGGGCGCTCGTTCTGCGCGCTCGGCGACGGCGCCGCGAGCCCGGTGATCTCCTCGATCAAGTACTTCAAGCAGGACTACCTGGACTACATCGAGCGGCGCAAGCCGCCACTGCTGAAGCCCGCGACCGAGCTGGCGGGAGCCCACTGATGACGGACACCGGAAGAGCGGTCCAGGAGACCGTCACCGCCACCATCGACGGCATCGAGATCACGGTGCCGAAGGGCACCCTGCTGATCCGGGCCGCTGAGCAGCTCGGCATCGCGATCCCACGGTTCTGCGACCACCCGCTGCTGGACCCGGTGGGGGCCTGCCGGCAGTGCCTGGTCGAGGTGGAGGGCCAGCGCAAGCCGGTGGCGTCCTGCACCATCCCGGTCGCCGACGGCATGGTGGTCAACACCCAGCTCACCTCTCCGGTCGCCAGGAAGGCGCAGGAGGGGATGATGGAGTTCCTGCTGATCAACCACCCGCTGGACTGCCCGGTGTGCGACAAGGGCGGCGAATGCCCGTTGCAGAACCAGGCGATGTCCGCGGGCCGGCCGGACTCCCGGTTCGTCGACGTGAAGCGGACGTACCCGAAGCCGATCGCGATCTCCTCGCAGATCCTGCTCGACCGGGAACGCTGTGTGCTGTGTGCCCGCTGCACCCGGTTCTCCGAGCAGGTCGCGGGAGACCCGTTCATCGAGCTGTTCGAACGCTCCGCGCTGGAGCAGGTGGGGATCTCCACCGATGAGCCGTTCGAGTCGTACTTCTCCGGCAACACCGTCCAGATCTGCCCCGTCGGTGCGCTGACCAGCGCGGACTACCGGTTCCGGGCACGCCCGTTCGACCTGGTTTCGACGCCGAGCATCTCCGAACACGACGCCAGTGGCGCCGCGATCCGGGTCGACCACCGGCGCGGCAAGGTGACCCGGCGGCTGTCCGGCGACGACCCCGAGGTCAACGAGGAGTGGATCAGCGACAAGGACCGGTTCGGGTTCAAGTACGCCATGTCGTACGACCGGCTGATCGACCCGCTGGTACGTGACCCGCAGACCGGCGAGTTGCGCAAGGCGAGTTGGACCGAGGCGTTCCGGGTGGCCGCGGCCGGGCTGCGGCAGGCCCGGGAGGCCAACGGGGTCGGGGTACTGACCGGCGGGCGGCTGACCATCGAGGACGCATACGGGTACGCGAAGTTCGCCCGGGTGGCGCTCGGCACCCACGACATCGACTTCCGGGCCCGGCCGCACAGCGCCGAAGAGGCACGGTTCCTGGCCGCCCGGGTCCTCGGCCAGCACCCGCACACCGGCGGCGTGACGTACGCCGACGTGGCGGCGGCGCCCGCGGTGCTCCTGGTGGGGCTGGAGCCCGAGGAGGAGTGCCCGACGCTGTTCCTCCGGACCCGCAAGGCGGCGACCAAGGACAAGCTGCGTACGTACGCGGTGCAGCCGTACCTCACCCGGGGGTTGGACAAGCTCGGCGCGACCCTGGTGCCGGCGGCGCCGGGTGCCGAGGCCGAGGTGCTGGACGCGATGGTGAACCAGCCCGGCGACGCGCCCGACATTGTGGTTGCCGCCGGCTACGCGGTACGCGAAACCGGCGCCGTGATCCTAGTCGGTGAACGGCTGGCGACCGCGCCAGGTGCGTTGTCCGCGCTGGACCGGTTGGCGCAGGCCACCGGCGCCCGGGTCGCCTGGGTGCCGCGGCGTGCCGGTGACCGTGGTGCGGCCGAGGCCGGCTGCCTGCCGAACCTGCTGCCCGGGGGGCGCGCGGTGGACAGCGCCAGCGCCCGTACCGAGGTGGAGCAGGTGTGGGGGCTGGACCCGGGCACCCTGCCCGCGACGTCCGGCCGGGACACGGCGGGGATCGTCGCCGCGGCGGCGGCCGGACAGCTCTCCGGGCTGCTGGTGGCCGGCGTCGACCCGGGTGACCTGCCGGATCCCACCGCGGCCGAGCAGGCGCTGGACGCGGTCGACTTCCTGGTGAGCGTGGAACTGCGGAACACCGCGGTGGCCCGCCGCGCCGACGTGGTGTTCCCGATCGCGCCGGTGGTGGAGAAGGCCGGCAGCTTCCTCAACTGGGAGGGCCGGGTACGCGCGTTCGGCGCCGTGCTGGAGACCGGCGCGCTCTCCGACGGCCGGGTGCTCGAGGAACTGGCGAGCGAAATGGACCTGGCGTCGGGCGCACCGCTCGGCGTCTCCGATCCGCAGCGGGTACGGGCCGAGTTCAACGCGCTGGGTGAGTCCACCGCACCGGACCCGGAGCCGCCGACGGAGTTCGGAGCCGGGCCGCCCCAGGCCGACGCCGGGCAGGCGCTGCTGTCGACCTGGCACCACCTGCTGGACCTCGGAAGTCTGCAGGACGGCGACGACAACCTCGCCGGCACCGCCCGTACCCCGGTGGTACGCCTCTCGGCGGCCACGGCCTCCGAGATCGGTGCCGCCGCCGGCGACCACGTCGCGGTGAGCACCGGCGCCGGGTCGATCGCGTTGCCGTTGGTGGTGACCGACATGCCGGACCGGGTGGTGTGGCTGCCGACCAACTCGACCGGTTCGACGGTACGGCGCACCCTGCGCGCCGACTCCGGGTCGCTGGTCAGCATCGCGGTCGCCGAGGCCCCCGAACCGTCGGCTGAGGAGGCACGATGACGGCGTACGCCCAGGGCCTCGAGCAGTTTGGTCAGGACGTGTGGTGGCTGCTGCTGCTCAAGGTGGTCGGCATCTTCGCGTTCGGGGTGCTGCTCACGCTGTTCACGATCTGGTTCGAACGCCGGGTCGTGGGCCGGATGCAGCACCGTCCGGGGCCCAACCGGGCGGGACCGTTCGGGTTGTTGCAGAGCCTCTCGGACGGCCTCAAGTTGGCGTTCAAGGAAGACATCGTCCCCAAGGGCGCGGACAAGTGGGTGTTCATCATCGCCCCACTGATCTCCACCACCGCGGCGTTCACCGGGTTCGCGGTGATCCCGTTCGGCCCCGAGGTCAGCATCTTCGGGCAGCAGACCCCGCTGCAGCTCGCCGACGTACCGGTCGCGGTGCTGGTGGTGCTCGCCGCCTCCGCGATGGGCGTGTACGGCGTGGTGCTCGCCGGCTGGTCGTCCGGTTCGACGTACCCGCTGCTGGGTGGGCTGCGCAGCGCCGCTCAGATGATCTCGTACGAGATCGGTCTGGGGCTTTCGATCGTCGCGGTGTTCATGACCGCGGGCACGCTGTCGACCAGCGAGATCGTGGCGGCACAGGCCCACGGGGCGCCGTACTCGATCGGTGGCTTCGACCTGACGCTGCCGAGCTGGTACGTGCTGCTGCTGTTCCCCAGCTTCGTGATCTTCTCGATCTCGATCGTGGGGGAGACCAACCGGGCCCCGTTCGACCTCGCCGAGGCCGAAAGTGAGCTGGTCGGTGGCTTCCACACGGAGTATTCGTCGCTGAAGTTCGCGCTGTTCTTCCTCGCCGAGTACGTCGCCATGGTGGTGATGTCGGGGCTGGCCGTCACGTTGTTCCTCGGGGGCTGGCACGCACCGTGGCCGTTGAGCATCTGGGAGGGCGCGAACACCGGCTGGTGGCCGTTCCTGTGGTTCACCCTGAAGGTGCTCGGCTTCCTGTTCGTCTACGTCTGGCTCCGCGGCACCCTGCCCCGGCTCCGGTACGACCAGTTCATGCATCTGGGCTGGAAGGTGCTGGTGCCCGCCAACCTGGTATGGATCGTGGCGATCGCGGGGATCCGGGCCGGCGTGCAGGGTGCGGCGGCTGAGAAGTTCTGGTTGACCGTACTGGGCCTGATCTTCATCGTCGCGCTGCTGGCGTACCTGTGGCCGCGGCGGCGCCCGGTGTCGCCGGACCTGGACCCTGGTGCGGGTGGCTTCCCGATCCCGCCGCTGGATCTGGTGGTGCCGCCGAGCCCGCGCGCGAAGCGGCTCTCCGCCCGCCGCGACGACGACGCTGCCGCCGAGGGTGCCACCGCCGAGCCGGTGGCCGCCGCCGGTACGGCCACAGAAAAGGAGGTGTGAGGCGTGCTCGATGCTGTGAAGGGTTTCGGTGTCACCTTCTCCCACATGTTCAAGAAGGTGGTCACCGAGGAGTACCCGGAGGTACGCAAGCCGCCCGCGCCGCGCTACCACGGCCGGCACATCCTCAACCGGCACCCGGACGGCCTGGAGAAGTGCATCGGCTGCGAGCTGTGCGCCTGGGCCTGCCCGGCGGACGCGATCTACGTCGAAGGGGCCGACAACACCGACACCGAGCGGTTCTCGCCCGGTGAGCGGTACGCGGCCACGTACCAGATCAACTACGCCCGGTGCATCTTCTGCGGCCTGTGTATCGAGGCCTGCCCCACCCGTTCGCTCACCATGAGCAACGAGTACGAGCTGGCCTCCGACAGCCGGCAGGATCTGATCTTCACCAAGGAGCAACTGCTCGCCCCGTTGCTGGAAGGCATGGAGCAGCCGCCCCACCCGATGCGGCTGGGCGAGACCGAGAAGGACTACTACGTCGGCGGGATGCGTAACCCGGGAACGTCGGCCGGGGCGGAGCGCGCGCCGTACAGCAGCGATCCGGACGCGCCGACCACCGACAAGGGGGGTACGTCGTGAACGCGGCACTGACCCTCGCGCAGGCCGGGGACGTCACCACGGCACTGAACCTCGCGGCGGCTGGGGACGTCACCACGGCCGAGGCGGTGGTGTTCTGGATCCTGGCGCCGATCGCGTTGGGTGGAGCGATTGCCATGGTGGCCGCCCGCAACGCGGTGCACTCGGCGTTGTTCCTGGTGGTGACGATGTGCACGCTCGCGGTGTTCTACGTGCTGCAGGCCGGCCCGTTCATCGGCATGGTGCAGATCATCGTCTACACCGGCGCGATCATGATGCTGTTCCTGTTCGTCCTGATGCTGGTGGGCCGGGACGCGTCCGACTCGCTGATCGAGACACTGCGCGGGCAGCGGATGGCGGGGATCCTGCTCGGGGTCGGCTTCGCCGGGCTGGTCGCCACCGCGCTGGCCCGTGGGGTCGGCGCGGTCAACGCGCGGGGTCTCGGCGAGGCGAACGCCAACGGCAATGTCGAAGGCATCGCCGCGGTGCTGTTCACCCGGTACGTGTTCGCGTTCGAGGTCACCAGCGCACTGCTGATCACCGCGGCGGTGGGCGCCATGGTGCTCGCCCACGTGGAACGTCCCAAGGGCGCCAAGGTGGGTCAGAAGGAGCGTTCCCGGGCCCGGTTCGCGCCCGGCAGCTACCCGGCCATGAAGGCCGGCCCCGGGGTGTTCGCCACCTCCGACTCGGTCGCCACGCCGGCGCTGCTGCCAGACGGAAGCACCGCCGACCGGAGCATCTCGCCGGTGGTCCCGGCACGGGAGCTCACCTCCGCAGAAGCCGCGCCCAAGCACACGGAGAGGTAGCCGTACCCATGAACCCGACGCACTATCTCGTGCTGTCCGCGGCGCTGTTCACGATCGGCGCGGTCGGCGTACTGATCCGCCGGAACGCGATCGTGGTGTTCATGTGCGTGGAGCTGATGCTCAACGCCGCGAACCTGAGCCTGGTCACGTTCAGCCGGATCAACGGCAACCTCGACGGCCAGATCATGTCGTTCTTCGTGATGGTGGTGGCCGCCGCCGAAGTGGTGGTCGGCCTCGCGATCATCATGGCGATATTTCGTACCCGGCGTTCGGCCTCGGTCGACGACGCGAACCTCCTGAAGTACTGAGGGGCTGGTTGTGAACCTCGCACTCGACACTGCCGCGCCGGTACTGGAGGCCGCGCCCGCCTCAGGGCTGCTCTCGAGTATCTGGCTGCTGGTGGCGATCCCCCTCCTCAGCGCCGGGGTGCTGCTGCTGCTCGGGCGCCGCGCCGACCGTTGGGGGCACTGGCTCGGGTGCGCCAGCGTCGGGGTGGCGTTCCTGCTCGGCCTGAGCTACCTGTTCGCGCTGCGCGCCGGCTCTGGCGCCAAGGCGGTCGTCGCCACGTTGTTCCCGTTCATCTCGGTGGAACGACTGCAGGTCGACGTCTCGCTGCGGTTCGACCCGCTCGCCTCGATCTTCGTACTGCTGATCACCGGGGTCGGGTTCCTGATCCACGTGTACGCCGTCGGCTACATGGCCGAGGATCCCGGTCGCCGCAGGTTCTTCGGGTACTTCAACCTGTTCGTCGCCGCGATGCTGCTGCTGGTGCTCGGCGGCAACTACGTGATGACTTTCATCGGCTGGGAGGGCGTGGGGCTCGCGTCGTACCTGCTGATCTCGTTCTGGTACCACAAGCCGAGCGCGGCGACCGCCGGCAAGAAGGCGTTCCTGATGAACCGGGTCGGCGACGCCGGCTTCCTGGTCGCCATCTTCCTGATGTTCGCGTACGTCGGGAGCACCGACTTCGACACCGTGTTCTCCGCCGCGGGAGCGTTGCCGGCCGGTGCGCTGCTGGCGATGGCACTGACCC
>JBOGDK010000112.1:0-12605 GCA_050701795.1 Micromonosporaceae bacterium
GATACCGCGGCTCAGCACCTGTCCCTGTGCCACCACATCGCCCAGCTGCCGGTCGCTGCGCAACGCCAACGCGTTCGACACATCGCTGTACCTGCTGACCCGTTCACCGTCAGACATACCGACCCCTGTCTCTGCGGGACCTCCGGGGCTCTGGTATCTGATCGCCCTCAAACGCCGGAGCGGCTCAATCCTGCCGCAGGTCGCCGGTCGGGGCGCAGACGCGCCTCGGCACCCCGACGGTCGTCAGGGTTTGCGGACGTGCCTCACGATGATCGTGCTCGGTGACCTATCCCATGCTGCGGGCTGAGGTGATCAATGACACTGCGACCACCGAAGTCGCCGCTGCATGTCCACGGCCGTAGCGAGACCTGTTACCGTCCGTCAGGCTCATTCCGGCAAACACGGAGCAAACCGCCGAAACCGCGCAGGTACGCTGGTGACAGTGCTTACCGGAGTGTCACGTCAAGAGGCCGTGCGAGCCTCCTGTACAACTGACGCGGCGGCCTGATAGGACTGCCGGTTAGGTCTGGCCACAAAGAGGGAATCATCGGGCCGCATCTAGTCGTTGCACACGTTAACCGTACGAACTTGAGAGGGAAGAGCGGACAATGGGCGAGCGCATGCTGCGCGGCAGCCGCCTCGGAGCGATCAGTTATGAGTCCGACCGCAACACGGAGCTGGCCCCGCGGCAGACTCGCGAGTACCTCTGCGCGAACGGGCACCGCCTCGAAGTCCCCTTCGCGGTGGACGCTGAGGTGCCAGCGACGTGGGAATGCCGGTTTGATGGCAGTACGGCAAAGCTGATCGACGGCGACGAGCCGGAACAGAAGAAGAGCAAGCCGCCGCGTACCCACTGGGACATGCTCCTGGAGCGGCGCAGCATCTCCGAGCTGGAAGAGATCCTGGCCGAGCGACTCGAAGGTCTGAAGGAACGGCGCGGCAGGACCGCGTAACAGCGACGAGCACAGATGAGGCTTCCGGAGTTTCCGGAAGCCTCATCTGTGCTTCGGGGTGGTCTATTCGGGGGGACGGTCAGGCGCCGGCCGCGGAGCCACGTCGATCACTTCGCCCTCGATCACATCACCGTCGCTGGCGGGCCGTGTGTCTGTGATGTCGGGTTTTCCTCGGCGTACCCGGACCTGGCGGGGCCCGAACATCTGGTTGGCGGTCTCCGGTGACACCCGCCGTACGAAGCCACGGAACAACATGCCGCGCAGCAGCGCCCGGGTCGGCGGCAGCAGAAGCAGCAGCCCGACCAGGTCGGTGACGAAGCCTGGAATCACCAGGGCGATCCCGCCCGCCATCCGGAGTGCCCCGTTACTCGACTCGTTGCCGGGCATCTTGCCCGAGTCCATCGCCTCCCGGAACCGCTGCAGGGACCGGCGTCCCTCCCGGCGCAGCACCACCACACCGGGCACCGTGGTGGCCAGCGTCGCCAGCAGCGCCCACCCGACACTGGTCGCCTGGGACACCCCGATGAACACCGCGATCTCCACCAACGGCACCAGCAGTACCGCGGCGAGGACAAACCGCCACCGCATCCGCTCTCGCCTCCTCAGCCCGTACCGGGGTGTCTGCGACCGCTGAACCGGCGGCGTACCGCGGCCCATCGGGCACCCACACCCCAAACAGTGACACGCCAGAGGGCTTCCCGGACCACGGAGGAGCTCATCTTGCTGCGGCCACGCTGCCGCTCGGTGAATCTGATCGGCACTTCGGTGATCCGGGCCCCCAGCCGGTACGCCCGCCAGGTCAGGTCCACCTGGAAGCAGTAACCCGCTGAGGCCACCGCGTCGAGGTCGAGCTTGTCCAGCACCGCCATCCGGTACGCCCGGTATCCACCGGTGGCGTCCCGTACCGGCATTCCGAGAGCGAGTCGGGTGTACACATTGGCACCCCGGGACAGCAGCAGGCGGTACCAGGGCCAGTTCACCACCGTGCCGCCGGTGGTCCATCGCGAGCCGATCACCAGGTCCGCCTCGCCCAGCCCATCGAGCAGCCGGGGAAGCTCCTCCGGGGCGTGGGAGCCGTCGGCGTCCATCTCGATCACCACGTCGTACCCCTGCTCGGCGGCCCACCGGAACCCGGCCACGTACGCCGCCCCCAGTCCCTGTTTGCCGGGCCGGTGCAGCACCGTGACCTGAGGGTCCGCGGCCGCCAACTCGTCGGCGATCTCCCCGGTGCCGTCCGGGCTGTTGTCATCGGCGATCAGCAGCTCCACCTCCGGCACCGCGTGCCGTACCCGCGCCGTGATCTCCCGTACGTTGTCCACCTCGTTGTAGGTCGGCACCACCACGAGCACCCGGCCGAGCCCCGGATAGCTGGCCACGTCTGGCTGCCCAGCCGGGCGCGAATGCTCCGTCACGATTCCTCTCCATCCCCAGGACGCTGTGTTGACCTGCCCGCTCCGCGGTGACCGCCGCGGCGTAACACGACACCGGCGCCGACCGCGAACAGCGCCGCCAGTGACAGCAGCAGCTCCGGGAGTACGCCGAGCTGAGTCGCCAGACTACGACCCTCCCCCAACCGAAGGGTACGTACCGCCACGTGCCTGGTGTTGAAGCCGCTCGCGTCGGTGACGGTGCCGTCGGCGGCCACGAAACCGGAGACCCCCACGGTCGAGGCCATCAACGCCGGGCGGCCGTGTTCGACGGCGCGTAGCCGTACCATCGCCATCTGCTGAGCGGCCTCTGAGGCGTTGAAGGTGGCGTTGTTGGTCTGCACCACGAGAAGCTGAGCGCCGCCGGTGACCGTGTCGCGTACCAGATTGTCGTAGGCCACCTCGAAACAGATCACGTCCCCCAACACCACCGGCCCGGTACGCAGCACGCCCGGTTCGTCGCCCGGTACGAACCGTCCGGCCATGTCCGCCTTCGAGGTGATCATGCGCACCAGCGGGCGCAGCGGTACGTACTCGGCGAACGGCACCGGGTGCTGCTTGACGTACGTGTCGGTGGGCCCCTTGCCGGGCTGCCACACCAGGCCCGCGTTGCGGGCGGACTCGCCCGGCCCCCGCAGTACCGCGCCCACCAGGATCGGCACCCCGACCGCGGCGGCCGCCTCCTCGATCCGGGCGTACGCGTCCGGGTTGACCAGCGGGTCGATGTCGCTGGAGTTCTCGGGCCAGATCACCAGGTCCGGCTTCTCCGCCCGACCGGTGGCCACCCGGCGGGCCAGATCCAGCGTGGCGTCGACGTGGTTGTCCAGTACGGCCCGCCGCTGGGCGTTGAAGTCCAGCCCGATCCGCGGCACGTTGCCCTGCACCACGGCGACGGTCACTGCCTTCCCGGCCGGCGGAACGTACGGCACTGCCAGCCCGCTG
The DNA here is from genome assembly GCA_050701795.1 of Micromonosporaceae bacterium. Taxonomy (GTDB): domain Bacteria; phylum Actinomycetota; class Actinomycetes; order Mycobacteriales; family Micromonosporaceae; genus WHSM01. Next base: position 3,323 of record JBOGDK010000112.1, read on the forward strand.
AGCACGACGAGGACGGCCGTACCGGTCAAGGCGCCGACGCGTACCCACGTGCGGGGTTTCGCTACGGTGGCGGGTCGCTGGGTGGCGCCGGTCACCATCTCCCAGGCCAGCCATCCCGCCGCGGCGAGCAGGCCCCCGGCGACGGCCACCCCGAAGGTGACCAACGGTGCCCCACCGAGGTTCGCCAACCACACCAGCGGCGAGTCGGCCTGGCTGAACGCCAGCCTCCCCCACGGAAACCCGCCGAACGGAAGCCGGGACCGCAGGGCCTCGGCCGCCACCCACAGCACGCCGGTGAGCAGCGGCCAGCACCACCGCCAGCGGTCCACCAGAGCGCTGCACCACGCCGCCGCCGCTGCGAGCGCCGCCACGAACGTCGCCTGCGACAACGACAGCAGCAACCACGGCCACCAGCCGATCCGGGCGTCAATGGCGGTCCAGTGCAGCAACGGAGCGAAGAAGACCATGCCTGCGAGGAGACCGAAAACGGCACCGTGGCGGACCCGGCGCCGGTGGCAGGCCACAGCCAGCAGCGCCACCCCGACCGGAGCGCTCCACCAGAGGTCGAACGAGGGGAACGCGACCAGCAGCGCCAGGCCACCGGCAACGGCGGCGGCGAAGGACACGTACCACCGTGGCCGTTCTCCGGCGGGCGCCACGGACGAGCCGACCGACTCGTCCGCCGAGTCCGCCACCTGGCTACTCGTGGTCGCCACCGTCGATCTCCTCTGCTGCCGGTGCGGTCTACCTGTGTCGATTGTTCCAAGTCCCCGGGGGCGGCCCCCACCGCGGGCTGGACGGCGCACAATCGCGATGTCATCGCCTACGTTGATCACTGGCTGCTGGCGGTGGCCCGGCGGGGCGTCGGCAGGGGCGGTGAAGGTGTCAGCTGAGCGGGACGGGGAGCTTCCTGACGTCACACAGCTGCGGGCACGGCTTCGGCACGTGTACTGGATCGGCGGCGGGAGCGGTGCCGGCAAGTCGACCATCGCGCGCCGGATCGCGGCCCGGCGCGGCATGCGGGTGTACGCGACCGACGATGTGATGCCCGATCACGCCACCAGACTGACCCCTCAGGAAGCTCCGCTGCTGCGTGAGTTCATCGCCATGGACATGGACCAGCGATGGTTGACCCGGTCGCCGGAAACCATGCTCGCCACCTTCCACTGGTACCGGGGTGAAGGTTTCCGCCTCATCATCGAGGATCTCCTCCGGATGCCCAGGCGTCCCCGGGTGATCGTCGAAGGGTTTCGGCTGTTGCCACACCTCGTGGCGCCTGTGCTGTCGGCACCCGGTCAGGCGGTGTGGCTCGCCCCGACACCGCAATTCCGCCACGTGGCGTTCGACTCCCGGGGCTCCACCTGGAAGATCGCCGGCAGAACCAGTGACCCGCAACGAGCACTGCGGAATCTGCTGGACCGGGACCGGATGTTCACCGAACACCTCGCTGCGCAGGTGCGCCGTGTCGGGCTTTCGGTCATCGAGGTCGACACCACGGTGAGCGCCGACGACCTGGAAACCCGGGTCACCGACGTGCTCGGCCTGTGACCCGGGGCGGGAGTCGCCCGGAGCCGGCGCGGCCCGGACCGCCGCGCCCGGTCTATAGGAGCGCAAGAGGGGCGCGGCATGACGCCGCGCCCCTGCGCTCCCAGGCCCTCTTCGGCCGGCGTATTCAGGAACGTCACCAACGACCTTCGGACCGATCCGCTACGAGTTGGGCACCCGCACCGAACCGTTGTCTACTGGCCGCCCGCACCCCCTGTATCCCGCCGGAACGGCGGCCGGTTCGCCACGCCCCGCCGACCCCCGCCCACTGAACCTGGCCGCTGCGACGGCGCGACCTGCCATCGCTTTGCCAGCGGGCGAAGGGACGAAGTGAAGCCGAGCCACCCCCGAAGCCGGACCCAATGACGGTAGCGACCGTCCCCGGGCGGCTGTCAACCGGGTCCCGAGAATCGATCAAGCATAGTGGGAAACGGACGGGCCTGATCGGCGTGTCGCAGATGGCGTGTCGTCGGCGGGCAGTGGGGAGCCCCCGAATTCGTGACGCAGCAACGCCTTCGCGGCGTCCGGATAGTCCCCCGCGAGCAGCCCCGCCGCGGCGAGTACGTACCGCTGGTCGACGGCGATCGCCGGGGCCACGGGCACCGGCCACCCCCCGGCGTGGTCGGTGACCGCGGTACGCAGCAGCGCCGTGGCTCGCGGCGGGTCACTGTGCCGGAGCACACCTCCGGATCCCACCACCAGGCTCACCTGACGCAGGTCCTTGCCACCGCGCCGGGGTGTGTTGGCGGGCCCGATCCGTTCTCCCCTGGCGTGACGACGCAACGCGACCGTGATCGCGAGCTGCGCCAACCGTTGATCGATCGCGATGTCCGCGGGATCGCCGGGTGTGAAACCGGGATTGTCAGCGCGTGCCTCGGCCGCGGCGTACAGGGACTCCACCTCACCGGTCGCCAGCAGCCGTTCCACAGCTGCCGCAGCGACCACACCCGGGGCGCTCCACCGCATCCCGAGATCCGCCTCGACGGTACGGCTGCGCCACAGGACTCCCGCCACCTCCCGCCGCGGCCCGTCCTGTTCAGCGTCGGGGGTCAGTACGGAGTACACGTCCGTGGTGGCACCGCCCACGTCGACGACAACCACATCGGACGGACCGGAGTCGGCGAGCAGTTCGACACCGGCCAGCACCAGATCGGGGGTGGCGCCGCGTACCAGGTCAGGGAAGCGGGTGCCGCGTGAGAGGTGCTTCCCTCCGATCACGTGCCGCAGGAACACCTCACGGATCGCGGTACGCGCCGGCACCGGGTTCAGCTCCCCGATCCTTGGCAGCACGTTCTCGGTCGGCAGCACGGACACCTCGTGCCGCCGCAACAGAGCCGCCACGTCATCGCGTACCGCGACGTTGCCGGCGAGCACCACCGGTACCCGCAGGCCCGCGCCGGCCAGTTCGCTGGCGTTGTGCTCGAGCACCTCGTCGTCGCCGCCGTCGGTGCCCCCGACCAGGAGCACGATGTCGGGCTGGGAATCGCGCAGTCCGGTGACCGCCGCCGGATCCAGCCGACCCGTCGCCACATGCACCACGACCGCCCCGGCGGACAGGCCCACCCGGTGGCCGGCCTCCGCGGTGACCAGCGGCTCGTACCCCACGACGGCCAGGCGCAGACCACCGCCGGCGCTGGAACACGCCCGTACCGGTGCGCCGGGGTGGCCGGTGGCGGCGACCGCGGCGTCCAGGCCGTCGAGTACGTCAGTGTCCACTGTGGTGGGCCGCTCCGCGGCGGCCACCAGGACACCCGTGACCGCGTCAACCGCCATCGCCTTGGTGTACGTCGACCCGACGTCGGCGCAGACCACCACGTCGGTCACCGTCGATCCCCGGTCACGGCAGGTCGGTCATGGGACGACCACGGTGCCGGTCGCGGTGACCGCGACGATCGGTTCGGCCAGCACGTCGGCAGCCGACTCCGACACCGGCTGCTCCGCGGAACCGCCCGCCGCCGCGCGGCCCCGGCACACCACCCGGCACTGGAAATCCAACGTGCGGCTGCGGTTGCCCATCCGGGTCACTGTCGCGATGGTCTCGACCACGTCCCCGGCCCGGATCGGGGCCAGGAACGCCACCTCCGAATACCCCGCGAAGAGCCCTTCGTCGCCGTCGGTACGGATACACACCTCGGTCGCCACGTCCCCGAACAGGGTGAGCGCGTACGCCCCGTCGACCAGGTTGCCGGCGTAGTGGGCATGGCTGTACGGGACGTACCGGCGATGCGCCACAGTCAGTCCGACGGTCATGCCGGCGTCCTCTCGGTCTTCTGGCGGGTTCGGGGTTCCGGGTCCTGGTTCCGCTCCTGGTCCCGGGCGGAGACCAGGGCGTGCACCAGGTAGCTGGCCACCTCACCGGGTGTGGTGCTGCGTCCGAAGATCCGGTCCACGCCCAGCTCGGCGGTGGCGAGCTCGTCGAAACGCGGCCCGCCGGCGACCAGCAGCGGCCGGCGGTGTGACGGAAAGGCTTCCCGGAACGCCGCCGACATCTCCCGTACGTTGTGCAGGTGGGCGTCCCGCTGCGTCACCACCTGGCTGACCAGTACGGCGTCAGCGCGTTCGGCCCTCGCCCGCTCCACCAGTTCGGGGACGGTGACCTGGGCGCCGAGGTTGGCCACCCGCAGTTCGCGGTAGTACTCCAGGCCCTTCTCTCCGGCGTACCCCTTGAGGTTGAGGATCGCGTCGATCCCGACGGTGTGGGCGTCGGTGCCGATACAGGCACCCACCACCACGAGCTTGCGCCGCAGCCGCCGCTTCACCAGGGCGTTGACGTCTTTCGCGGACAGCAGCGGGTAGTCGCGTTCGACCACCTGCACCTTGTCCAGCTCCACCAGGTGGCGCACGCTGCCGTACACCACGACAAAGGTGTGGGAGGACCCCACCGGCTTGGCGTGCACCAGCATCGCCGGTTCCATCCCCATCTTGCCGGCGAGTTGCAGCGCCGCGCCCTCCGCCTTCTTGTCGTGCGGTACGGGCAACGTGAACGACATCTGCACCATGCCGTCACCCGTGGTGTCGCCATAGGGCCTGATGACGCTCATCGGTTCCGCCCTCCTTCGCGGGGCGCCCGCTCTGACGCCCCGGCGGTGTCGGCCTCCAGGATCTCGCTGGCCGGGTTGTAATAGCCCTCCGCGTGCTCGGCGACGCCGTCGAGGCCCTTTCCGCCGGTGGCGGGACGTTTCATGATCCCGAAGGTGCCGTCCGCGATCGCGTTGAGCAGCGCGGCCCGGCCTCCACGATCCTCAGCGATACGTTCCAGCAGTTCGATCGCCTCGTGCAGCACCTGGTCGGCGCGTTTCTGGATGAAGCCCCCGGGCACCGGCTGGAAGTCCTCGTGCAGGTTGCCGGCCGCGCCCAGGACGTACCGCACGTTCTGCAGCGCGATGTCGCGGTCGGACAACCACGGGGTGACCACCGCCTCGGTCATCATGCCGACCAGCAGGATGGACTGCCCGGTGAGCACCCCGGCCAGGTTGAAGAACCCGTCCAGCAGGTTGCCCCGGAACACGTCACCGGTCATGTGCCGGGTCGGTGGCATCCACTTCAGCGGCGCGTCCGGAAACAGCTCCCGGGCCAGCAGCGCGTGCGCGAGCTCCAGCCGGAACGAGTCGGGAATGTCGGGGTTGATCTCGAACGCGTGCCCCAGCCCGAGCTGCCAGTCGGCGAGCCCGGCCTCCTTGCCGAAGTACTCGTTGAGCAGCTGCGACACCGTGACGGTGTGCGCCTCGTCCACCGCGTCCGCGGTGGTGAGGTAGTTGTCCTCACCGGTGTTGATGATGATCCCGGCGCGGGCGTGGACCTGCCGGGAGAACCGCTGGTCGACGAACGTACGGACCGGGTTGATGTCGCGGAACAGGATCCCGTACATGGAGTCGTTGAGCATCATGTCCAGGCGTTCCAGCCCCGCGAGCGCGGCGATCTCCGGCATGCACAGACCGGAGGCGTAGTTCGTCAGCCGGACGTACCGGCCCAGTTCCCTGGAGGTCTCGTCGAGGGCGGTACGCATCAGGCGGAAGTTCTCCTGGGTGGCGTACGTGCCGGCGAACCCTTCCCGGGTCGCCCCCTCCGGTACGAAGTCCAGCAGCGACTGCCCCGTCGAGCGGATCACCGCGATCACGTCCGCCCCCTCCCGGGCGGCCGCCTGAGCCTGGCCGATGTCCTCGTAGATGTCTCCGGTGGCGACGATCAGGTAGATCCACGGCCGCTGCGGCGGGTCACCGATCCGCTTCACGAGGCGTTCCCGTTCGGTACGCCTCCGGTCGATCCGGGTGATGCCGGCTTTCACGGCCCGTCGGGCGGTGCGCTTCGCCGCTGTCGACTCCCGGCCGGTCGGAAGTCTGAAGTGGACACTGCCGGCGGCGGCCTTCTGTGCCAGCAGGGTGAGGTCGTCGGTGCCTTCGCGTTCCAGGGCGGCGAAAACCGGCAGTGCCACCCCGTGCGCCAACCCGACGTCGGCGACCACCGCGTCGACCAGCCGGTTCACCCACGGGATCCCGTCCGGGTCGGCGCCCGCGACACCAGCCAGTCGCAGCACCGCGCGTTCCACCGAGACGGTGGTGTGGCTACGGGCCAGGTCCACCACCGGCCTGCCGACCTGGCGGGCCAGGGTACGGGCACGCCGTACCAGTGCCGGGTCGAGGGACAACCTGCCGTGCGTCACGTCTCCGGCTCCTCCTGCTGATGGATGGTGACGCCGCGCAGCACGGTGCGCTCGCACACCGGCAGCGGGTCGTCGGGGGCGAGGCGTGGCAGCCCGCCGGGAAACTCGCCACCGGTACGCCATACCGCGAACGTCGCGGGGCCGCCCGGCACCAGGACACCTTCGTCCTCGCGGTGCACGGCCCGCCAGCCGCCCCGGGTGTGCGCCGCGAACGCCGCTTTCACCGAGATCCGCTGGCTCGGATTGTGGTGCTGGGTCGCGGCACGTACCGATCCCCACGGGTCCAGCGGCGTCACCGGGCTGTCAGAGCCGAACGCGAGCGGCACCCCGACACCGGCGAGCGAGGCGAACGGGTTCGCGCCCAGCGACCGCTCCGCACCGATCCGCAGCGCGTACATCCCTGCCTCCCCGCCCCACAGCCGGTCGAACGCCGGTTGCATGCTCGCCACCAGACCACACTCCACGAAGCCACGGATCAGGTCCCGGTTGAGGATCTCCGCATGCTCGATCCGGTGCCGGCCCGCCCGCAGCCGGTCGAAACCGACCTTCTCGGCGGCGCGGAGGTACCCGGTCACCACAGCGTCGAGAGCGGCGTCCCCGATCGCGTGGAACCCGCTCTGCATGCCGTGCTGTACGCAGTCGACAACGTGTTCGGCCACCTGCTCGGCGTCCAGGTACGCGTTGCCGGTGCCGTCGGCGTCCCGGTACGGCTGCGACAGGCACGCCGTCTGCGAGCCGAGTGCCCCGTCGGCGTACAGGTCGCCACCGGCGCCGAGCGCTCCGAGTTCCCTGGCCTTCCGGGCGGCCCCCAGCTCGCCCCAGTACCCGTAGACCTCGGGCAGTGGGTGCTCGGTCGGCAGCGCCAGCAGGGTGGTGAAGTCGGTTTCGCCGGACGTACCGGGGCCGCCGCACTCGTGGATCGCCGCGATTCCGGAGGCGGCGGCCAGACGGAGCGTGGCGAGCTGCGCGTCACGTCGCTGAGCCGGGGTCAGCGACGCGTACGCCACGTCGCGTACGGCGTGGTGCGCGGCGGTACGGAGCCACCCGTCAGCCCCGTACCCCGGCTCGGCGGCGAGCCCGGGTACGGCCGAGAGCAACGCCGTGGAGCACACCGCGGAGTGGATGTCGACCCGCGACAGGTAGACCTTGCGCCCCGCGCCAGCACGGTGGAGTTCGGAGGCGGTGGGTGGCCGGCGGTCAGGCCAGCCGGTTTCGTCCCAGCCGTGGCCGAGCACGGTGACGTCGGCGGGCAGGTTGGCGGCATACCCGGCGACCCGGTCGAGTACGTCCGGCACCGAGGTGCTGCCGGTGAGGTCGACGCAGAGCAGCCCCATGCCGGTGTCGGTGGCGTGGACGTGGGCATCGACGAAGGCAGGGGTCACCAGGGCGCCGTCGAGGTCGACCGTCACGGACCCGGACGGCGCCTCGGAGTCGGCGCCGAGCCAGGCGATCCGGCCGTCCTCGACGAGCATGGCGGTGGCGCGGGGGTCGGCGGGACTGTGGATCCGGCCGCCGCGGTACGCAGTGGTGGGCATGGGGTCAGTCTTCCGCGTCGGCGGTGCCCTCGGGTGGCTTGCTCGGCTCGGCGAGTCGAGATTCGAACAGGCCGCGTACCGCGGGTTCGGCGCGGAGCAGCTGGATCGCGTACTCGGCGTGTCCCGGTACGTACCCGTTGCCGACCAGCATCGTGACGTCCGCGGCGAGACCTTCGGCTCCCAGCGCGGCGGCGGCGAACGAGGTCGCCATCGAGAAGAAGATCACGGTGCCGCCCTGCGCGGTGGCGAGGACCGCGCCGTGTTCGCACCCGCTGACGTCCACACATACCACCGTGATGTCGGCGGGGGCGCTGAGCGCGTCGCGTACCGCGGTGAAGGTGGCGACCGGGTCCCGGGCGTCCGCGACCGTCACCACGTCGCAGAGGTCGGCGGCGGCCAGCAGGTCCGCCTCAGCCCGGTGCGGCACCACCCCGACGGTACGGCGTGCCCGCGCCCGGTGCGCCCCGGCGAGGGCGAGTGACCCGCTCTTGCCGGCGCCGCCGAGAACCGCGACCGTGGGACGGGATCCGGTACGCCGGATGTGCTCGGCGACCACCCGCGCGGTCAGCGCCGGTGCGCCGCACACGTCGAGCACCGCGAGCGCCAGCTCGGGGTCGAGGTCACCGGGCAGCGGGGCGGCGATGGAGCGGCCGAACAGGATCGCGTGGCCGGCGCACGGCACCTGCTCGGACCGGCCGTCCCAGCGGGCGAGACTGTCGCTGATGGCCAACGGAGTGAGCGTCAAGGAGACCAGCGTGGCGATCCGCTGCCCGGGTTGCAGCCCCAGCGGAGACTCCGGGCCGACCTCGTCGACGGTCCCGATCAGCATCCCGCCGGAGCCGGTCACCGGGTTCTGCATCTTGCCGCGGGCGGCGACGATGTCGAGCACCTCGGCCCGGATCGCGTCACCGTCGGAGGCGTGCTTGTCGGCGAGCTGGCGGTAGCTGGCGGCGTCGAGGTTGAGCCGTTCGACCGAGATCCGTACCTCATCCGGGTGGATTTCGGGGCTGTTGTCCAGCCGCCAGGCCGCCTGAGGGAGTACGCCGGCCGGCTCGACCACACGGTGCAGGCCCACCTCTGAAGCGGGTCGCGACTGGGACGTCATCGACGTACCTCCATAGAGCTATTCACGTTCTTCCGCCCACCAGACGGGAAATCCTTCGGTAGGATATTCGGGCGACAGAAGACTTTCCACTAGCGTAGGGCATGAGCGTGCCAGCGAAGCGAGGAGGGAACGTGACCGAGCAGCCGTACGAGTACCGGCGCCGAGAGCTCGTCGAGCCGGACTGGACCCGGCTGCCCGGATGGCGTGAGGTGACCCGGGAGCAGTGGGAGAACGCCCAGTGGCAGCGGGTCAACTGCGTGAAGAACCTCAAGCAGCTGCGTACGGTGCTCGGCGATCTGGTGGACGAGAAATTCTACACCGACCTGGCCGACGACCAGCAGCAGCGGGCCACGATGTCGATGCTGCTGCCGCCCCAGATGCTCAACACCATGGTCCCCGACTCCGAACCGGACACCGCCAGCTTCTACGCCGACCCGG
>JBOGDK010000113.1:0-12513 GCA_050701795.1 Micromonosporaceae bacterium
GCCGCGACGCCGACGAGCAGGACACAGGCCCCGATGAGGAGAGCGAGATCGAAGTTCCCGGTCACGCCGCTGGCTCGCTTCTAGCCGCACGGCACCACTGACCGCCCCCGCGTGGCCTCACGGGTTGCCGCCACTGAGCTTCGCGACCCGGTCCGCCAGATCGGACGGTGGATCGGTGATCGCCAGCAGCTTGTCCCTGCCGGTGCCGCCGGCCCGTACGCTGACCGCGCTGCGGCGTACCCCCAAGACTTTGGCGACCGCCTCGATCACCGCGCGGGTGGCCCGCCCGTCGGATGGCGGCTCGGTCACGGCGACCACCACGGCGGGGCCGTACGGACCTTCGTACCGGCCACCCACCCTGGTACGCGACGCGCCCGGACGCACCCGTACCGGGACCGTGTCACCGCGTCGGGTACGGGGGTTGACCGGGTTCGGCACCATTCCATCCTGCCTGCAGCGCCGGCCGAGGGACGCCGGCTCCGGCATCGAGTTGTGTAGGCGACGATCCCGCCCGGAGACCGGGCGGGACCATGTCCGCTGGCTCGTCCGGAGCGGTCGTCCGGATCACGTCGTGCCGGCAGCGTCCGCGCCAGCGACACCGTCAGTTCTAGTGGCGGGCTTTCTCGGTGGCACCCGAGGTCAGGACCGTATCGGGCTCACAGAGGCTGCACGGCGTGAAGCCCAGGTCCACGCCCTCGTCGGCGGGTAGAGGCTCGGACTCCCGGCCGAGTAGGTGGACGCATCCGGGGACGTGGTAGCGCGGCCGTCCGTCGATGACGAACACGTCGGTGGCCATCCGGGCCACCGCCGCCGCGACCTGTGCCGTACGGCGTTGGATCGGCGGCTCGTCCTTCGGATCTTCCTCGTCGATGCCACCACCGACCCATTCGTCAGGTGGCAGCTGCTCCAAGCGCCGGGCTTCCGGAGTCATCGAGGACACCTCGGTCCGAGGCGGTGGCACCGGCTCGGGCTCAGCCGCGGCACCGACAGGGTCGGCGGCATGCGCCCCGGAGCCCGGCTCGCCCATGCCGGGAGAGACCAACGTCGGCTCCTCCGCGGTCGGGACCGGCTCGGAGTACCCCCCCACCGACTCCTCGTGAGCGCCGTTGGCGTCCCGCTGCGACGGCACCCGCTCGGGTGACTGCGCGGTCCACATCCGCTCTGCCACAGGCGGTTCCGGATAACCGGCGCCACGATCGTAGGCTGCGGTCTGCGGGTCGCTGAAGGCAGCTTCCTCGTACTGGCGGAGATCGGCGAACCGATCCTCGCCAGCAGGCTGCTCCGCGACGGTCGGCTGTTCGGCGGTGTCGTACCGCTCGTCGTCAGGCCGCTGCGGTACGGCGTCGTACCGCTCGGTGGCCGGCTCCGGAACGCCGTAACGGTCGTCACCTTGGTACCGGCCCTGGTCGGCGAACCGTTGCTCTTCCGCCCGCCCTACGTCGTACTGCTCTGGTTCCTGATAGCTGTCCGTTCGTACCGGCTCGGTGGGATAGCTGTCACGACGGTCATACTCATCGACCGGCGGTTCAGCGTCCCAGTCATCCGCAGCCCTGCGTTCTGCCCGAGTAGCCGAACTCTGGCGGGCACCGATGTAGAGCATCACCGCGGCGATCAGGCTCGCCACGATGGACGCACCAAGCATCAGGTCGTTGGGAATGATCAGCCCGCCAGCCAGTAGGCCAGCCGCCACCAGGATGAGAACCAGGCTGCCAACAATCACGGGGAATCAGGTCTCTGTACGCAGCAGTGGTTATCGACCAGAGGTTCCGTCGGCCTGGGCCATACCGAGACCGGCGCGACTACCGGAGTACGAGCCCAGCCCGGCCGCGGCGAGGCCACCCGAGGCCTGCCGACCGGAGTCGCCGTTGCGCGGCACCTCGCCCTCGATGCCCTGCGCACGACCTTCCAGGTCACGCAGCTGGCTCTCCAGGTACGCCTTGAGCCGGGTACGGTACTCCCGCTCGAACGCCTTGAGCTCCTCGATGTGCTTCTGCAGCGCGGACCGCTTCGCCTCCAGGCCACCCATCGCCTCCTGGTGACGGGTACGCGCATCCCGTTCCAGGGTCTCGGCCTTGGAGCGTGCCTCCCGGGTCACCTCTTCGGCCTTCGCCCGCGCGTCGGAGAGCAGCTTGTCGGCCTCCCGGCGAGCATCCGCGACGTGGTCGTCGGCGGTGCGCTGCGCCAGCATCAGTACGCGAAGCGCCTGCTGCTCGCCGTTGGGGTCCCCACCAGCGCTGGGGATCGGTACGGCGCCCGACTGCTGGCGCACCTGCTCCAGCTCGTCCTGCAGCTGGCGCGCGGCCTGGTCGGTGGCGGCCTTCTCCCGCTGCATCTGCTCCAGCTGCGCCTGCAGCTCGGCGTGTTCGGCCACCAGACGCGGGTCGGTACCCGGACCGGGAGCCGCGCCTGCCCGTCCGCGTTCGACCTGCGCCCGAAGCTCGTTGTTCTCCTCGATCAAACGGGCAAGCTCCCGCTCGACCTCGTCAAGAAAGGCGTCGACTTCTTCCTCGTCGTACCCTCGCTTGCCGATCGGAGGCTTCTTGAACGCGACGTTATGTACGTCGGCCGGCGTTAACGGCATCGGAACTCCTCAGGTCAGCTCGCGGCCGCATGGCGCGGCTGCCAGACTTGCTCTCTCAGTCCTAGCGGACGCTACCAACTGCCAGCGGTCCCACTACGACATACAACAGCACGTACACGATAAACAGCAGTGCCATGAAGGCCAGGTCCAGGCTCACGGTACCAATTCGAAGCGGAGGGATCACTCGCCTCAACGCCTTAAGGGGCGGATCAGTGACGCTCCACACGACTTCCATACCGGCTGAGGCACCCCGACCGGGCTGCCAGCGCCTGGCGAACATCAACACGTACTCCAAAACGAGGCGAGCCAGGAGCAGAAGGAAGAACGCATACAGCGCCAGGTACACGACCTGCCACAGGATGTCCACCGGGTGGTGCCTCGCTTCAGCTCTGGTTGAAAAATCCGCCCTCGGCGATCTTAGCCTTATCCTCCGCGGTGACCTGGACATTGGCTGGCGAAAGCAGAAAGACCCGGTTGGTCACCCGCTCGATGGTACCCCGCAGACCAAACGCCAGGCCGGCGGCGAAGTCCACCAGCCGCTTCGCGTCGCTCTCGTCCATCTCGGATAGGTTCATGATCACCGGCACGCTCTCACGGAAGTGTTCACCGATCGTCCGCGCCTCGTTGTACGTGGTCGGGTGCAGTGTGGTGATCCGGTACGCCTGATGGTCGTCGTCGGCTACCACAGCGCGCTCCCGAAGCTGGACCTGGGGTGCCAGAGCAAGGTTGTCCTGGGTCATCGGCCCGGAGGCGGGCCGGCCCAGGGAGCGCACCGTGCCACGGTCACCACGCGAGCGGGTGAGGATCGGCTCTTCCTCCTCGGCCAGCTCGTCGTCGTAGTCGGTGTCGTCGTAACGGTCCCCGTAGCCACGGTCGCCGTATCCCCGGTCGGAGTAGCGCCGGTCATCGTCGGCGTACCGGCGATCGTCTTCGTCCTCGATGAGGCCGAGCCACACCCCCGCTTTACGCATTGCGCCCATCGGGCGACTCCCTCCCGTCGCGCGTAGCGGCATGTCTTCCAGTCCGTACGGGGCCAAAAGCACACCCGTGTCATTCGTGGCCGTCCGACCAGGCTACCCGAGCAATGGCCGGCCACCGAGTAATGCGCTGCCGATCCGTAGGTGTGTCGCACCGTGCCGTACGGCCACCTCGAGATCACCACTCATTCCAGCGGAGAGCACCGTCGCCGCGGGAAACGCACTCCGAAGATCAGCCGCGATCCCCGCCAACCGGGGATACTCCGATTCCGGGTCGGCTTTCAGCGGCGGTACGGCCATCAACCCCCGTAGCCGCAACGCCTCACGTTCGGTGACCATCGCGGCGAGATCCGAGAGCTCCGCCGCCGTGACACCCCCGCGCTCGGGATCCTTGTCCAGGCTCACCTGAATCAGGACGTCCAACGGCTGGTCCCGGTGTTTCTCGGACGCCCTGGCCAGGGCGTCGACGATCGACGGGCGATCCACCGAGTGCACCAGGTCGGCGTACCGGACCACCGAGCGACACTTGTTGCTCTGCAGCTGACCGACGAAATGCCACCGTACGTCGGTGTCCAGCTCCGCCGCGGCCACCTCGGCGGACTTGGGGGCCGCCTCGTGGTCCCGGTTCTCACCGATGTCCCGCACGCCGAGGCCGACGAGCGCGATCACGTCCGAGGCCGGAAACGTCTTGGTGACCGCGACCAGTGTGATCTCGCGCCGGTCGCGGCCCGAATCCTCGCAGGCGGTGGCGATTCTGGTGCGTACCTTCGCGAGGCGCGCCGCGAGCTCCGCCCGGCGGTCCTCGCTGTTCACGAGAAGTCCCGCCGAGGACGTGAGCGCCGCGAGCGCCATCGTCGGGTGCTCACGCGCCGTTTTTGAGGAAGTCCGGCACATCCACGTCGTCGAAGAGCACCCGGCGTTGCTGACCGCTGTCGGACGGGGTCGCCGGGCGGGGCGGCGGGGGCTGCTGCGGCGGGGCGTACTCGGACTGCGTGGTGGACTTTCGGGGCGGTTCGGCCGGACGGTACTGTGGCTGGCCGCCGTCGAACCCCGCCGCGATCACCGTGATCCGCACCTCGTCGCCGAGCGCGTCGTCGATCACCGCGCCGAAGATGATGTTCGCCTCCGGGTGCGCCGCGTCGGTGACCAGTTGCGCCGCGTCGTTGATCTCGAACAACCCGAGATCGGAGCCACCGGCGATCGAGAGCAGCACGCCACGGGCACCATCCATGCTCTGCTCCAGCAGTGGGCTGGAGATCGCCGACGTGGCCGCCTCGACGGCACGGTCGTCGCCGCGTGCGCTGCCGATACCCATCAGCGCGGAACCGGCGCCACTCATCACGCTCTTCACGTCCGCGAAGTCCAGGTTGATCAGGCCCGGGGTGGTGATCAGGTCGGTGATCCCCTGGACACCGGAGAGCAGCACCTGGTCGGCCTGCCGGAACGCGTCCATCATGCTCATGTTGCGGTCACCGAGCTGCAGCAGCCGGTCGTTCGGGATCACGATCAGCGTGTCGCATTCGTTGCGGAGCTCGTCGATACCGGTCTCCGCCTGCATCTGACGCCGCTTGCCCTCGAACGAGAACGGACGGGTCACCACACCGATCGTGAGAGCCCCGATCTTGCGGGCGATGTTGGCCACCACGGGAGCCCCCCCGGTCCCAGTGCCACCACCTTCGCCGCAGGTCACGAACACCATGTCCGCGCCCTTGAGAACCTCTTCGATCTCGTCCCGGTGGTCTTCGGCGGCGTTACGCCCGACGTCCGGGTTGGCGCCCGCGCCGAGTCCGCGGGTCAACTCCCGGCCGACGTCGAGCTTGACGTCCGCATCGCTCATCAGGAGCGCCTGTGCGTCGGTGTTGATCGCGATGAACTCGACGCCCTTGAGCCCGACCTCGATCATTCGGTTCACGGCGTTAACGCCGCCACCGCCGATGCCGACGACCTTGATGACCGCCAGATAGTTGTGCGGAGGTGTCACGGTCTGCCTTCCCCCCAAGTCGAGTTCATGTCAGATTCGCGCCGACAGTCCGGGCACTGCCGCGAACCCTAACCCTCAGGTAGAGGGTTATTGTTATGTCAACCTGTGCCTTGTCCGGACAGTAGGCGGGTGGGATACCCGAACCAAGGAACCGTCTCGGCGTGTCGGCCGCCGGCATGGCGAATCGACTGGTCAATGCTGCCGCCTCGGCATCGACAGGACGCGCCTACCGCATCCGGAGGCTCAGCGGGTGGTCACCACGTCCGGGGCGCTCACGTCGATGATCCGAACTGGACGCTGCAACAGGACAGTCGCCACCCGGGCCTTCTTCTCACTCTGCTCCGCGTCGCCCCACACCACCGAACGCCCCTTCGTCAGGCGCAACGCGATCCGGGTCGGCGACGGTGCCGCGAGCGTGACCAGCACACGTCGCAACTCCGGCGTCAGGGACTTCAGAACCCGCAGCGCGTCCCGGGTCGTCACGTCCTTCGGACCGGGATCCGCGAGCTCCATCAGCGGCAACTCAAGCGGGCGCTGTGGCACCCGATCGAAGGGAACGCCCGTACCGTCGAGCACGATGAAGCCGCCGGAAGACTTCACCACCGCCACGGGGGTACGTTCAGTCACCCGGATCACCACGGCGTCCGGCCAGTCACGTACCACGGACACGCTGGCGACCGGGGCGAGGTGGGCCACCCGCGCCTCGATGCTGCCAGTGTCCAACCGGGCCAGGGGCGTCCCGTCGGCCACCTCGGCCGCGTCACGTACCTGGCTGGGATCGAGGACGGCGGTGCCGGCGACCCGTACCTCGGTCACGGCGAACAGGCTCGTGGCGTACAACACCCAGGAGCCGGCACCGAGTACGGCGATCACCGCCAGCACCGCCAGCAACTGAGTCCGGCGGCGGCGCGGGCTCACCGGCCGAGCGGTCGCGGAGCGTATCGACGCGGGCACCGCGTCCCGGTCCGCCCTCACCAACCGCCAGTCCCGGGTGGTGGTGCCCTCGTCGCTCCCGTCGGTCATCGCCGGGGGTGGTCCTCGCGGGCCGCCAGCGCCGCCAGCAACTCGGCTCCCATCAAGCTGATCGGCGGCGCGCCCATGGTGACCACCACGTCCCCGGGAACCGCCCGTGCGGCGACCTCCCCCGCGACGTCCGACCACTCCGGTACGAAGACCTTCTGGTCGTCCGGCAGCGACACGGCGCGCACCAACGACTCGCCACCCTCCCCCGGGCCGCGTTCCTCCCCGGGGCCGAACACCTCCATCACGATCGCCGTGTCGGCGATCCCGAGCGCCGTGGCGATCTCGGTTTCGAAATCCCGGGTCCGGTACAACCGGTACGGCTGGAACACCGCTATCAACCGCCCCGTGCCGGCGACCTCGCGCAGCGTCTGCAACGCCACCGTCAGCGACGTCGGGTGGTACGCGTATTCGTCGTAGACGCGTACCCCGTCCACCACGCCTTTGAGCTCGAAACGGCGGCGTACTCCCGGGAACGCGGCGAGCGCCGTCGCGGCCGACTCCGGCGTGACACCCAGCTTCAACGCGGTGAGCAGCGCGGCGGCGCTGTTGAGACCGAGGTGGCGACCGGGCACCGGAACCGCGTACTCACCGATCTCCTCGCCGTGCAGCCGGGCGTGGTACCGGACCCCCGCGACGTCGGTGTGCAGTTTGGACAGGCACAGATCGGCGTCCGGCGACTCCCCGTACGTGTACGTACGGACACCCGCCTCCCGGACCCGCTCGAGCACGGTACGGGCGCCCGGGTCGTCGGCGCATACCACCAGGAATCCGTCGGGGCGGACCCGTCGCGCGAACTCCACGAACGCGTCGCGGAGCCCGTCCAGGTCGCCGTAGGTGTTGAGGTGGTCGGCGTCGACGTTGGTCACGATCCCGACGTACGGGGTGTACAGCAGGAACGAGCGGTCACTCTCGTCAGCCTCGGCGACGAACAACTCGCCGGCGCCGTGACGCGCGTTGGACGAGGCCTCGGAGATCTCGCCACCGATCACGTACGACGGGTCCAGGCCAGCGGCCGAGAGCAGCAGCGTGAGCATGGATGTGGTGGTGGTCTTGCCGTGGGTGCCGGCCACCGCGATCGCCTGCCGACCGTTCATCGCCACCGCGAGCGCCTCGGAGCGGTGCAGCACCCGCAGCCCGCGGCGCCGCGCCTCCACCAGCTCCAGGTGATCGGACGGGATCGCGGTCGAATACACGACCGTGTCGACACCGTCCAGATTCGCTGGCACGTGCTCCCGGTAGATGGTGCCGCCGAGCTCTGCCAGCGCCGCGAGGGTCGGCCAGTCGTGCAGCTCGCTTCCAGTGGTAGGAATCCCTCGGGTGACCAGCAGCCGCGCCAGACCGCTCATCCCGACACCGCCGACGCCGATCAGGTGCACGGTGCCGAGATCCTCCGCGGTGAGATCGGGATCGACCGGACCTAACGGAACCGCTGGACTCATCGAGCGGCCTCCGTACGGCCACCGGGAGCCGGATCGTCGGCGTCGGTGGCCTTCACGGACCCACCCTTTGCGGCCTGGTCGGTTTCGCCTTGGGCAGCCAGGTCGTCCTCAGTGGTCAGGTCGTCCTCAGTGGTCAGGTCGTCCTCAGTGGTCAGGTCGTCTTCAGTGGCCGGGTCGTCTTCAGTGGCCGGGTCAGCTTCAGTGGCCGGGTCAGCTTCGGCGGCCGGCTCTGGATCGGCGTCGACTTCGGGGGCATCGGTGGCGACTTCTTCCTTGTCGGAGGCTGGTCCGTCCACGGTGCCCGCCGTCGCTTTGCTGTCCGCCGCGGCGGAACGTCCTTCGCCAACCCGTCCCCCGTCAGCGTCAACGGTCTGTCTCACCGGCTCGAACAATGAGCCCGGGTAGCTGTCGGGTTCGAAACCTTCCCGCTTGGGAGGCGGCTCTGAGTCGGCGGTAGGCCCAAGAGGGAGCGCCGATTCCGTGTCGGGCCGCTCGGGTTCCGTGGCGGGCCGCTCGGGATCGGCGGGGGGCTCGGGACCGGCGGGGGGCTGCTCGGGATCCGTGGCGTGCTGGGTACCCGTGGCCGCGCTGAGACCCGCCACGGACTCGGCGGCAGCGTTGGCCGCGGCGGCGGCGCCCAGGGACGCGACCGGCTCGCCGGTCACCGCCTCCAGCATGAAGGCCCGCAGCGCCTCGTCACCGTCCCGACGACCGTACGTCGCGGCCGCCTTGCTCATCCGGGCCAGCCGCTGCCGGTCGAGAACAAGCGGAACCAGATTCTCCTCGATCCACTCCGCGGTCAGCTCGGAGTCGTCCACCAGCAGCCCACCACCGGCGTCGACCACCGGCGACGCATTGCGGTACTGCTCCCGGTTGGAGTGCGGGTACGGCACGTACACAGCTGGCAACCCGACCGCGGCGAGCTCCGCGCAGGTCATCGCACCGGACCGGCACAGCGTCAGGTCGGCGGCGGCGTACGCCAGTTCCATCTCGTCCAGGTACGTCAACGTCCGGTACGGCACCCCCAGGTCTTCCGGGATCTGGACCGGGTCGTTGCGGGCGCCCATCAGGTGCAGCACCTGAATACCCGCGTCGGTCACCGACTTCGCCGCCCCCGCGATCGCCTGGTTGATGGTGCGCGCTCCCTGGGAGGCCCCGAACACCAGCAGGGTCGGCAGGTCCGGCTCCAGGTCGAACCGTTTACGTGCCTCTTCCCGCCGGGCGGCGCGTTCCAGGGTCGCGATCGAGCGGCGCAGCGGCACCCCCACCACCTCGGCGGTGCCCAGGTCCGGGGACTGCGCGGGCTGGTGGGGGAACCCGACAGCCACGTTGTCGGTGAACCACATCCCGAGCCGGTTGGCCACTCCGGGCGGCACGTTCACCTCGTGGATCACGATGGGGGTACGCCGCCGCCACGCCGCCAGGTACGCGGGGACCGCCACGTAGCCACCGAACCCGACCACCACATCAGCGGCGACGTCGTCCAGCACCCGCCGCGCGGCGTGCATCGAGCGCCACATCCGCAATGGGGTTTTCGCGAGGTCAAGGTTGATTTTCCGGGGGAGCTGATGCGCCGGTACGTGCCGCAGCTCGTACCCGTGCGGCGGGATCAACTCGCTCTCCAGGCCCCGGGGGGAGCCGATGCAGGTGACCCGCAGATCCGGATCATGCCGTCGCAGACAGTCCGCGAAGGCCAACAGCGGGTAAATGTGTCCACCGGTGCCGCCACCCGCCAGCACCACCGACTTGACCGAGCTCACTCCGTGGTCCCTTCATGTCCATACCGGTTCGTCCTGTACGTGCCGGGGTTCGCACCCTTGGTGCTCACCGCTGTCCTCCGCTCCTGACCCCAGTCTTCGGCTTCGCGGTTCCGCCCCCCGACGCCGCGTCAGCCCGAGACCGGGGCTTCGGCGGCAACGGCGCCCAGAGTATCCGTACCCAGCGTCCCGGTGGGCGCGCGTGGAGTGCTCGTGCCGCCGCGGGTTCGGTACGGGCGAAACCGGCGAGCATCCCCACCACCGCCATCGCCACCACCAGGGCGCTGCCGCCGGCCGAGATGAACGGCAGCGGCAGCCCGGTGACCGGCAGCATCCCCACCACCCCACCGATGTTGATCACGGCCTGGCCGACCAGCCAGATCGTGCACGCGGCCGCCACCACGCGGGCGTACGGGTCGGCCACCCGGCGCGCGATCCGCAGCCCGGAGTACGCGAACACCGCGAGCAGCGCCAGCACCACCACGGAGCCGACCACCCCCAGCTCCTCGGCGATGATCGCGAAGATGAAGTCGTTGTGCGCCTCGGGCAGGTACGCCCACTTCTGCCGGCTCTCCCCCAGGCCGACCCCGAACCAGCCGCCACCGGCGATCGCGTACATGCCTTGAATCGGCTGGTAGCTGGTCACCGGGTCGGCATTGGGGTTGAGGAACGCCAGCATCCGCTCGACCCGGTGCGGCTGCGCCGCGATCAGCAGGAGCACGCCAACCAGCCCCAACCCGATCATCGCGCCGAAGATCCGGAACCGGACCCCGGTCACATACAGCAGCGCCATGAAGATCACCAACAGGCACAGCATGGTGCCCAGGTCGGCCAGCCCGACCAGCACGAACAGCACCGCCGCCACCGGGAAGAACGGCACCGCCAGCTCACTGAACCGGGCGATCTGGCGGCCCTTGCGTACCAGCACCGCCGCGCCCCACAGCACCAGAGCCAGCTTCGCGAACTCCGACGGCTGCAGGTTCATCCCGGCGATATCCATCCAGATTCCCCGGATGGTGCGCACCGGACCCAGCGAACCACTCGGGAACACCGCGAGGATCGCCAGCAACACCATGCTGACCACCAACATCGGGTAACCGGCGACGGCGTACGCGCCGACCGGGAACCGCTGCGCCAACCAGAACGCCACCAGCCCGATCCCCGCCCAGGTGATCTGTTGCGCGACGGGCCCGAACGCGTTGCCCTGCGTGCCCAACGCCTCCACGCTGGTCGCCGAGAACACCATCACCAGGCCGATCGCGACCAGCAGCGCGACGCTGGACAGCAGCAGGTAGTACGAGGCGAGTGGCCGTGCCAGCAGACCACGCAACGCCGCCAGCGGACCCCAGACCAGCTGCAGGGATTTCAGCCCCCGGTCGGCGAACCGACTGCTCTGCGTACTCATGCACCGTCCCGATCCGCCCGTGAACGCTCCACGCCCCCGCTACCCCCGCGCGGGAGGAAGCCCGGCCACCGCGGTGGCGAACTGACGGCCCCGGTCGACGTACCCGCTGAACATGTCGTACGACGCGGCCGCGGGAGCCAGCAGCACCGTGTCTCCTGGACGGGCCATCGCCATCGCCGCTGCCACCGCCTCCGCCATGGCTCCATCATCGGTGCGCGGAACGTCGGTCAGCGGGACCTGGGGCGCGTGTCGCCGTACGGCATCGGCAATCTGTGCCCGGTCGACTCCGATCAGGACAACGCCGACCAGCCGATCCGCGACTCCGGACACCAGGTCCTCGACGTCCACCCCCTTCAGCTGGCCACCCGCCAGCCAGACCACACGGGGGTACGCCCGCAGCGAACTGGCCGCCGCGTGCGGGTTGGTGGCCTTGCTGTCGTCGACGTAGCTGACCCCGCCGACGGTCGCCACGGGGGCATTGCGGTGCGGTTGTGGCGCGTACCCGGCCAGGCCGCTGCGTACCGCCTCGGGGGCGGCGCCGTACCCACGGGCGAGTGCGGCGGCGGCGAGCGCGTTCGCCAGGTTGTGTCGACCGGCCAGCCGGATCTCCGCCACCGGCATCAGCTCGACCGCGTCACCGAACGCACCGCCGCCGAACGCCCGGTCGACCAGGACATCGTCAGCGATCCCGAATTGACTGGGCGCCGGCTCGGAGAGCGTGAACCCGACTCCGCCGGGCACGGCGGCCAGCAGCTCGGCGACCCTTGGATCGTCGGAGTTTCCCACGGCGAACGCACCGGCCCGGTCGCCGCCGGCCCGATCGACGTCGCGGTCGCCGCCGGTCCGGTCGCCGTCGCGGACGCCGGTCCGGTCGCCGTCGGCGGCGCCGGCGGCACGCCAGATCTCGGTCTTCGCGGCCGCGTACCGGTCGAACCCGCCGTGCCAGTCGAGGTGGTCGTCGGCGAGGTTGAGCAGCGCACCCGCCCGCGGCGCCAGTTGCGACGACCAGTGCAGCTGGAAGCTGGACAGCTCGACCGCGATCACGTCGTACTGCTCGGCCGGCGGCTTGAGTACCGCGTCGACCAGCGGCTCACCCACGTTGCCGAGCGCGGCGGTACGCCATCCCTGTGCCCGCAGCACCGCTTCCAGCATCGTGACCGTGGTGGTCTTACCGTTGGTGCCGGTGACCGCCAGCCACGGTGCCGGAACACCGTCCTGACGTGGCCGGCGCAACCGCCAGGCGAGTTCCGGCTCGCTGTAGACCTCCAGCCCGGCCGCCACGGCGGCCGTCACGAGCGGATGGTCCGGCGCGAACCCGGGTGAGACCACCACGTCGCTGACGTGCCGCAG
>JBOGDK010000114.1:0-12501 GCA_050701795.1 Micromonosporaceae bacterium
CGACGGGCCCGCGCTGCAGCGCAGCCTGGTGCTCGACGCGCTCGGGGTGGGCTGGACCCGGCTGCCCGAGCTGCCCACCGAGGCCTACCTGCTGGAGGACTCCGGGTCGCTCCTGGTCTGCCCCTGGGATCTGCGGCAGCAGGTGGCTCAGGCGGTCATCACCGCACGCAAAGGTGTGCCGGCGTCGCTCGCCGACTCGTTCATACCGCAGAGCCTGGCCACCGAGGCGGAACGGGTGAGTGCGCAGTGGCAGGACGGCCGGCACGCCTTGGAGGAGGGCACCCGGAAGCTGCACGAGGCGTCGTCGGGGTGGACCGTACCGCTGCGGTGGTTCGCGTTTGTTGATCTTGACGAGAAGGATCTGGTGCTCAAGCCGGAGTTGCGGCGGCTGCGGTACCGGACCGCGATGGCGCGGGCGCGGCGGCGAGCCCACCGGGCGTTGGCGGTGCTGCGGCGGTCGGTGGGTGACACCCCGATCACCAGCGCGGTCGAGGAGGGCGCACGGTGGTTGGAGGAGTTCCACCCGCGTTCGGTGGTCGAACTGGACTACGCCGGTCTGGCGTGGCTGTTCAGCGACGACGATCTCCGGGAGGACGACTCACCGGGGTTGGCCGCGGACGGCCTCGCGGCACTGGCGCGGGAAGACGCGGAAGCCGCAAGTCGGGCGTACGAGTCTTTGGTGGAACGTTGGCGGTCAGTGCAGCTTTTAGAACGCTGTAACTAACGCGACACCGACAAAGGCCTTAAATAGTGCATTATTCCCCCAAGGGTCTATTGATAATCATCCGTTCGGCCCATGTCGGACATCAGGGACAGGCCGGACGATGGATGAGCGTCGGCCGGCGGGACCCTGGCCGGGGTTGTCAGCACTTGTGGAGGAGTGACCAATGGCATCACGTACTCATGAGCCAGAGCCGTTGCTAACGCCGGCCGAGGTTGCATCGATGTTCCGCGTGGACCCGAAAACCGTTACCCGGTGGGCCAAAGCGGGCAGGCTCAGTGCAATCCGTACTCTCGGCGGACACCGTCGCTATCGCGAGTCCGAGGTACGTGCGCTGCTCCAGGGGGAGATCCCGCAGCAGCGTCAAGGGGACTGAGCTTCCTCGTTAGCTGCCTGTGACCGGTGCGGGGTGCACCGGTCACAAGCTTGTCTGAGGGCTTGAGCTCGCGGGTCGGCCGGATGCCGTACCGGAAGCGACGTACGGGGCGGCATTACGATTGCCCGGTGAGTGTCAGCGAGGACGTACTGGCCCAGGAGTTCTCCGCGCACCGGTCACATCTGCTCGGTGTCGCGTACCGGCTGACCGGCAGCATTGCCGACGCCGAGGACGCCATCCAGGAAGCCTGGCTACGGCTGTCGGGGCGCGGCGACGCCCAGCGCGCCGCGATCCGTGACCTGCGCGCCTGGCTCACCACTGTGGTCGGACGTATCTGTCTCGACCGCCTGGGCTCCGCCGCGGCCCGGCGGGAACGTTACGTGGGCTCCTGGCTGCCTGAGCCGGTCATCACTCCCGCCAGTGGCGATGACCCGCTCGACCAGGTGGTACGCGACGACGGGGTACGGATGGCCGCCATGGTGGTCCTCGACCGGCTCACCCCCGAACAGCGGGTCGCCTTCGTCCTCCACGACGCGTTCTCGGTGCCGTTCGGGGAGATCGCCGAGACCCTCGGCTGTTCCGAGCCCGCCGCCCGGCAACACGCGTCCCGCGGCCGGCGAGCCGTCGCCGATGCCGACCCGCCCCCGCGCGCCGCACTGGACGAGCAACGAGGGCTGATCGAGCAGTTTCTCGCCGCGTTCACCTCAGGTGACACCGCCAGCGTGGTGGTGTTGCTGCATCCGGACGCCGTACTGGTCGGCGACAGCGACGGCAAGGCACGTACCGCGCGGCGGGAGATGGTCGGCGCAGACAAGATCGTACGGTTCCTGGTGGGCCTGTACCAGCAGTACGGAGCCGAGGCGATCACCGCCGGCGAGCTGGTACGCGTCAACGGCGACCTCGGTGTCGCCATGCCCGAGATCCCGGCCGCGAAGCAGCGGTGGACACTGTCCCGCCGGGTCACCACCTTCGCCGTCCGGGACGGCCGGATCGTCGCGATCTACGACATCGTGAACCCGGACAAGCTCCGCAACGCGACCTGGTGACCTTGCGGCGGCCCGGCCGAGAGGCGCCGCGCCAAGCGGGACCGGTGACGCTCGCCAGCGCGGCCTCCCGGGTATCGGCGGATGGCGCGGTCGTCGCCTCGGGTCAGCGTGGCAGGGTCTGCGACGCGGCGGCCGGCATCGGAATCCGGCAGGCGTCCCCGGAGGTGAACCCCTGGTCGGTGATCCCCAGGGCACTGTTCATCCGGCCCCGTTGGTTCTCGATCGCGATCGCGTACGTCAGCTCCACCAGACCCTTGTGGCCGAACTCGGTGACCAACTCGGCGACCTGCTCGTCGGTCACCGCCACGGGGGAGGCGGTCATCGCGTCGGCGTACCGGATCGCGAGACGCTCCTGGTCGCTGTAGTGCGGGGAATCCTGGTAGCTGTCGATCCACTTCAGCCGCTCGATGTCCAGCCCCTGGTGTCGTTGCAGCATCATGCCGAAGTCGACGCACCAGGAG
Organism: Micromonosporaceae bacterium; assembly: GCA_050701795.1. GTDB lineage: Bacteria > Actinomycetota > Actinomycetes > Mycobacteriales > Micromonosporaceae > WHSM01. The sequence goes on from JBOGDK010000114.1 coordinate 2,605, forward strand.
CACCCGAGCTGCTGAGCCGCCCGGTAGACCGCGATCTCGCGTACTGAGGCGGGCAGCACGGTCGCGGCCTTCTCGTACGCCAGTTCGCCCACACCGCTGGCGAGCAGCAGTTTCGGGTGATGCGCCGCGACCGACATCGGCTCCGGCACCGCGCCGAAGCGGCGTACCGCCAGCCGGTACGCCATCCGCAGCAGCCACCCCGCCTGCTTCCCCGTCACCCCGGGAATCCGTGCCATCCGACAACCTCCTGCGCTCGTCCCTTACGAGGTGGACGGGACGGCTGCCCAAGGTGTGACACGCCGAGCGCGAATCCTCTGGCAGGCCGGTGCGGCTGACCGGGGCAGGTTCGCGACCAGTACCGCCTGCGGGTCGGGGGCGCCGTGGACACCCCCGACCTGCTCGCGGGGTACTCAGCCTCCTGTGAGGGTCTTGAACTGGTCGATCAGGAGGATCACGGAGAACCCGCCGTAGAACAGCACTGCCCAGCCAAGTGCGACGAGCCGTACCCCCTTGAGCCCGATCTCGCGCGGCAGCGTGAACCGGTTCAGCTGGATCAGCAGCACCGAGTACACGAACATCACCAGGCCGTTCAGGGACGACGCGATGACCAGCAGGATGATCGGCTGCGTCACGCCGGAGAGCAGAATGGCGGAGCCGAAGACGATCTCCAGCCACACGGCCATGAAGTACAGCTTGCTCTCGCTCCACCGGGCGCTGTTCTTCAGCAGTCCGGTCTTGAGCACATCGGCGGTGACCCGACCGACCATGTCGATCACGGCGAGGTTGGTCGAGAACAGTACGACGCTGCCGATGAGCCAGAACGTCGTGGCGAGCCAGGCACCCTGCTTGTCGCCGAGCGCCTCGCCCTGCAACCTGATGAAGTCGAAGTCCTCCGCACCGATGCCGGTGCCGACGGTCATGTAGGTGAGCGTCATGAAGACGAACAGTGTGACCGCGCCGATCACGAAGAATGTAGTGAACTGCTCACGGTCCGCGACTTTCCACCAACCGTTCCAGCGTCGCATGTTCTCGGGGTCGCGCCGGAAGAAGTAGCCCGTCGTCGGAGCCGCGGTCTCCTCGCCGGTGAACGGCGATACCACCTTGGGCAACCGGGCGCCCATCCCCAGGCCCTTGTCGCGCACCCAGTTCGACTGCACCAGGTTCAGCGCCCCGCCAGCGCCGGCGAACGCGATCGCGCCGAGCAGCGTCGCCGCGCCAATGCTGCTGATTCCCGCGGGGATCCGGTCGACAGAGACGAATCCGTTCGCGAGGGCGGCGTACCCGTCACCGCCGATCAGGAACGTCATGGCGTAGAGCACGAACAGAATGATCAGGGCCACCATGAAGAACTGGATCTTCTCGACGGTCTGGTAGACCACCGGCGATACGGTCAGGACCACCCCGATCAGCACCAGCACACCGATGGTGATGTAGGGGGTCGCGTCGGCCGAGAAACCCAGCGCGAAGGAGAGCGTCGTCGTCCCGCCCGTGGCCCAGCCGGGCCACGCCCACGGGATGATCGTCATCGCGACGAACAGCAGACCCCACGGCTTCCAGAGACGGGTGAAGCCGGTGACCGCTGTCTCGCCGGTGGCGAGTGTGTACCGCTCGATCTCCATGTTCAGGAAGTACTGCGTCAGTACGCCGAGCAGCGTCAGCCACACCAGCGTGAGGCCCACCTGCGAGGTGATGTAGGGCCAGAGCACGTACTCGCCTGACCCGATGGCTCCGGCGAGTAGCAGCACGCTCGGGCCGAGCACCTTCTTCAGTGGAATCGGCTCGGGCAGGTCGGCGTACTCAACCGCGGGAACGTGCTTGCTGGGGAGCTCCGTCGCTCCGCCGTCGTCGCGTTCTGCCCGTCCAGTCGTCTCGGCCATGACCCTCTCCTCTGTGAGACCCGGCTGCGTACCGTGCGCCCCGTTCGGCGAGGTTGTTGACCTCGCTATGGTCTGACCACAGCGCGACCGTATTGTGGCTCCCGTCACGTGTCAATGCTGTGAACATGGCTACTGACCGGGAGCGATCCGGATGACGGGGGGATGATGGCGCAGCAGCAGCAGGCGGCCGAGCCGGGCTGGCGGCCGGTGGCGCGTACCAGGGCCTACCAGCTGGTGGTCGACCAGATTGAGGAGCAGATCTTCTCCGGCGCGCTGAAGGTGGGTGACCGGTTGCCCGGGGAACGTGAGCTGGCCGGCCGGCTGGAGGTGAGTCGCGCCGCGGTCCGGGAGGCGATCCGGATGCTGGAGGCCCAGGGCGTGGTGCGTGCCGGGGTCGGTTCGGGACCGGGCGCCGGCACCGTCGTCGCCGCGCTGCCCTCGGAGGCGCTCACCCGGCTCCTGCGTGTCCACGTGGCATTGGCCAACATCGCCCTCGATGACGTGGTCGAGGTCCAGGCGGTGCTGGAGCGCTCCAGCGCGGCCATGGCCGCCTCCCATGCCACCCCAGCGGACCTGGCCGTCATGCAGGCGTCCCTGCTGGCGATGGGCGAAGAGGTCACCGACCGGGCCCGCTTCAACGAACTCGACACGGCCTTCCACGTCGCCGTCGCCGAGGCGGCTCGGAACCGGCTGGTTACCGACATGACGATCGCCATCCGCGATTCGATGCGGCGGCCGATCCTGGACCGCTTCGAGGTGCTGGGCGACCGGTGGGCCGAGGTCGCTGAAGGATTCCGCGCCGAGCACCACGCGGTCTACGACGCCATCGTGGCCGGCGACGCGGATGCGGCCGCCCGTCTGATCGAAGACCACATCCGCAACGCTCACTCGGTGCTGTGCACGGGGCTCAGCCTAAGCTGATCGACCCGCCGGCAGATCCTCCGCGAGATGGCCGTCGCGGAGCGTGTGCACCCGGTCGGCGAGTTCGATCAGGTTCGGATCGTGGGTGGCGACCAGGGCGGTCATCCCACGCGAGTCCACCAGAGCGCGGATCAACTCCATGATGGAACGCCCGGTCTCGGAGTCGAGCTGGCCGGTCGGCTCGTCGGCGATCAGCAGATCCGGGTCGTGCGCCAGTGCCCGGGCGATCGCCACCCGCTGCTGCTGGCCGCCGGACAGCTCGTACGGGCGTTGCGCGGCGTGCTCACCGAGGCCCACCAGCTCCAGCAGTACGGCCACCCGCCGGTCTCGTTCCGCCGCCTCGACCCGGGACAGCCGCATCGGCACGCCCACGTTCTCCGCCGCCGAGAGGATCGGAATCAACCCGAACGACTGGAACACGTACCCGACGGTGGAACGCCGCAGCTCCAGCAGCCGGCGTTCGTCGGCGGCCGACACGTCATGGCCCGCGAGCCGTACCTGGCCCGACGTCGGGCGCATCAGCCCGCCCACGATGTTCAACAGCGTGGTCTTCCCGGCTCCGGAACGGCCACGTATCACCACCAGCTCGCCGCGGCGGGCCGTGAAGGTCGCGTCGTCGAGCGCGGTGACGTCGACCGAACCACCCGGGTAGACGTGACCGACCCCCGAGACCCGCAGGATCGTCTCGTCCCGGTTGCCCCGCCGCCGGCCAGGAGGGGCAGCGGGATGCTCGCCGCCCGACTCCCCGTCAGCGCCGGCTGCCGGTTCAGTGGGGTGCGGTTCAGTGGGGTGCGGTTGGTCGGGGTCAACGGCCGACCCGGGGTCGTCGGACCGTGTGGCGTTGCTGGACCCTGTGGCGTTGCTGGATCCGGTGGCGTTGCTGGATCCGGTGGCGTCGTCGACCTCTATGGCGTCCGGTGGGCGGGGCGTGGCGGACCGGACCTCCACGTGGTCTGGCTCCAAGTTGAGCCGTACCCGTTCCCGCAGTTCGAGAGCGGCCACGAAATCCGCCGGCAACTGCAACCGGCCAGCCCGGTCGAGTACGGCGTACTCCTCCGTGACCAGGGCACCGTCCTGGCCGGTACGGGTGCGGTGCACCTCCGAGGCGGTGCGGCCGTCCCGGATCGCGATCGTACGGCGTACCTGGTGGGCCACCGCGGGATCGTGCGTCACCACCAGCACCGTCACGCCGAGCTCGGCGTTGACCGTACGCAGCGCACCGAAGACCTGCTCCGACGTCGCCTCGTCCAGCTCGCCGGTCGGCTCGTCGGCGAAGAGCACCTCCGGGTCGTTCGCGAGCGCGACCGCGATCGCGGTGCGTTGCTGCTCGCCGCCGCTCATCTGAGCGGGCCGCCGGGAGGCGCAGTCCGCGACACCTGTCATCTCCAGCAGCTCCGCCACCCGCTCGCGCCGCGCGCGGCGGGAACGGCGAGCGCCGGAGGGCCGGCGGGCCTCATCGGTACGGCCGGAGACGACAGCGCGCGGCCGGGTACGGCGGGACCGCCCCGCCAGACCCATCGGCAGCGCCACGTTCTCCGCCGCGGTCAGGTACGGCAGCAGGTTGCGGGCCGTCTGCTGCCACACGAACCCGACGGTGTGCCGCCGGAACCGCAGCCGTTCCGCCGGCCGCATCGCCAGTACGTCGTGTTCGCCCACCCGAGCCACCCCGGCGGTCGGTACGTCCAGGCCCGAGAGGATGTTCAACAGGGTCGACTTGCCGGAGCCTGAGGCGCCCACGATGGCGGTCAGCTCGCCGCGGTCGATGGTCAGATCGAGCCCCTGCAGCGCCACCACCTCGACGCCGTCGGCCTTGAAGATGCGTACCAGGCCTTCGCACACGATGTGGCCGCCGCGGGCATCGCGGTCGCCCGCGCGCGCGGCCGCCCGTTCGGTGGCACGCCGTTCCAGCTCCCCGAGATCCGTGACGCTCATGCCCGCCCTCGCTTCGCCGCGGGCGCCCCTGAGGCGCGGGCACGCTGTGTCTGCTGATTCGCTCGCGTGCGCTCGCTCATGGCCGCCCTCGCTCCGCCGCGGGCACGGCTTCGCGGATTCGCTGAGGTTCACTCACTGTTCCTCCCCCACTCGAAGCACCCGGCCCAGGTCCAGTCGGCGGTTCACGGCGGCCTCCCAGATGATCGCCACCACCAGCACCACGGCGACCAGCGCCGCCAACCCGGACACGGTGACCAGATCGAGCACGATCCGTGGCTGCGCCCCACCGGAGAACTGATCGAGACCCAGGGCGGGACCGAGCAACCACGGCAGGCCCGCGCCGAGCGCCGTACCGGCGAGGACGGCGGACCCCAGGACAGGCGTCAGCTCCCACACCAGCAGGCCGCGGGCGGCCCGCTGGGTCAGCCCGAGGGTACGCAGCCGGGACAGCGCCCGTCCCCGTGCGCGGGCACTCGCCACGATCGCGAACCCGACCGCCAGCAGCGCGAACCCGGCGGCGCCCGCGGTGCCCGCGGCGTACCCGACGGTGAGCGCCGCGTTGAGCCCGTCGCGTTCGGCCGCGGCGCGGCGGTCCGCCCGGGTGCGTACGGTCGGCGGGGCCAGCTTCTCCGAGGCAAGTTTCCCGGTCTTCGCCACGGTACGGCGCTGCTCCTCGGCACCGGCGGCGGTCAGCGCGTCCAGGTCGATGTCGGTGCCCGCCAGGAGGTACTCGGTGACGAGCACGTCATCCGGCAACGCCTGCAGCGGCAGGATCACGAACTCGCGGGTCTGCGGCGGCAGCGACGGGAACCCGTCCACCACCCCGGCAACCCGGTACGGGTTCGGTGCCTTGCCGAGGCGTACCTGGCCGACGTCGCCGAGCTCCGCCACCGCGGGCGAGACCACGGCCGGCACCGTTTCCGGGCCGCGACGGGCGGACCCTAACGAGCTCGGCACCTGATAGTCGATCCCCGCGGCGTCGAGCACCTTCTGGTACGCGGCCGCGTCCACCGCGAGGACGTACGCCCGTCCGATGGCGTAGCTGGCGTTCTCGGCGTCGTACACCTTGGTGGACGGGGCGGCGTGGACCGGGGCGAGCGCGCGTACCCCGGCGACGTCGCCGAGTGGTGCGGCGGCGGCCCGGTCGAAGGCGACGCCCTCCAGGCGTGCGTCTCCACCCACCTCCCACCAGGCGGTACGGTCACGCGACTCGTCGATGGACGCCCGGGTCACCCCGCTGAACACCCCGACGGCGATCGCGATCACCAGCACCACCAGCGGCAAGGCTGCGGCGGGGGACGATCTGCCGGCGCGTGCCGTACCAAGGAAACTCACCGCGCCTCTCAGCCGCGCGGCGAGCCGACCCGCCAGCCGCAGCGGCCACGGGTAGAGACGCAGGGCCAGCAGCGCCACCGCGAGCCCCAGCAGCACCGGCACCGCCGACAGGTACGGGTCGATCCCGCTCTCCTGCGCCAGCCCCCGGCGGCGCAGCAACACCAACCCGGCGACCGCCAGCAGCAGCACCGTGACCTCGGCGGTGACCCGGGGCAGCGACGGTCGCAGTAGCGCGACCTCCTGGCGTACCGCCACCACGCCGGTACGCCGCAACCCCGGTACGGCCATCGCCGGGACCGCCACCACGCCCGCCACCGCGATCGCCAGCGCCAGCCACGGTACGCCGTCCCCGCGGGCCGGAATCAGCAGCGCCAGAGCCCATCCGGCGAGGGCCGCGGGCACCGCACCGAGCGCCACCCCGGCGGCCAATCGCGCCGCCAACCGGGCCAGTGAGGCGCCGCGGGCACGCCACAACGCCAACTCCTCGCGACGGCGGTCGACCAGCAACCTGGCGGCCAGCAGCAGTACCCCGAGCATCGCGCCGAGCAGGCCCGCGTACACCACGGCGACCACTGCCAGGGTTGCGGACCGACGGGCGAGGAACTGGTCAATCAGCAGGTCGAGCCCGGTGTTCAGGTATCCGTTGTTGAGTTCGTGGCCACCAGAGTCGACCCTGCCGAGCGCGCGACGCAGCTGTGGCAACAGGCCAGCGTGCACCTCTCGTTCGTCCAGCCGGTACCGCAGCGACACCTCGCCCTCCAGTCGAGTCGTGCCGAGCGCCTCGTACGCGTCCGGATGCAGCATCGCTGTCGCCTCGTACGTCGGAGGCGACGTGGAGAACGGGCGCGGGATCTCCGGGTGCAGGGTCTGCGGGTGGTCGTCCCAGATCGCCGCGTCCGGATCGTCGGCCTCGAAGATGCCGCTGACAGTGACCACGAACGGCTTCGCGCCGCCTGTCGAGTCGATCCGGAACTGCGACCCGACCTCGAGGTGCAGCACCTCGGCCGTCTCGGCGGACACCGCCACCTGCACCGGCACCGGGTCCTGGCCGGGTATCGCCTCAGGCTCCTCCGGCAGGTCCCCGTCGACCAGGTGGACGGCGTCGCTGAAGCCGCCCTGGATTCGCAGGTCGATCTGTGGCGGCTTGCCCTCGAAGTCGGGGAACTTCTCGGCGATCCCGGACGCGGAAGGGGTCTGCACCGCGTACCACCGGTCGGAGATGGTCTCGCGCAGCGCCCCCGGAAGTGACGACTCGACCGCTTCCAGGGTCGCCGGCAGTGGCGTCTCGGCGCTGAGCAGGTCGGTGACCAGCGTGACGTCCCGCACGCTGGCCGGGTGGGACGCGATCGAGTCCCGGATCGCCCGGTCCTCGATCCGGTGCAGTACCCGCGGCGCGGCGGTGGCCAGGAACGACGCCAGCAACGTCATCAGGGACAGCAGCCCCAGCATGCCCAGGTGGGCGCGTACCCGCTTCATCGGGACGACTCCACCACGAGCACCGCTAGGTTGCGGCGGATCCCTGTGGCGATCGTCGCCGCCAGGCCGACCGCGACGAGCAGCAGCGCCGCCGCCGGGACGCCGATCAGGAGCGGATCGGCCACCAGCACCGGTGTCGGCATCGGACGGGACGCCTCCGGAGTGAGTATCAGAAGCGGCCCCATCGCCCACGCGACCAGCACACCGACGGCGATTCCGGTGAGCACCCCGAGCCCCGCCAACAGCCCGTGTTCGGTGATCAGGGCGCGTGCCAGGGTGCGCGGGGGACTGCCCACGGTGTGCAGTGCGGCCAGCTCCCCGGAACGGCTGGCGGCGGTGGCCCGTACGTCCACGGCGATGCCGAGGGCCGCCAGCAGTGCGGCGGCCAACGCCGCCGGTAGCAGCACCAGCCGGGCACCGGCGCCGAGTGGTTCGACGGCGACGGCGTACCGGTCGACGGTCTCGGTGTAGTTCAGCCGGGCGAGTCTTCGGGCGACCGCCGCGTGCGTGTCCGCGTCGGTGGCCAGCCGCCACTCGGTGGGTCGTGGCGTCGTACCCGAGGCGGCGTAACCGATCTCGGTGAGGGTGTCCAGGTCGGCCAGCAACGCACGTTCGTTGCTCACCCCGGGCACCGACTGGATCACCCCCGCGACGCGGGCCTCGGCATCGGCGCCCAGCACCGGGAGCCGGAACGTGGTGCCGACCGTGCCGCCGATGTCCCGCAGCACCCGGGGAGTCACCAGTACGTCGACCCGGCCGGTGCGATCCCCTGGCCGGCCGATCTGGAAGCCGTAGCTCAGGGCCGGATAGACCGGGGCGCTCCAGGTCGGGTCGACCGTGACCCGGCGGGACACCGAGATCCCGCCCCGCTTCGCCGTCACCGTGGCCCGGGACGCGGTGATCAGCGGATCCACCTCTCCGTCACCGACCTGCCACGACCCTGACACGTCGAGCGGGGTACGCCGTCCGCCCGTGTCCACCGTGGCGAGGTTGCGGACCTTCCAGGTCAGCGTGAGGTCAGCGCGGCGCTCCAGGTGGGTGTTGAGCCGGAGCCCGTACCCGGCGTCCGGAGCGGCACCGAGCGACACGTCGAACCGGACCGGGCCCTGGTTCGGGGTCGCGCCGGTCAACGAGACGCCCCGCACCACGCCGTGCCGGTCCCTTACGTCCAGGGTGGACGACACGTCGTCGAGCATCCCGGGTCTGCTGGCGGTCACGGTGATCTCGCCGGTGAGCCGTACCGCCCCGGGTGGGAACGGTATCGGCTGAAGGGAGTCGCGGCCGGCGAGCCGCTCGAACAAGGCGGCCGGCGGCGAATCGGTCAGGTCTTCCCGGGGTCGCATCACGGCGGCGGCCCGCTCGGTGTCGAGCATCAGCAGGGTGCTCGCCGACCCGGACCCGATCGTGACCGTCTCCTGTACGGCCGGCAGCACCGTGTCGACGCCCGGGATCCCGCCGAGCTGGGTGGCGCGCCCGCCCGGCGCCAGGCCGGACTCGACCAGTCGCAGGTCGGCGCCGGCGCGGTGGCTGGCCTGGTCGGTCGCCGACCGTGCCGAGGTGCCTTCCAGACAGATCGCCAGGGTCGCGACGCCCACGGCGAGCGAGAGCAGCAGCACCGTACCGGCGTGGGGGCGGCGTCCCGCCTGCCAGGTGCCGAGCAGCAGCCCGAACGAGTGCCGGCTCGATGCCGCCCGCTGCCCCGCCCGGGTGAGCAACGGCAACAGCCGCAACGCCAGTACGGTCGCCGCGAGTACGCCGATGGTGGGCGCGGCGACCAGCACCGGGTCCACGTCCAGGCCGAGCAGCGGGGAACCGTACTGGCGGAGCTGGAACCAGGCGAGCACCGCGAGCCCCACCAACGCGAGGTCGATCCCGGCACGTTGGAGCAGACCGCGGCGTACCGCCCGGGACCGGGCCTGCTGTTCGGCGACGTACGTGGTGCCCCGCCGCAACGCCGGGGCCACCAGCGCGAGCCCGCACCCGAACGCGGCCGCGGCGGCGACCAGCCACGCGCTGCCGGTCAGCCCCGGGTCCAACCGCAGGCCGAGCCGCGCGAGCCGGGGCACCCGGTCGACCAGCGACAACAGTGCCACGGCGAGTGGGGCGCCGAGCAGCAGCGCCGGACCGATCACGAATCCCGCTTCGGTGGCCGCGAGTCCCGCCAGCTGCCATACGCCGGCGCCGCGGGCGCGTACCAGTGCGGTCTCGGCACGGCGCTGTTCGTGCAGCAGACCGGCCACCAGAAGCAGGGCGTACCCGGCGATGACCACCAGGAGCAGCACCGGCACCAGAAGTGCCGATCGGGCCACCACCGCGGAACGTCCGAGCCGCTCGGCCAGCTCGCCGATCCCGGTGG
>JBOGDK010000115.1:0-12478 GCA_050701795.1 Micromonosporaceae bacterium
GCGATCACCGACGACTGCGGGCTGGCCCAGGCCCCGAGCTGGGCACCCCGGGGGCGGCGTACGAAGTAGTCCTCGGTCTCGGCACGGGAGGTCGGTTCCACCGAGCCGCACACCACCACCTGCCGGTGCAGCGGGTGCCAGAAGAAGACCAGGCTGGCGTACGGGTTGGTCAGCGCCTCCGTGGCCTTCCGGGACCGGTAGTTGGTGAAGAACACGAAACCCCGCTCGTCGTACGCCTTGAGCAGCACCGTACGAGCGCTGGGGCGTCCCGCGGAGTCGGCTGTGGCAAACACCATGGCGTTCGGTTCGGCCAGCCCCGCGTCGGCCGCGTCGGCGAGCCAGTGCCGGAACTGGCGTACCCAGTCGGCGGCCAGGTCAGCCTCGGTGAGGGCTTCCGCGGGATACTCTCGCCGCATTCCGGCCAGGCCGGCGTCCGCGGTCGGGCCGGCGTCTGTTGCCGGGCTGGCGCCCGGTCCGGTGTCGGCCGTACCGGCTGGTTGGGTGGGGTCGCCTGAGGTGCTGGAGTTCACGTTCCCATCCTCGCGATCCGGGCAGCCCGCTGTCTGCGCAAATATCGTGTGAAGAACAACGCCCCCGGTGGCACTCGCGTGGAAGTTACCGGCCAGGCAAGATGGGCGAAATGGTTCACCCGAACGCCACGTACCGCACCACCTAGCTTCATCCGAAAACTCATCGCGCGCCGGAGATCCCGGTACGCACCGGGGACGACGACCGGCACCACGGTCACGCCGCCCGGGCAGCCGTCAGAGTTTGACGTTTAGACCCTGGGAGTAGCGAGATGTCCGACTTCAAGCCTGGTCTGGAAGGTGTGATCGCCTTCGAGACCCAGATCGCAGAGCCCGACAAAGAGGGCGGCGCGCTGCGCTACCGGGGTGTCAACATCGAGGACCTGATAGGCCACGTCTCCTTCGGGAACGTGTGGGCACTGCTGGTCGACGGCAAGTTCGGCCCCGGTCTGCCTCCCGCCGAGCCGTTCCCGGTACCGGTGCATTCCGGGGACATCCGGGTGGACGTACAGAGCGCGGTGGCGATGCTGGCTCCGTACTGGGGCCTGAACCAGTTGCTCGACATCTCCGACGAGCAGGCCCGCGAGGACCTGGCCCGGGTCTCGGTGACGGCGTTGTCGTTCGTGGCCCAGTCGGCACGGGGCCTGGGGCTGCCGGCGGTGCCGCAACGCCTGATCGACCAGGCCGAGACGATCGTGGAACGCTTCATGCGGCGCTGGCGGGGCGAGCCGGACCCGCGTCACGTCCAGGCCGTCGACGCGTACTTCATCTCCGCCGCCGAGCACGGGATGAACGCCTCCACGTTCACCGCCCGGGTGGTGGCCTCCACCGGGGCGGACGCCGCGGCGTGCATCTCCTCGGGGGTCGGCGCGCTGTCCGGCCCGCTGCACGGCGGTGCTCCGTCCCGGGTGTTGCACATGATCGAGGGCGTGGAACGTACCGGGAACGCCGAGGCGTACGTGAAGGACGTCCTGGACCGTGGCGAGCGGCTGATGGGCTTCGGGCACCGGGTGTACCGGGCCGAGGACCCGAGGGCGGCGGTGCTGCGGCGTACCGCCCGGGAGCTGGGTGCCCCCCGGTTCGAGGTTGCCGAGGCGCTGGAGAAGGCGGCGCTCGCGGAGCTTCACGAGCGCAAGCCGGACCGGGTGCTGGCGACCAACGTGGAGTTCTGGTCCGCCGTGGTGCTCGACTTCGCCGAGGTGCCGGCGCACATGTTCACCTCGATGTTCACCTGCGCCCGTACCGCCGGGTGGAGCGCGCACATCATGGAGCAGAAGAAGCAGCACCGGCTGGTACGCCCGTCAGCCCGGTACGTCGGCCCGAGCCCCCGCAAGCCCGACGAGGTCGAGGGCTGGGATCTGGTCAGCCAGCCCTAGATCCTGTTGACAAGCCCCGGCCTCAGATCCGGGGACACCGTCACCAGCAGAGCCCGTGCCGCGCGATGAGCGGTACGGGCTCTTTCGGTGTGCCCTGATCTCCGACTCGACGGGCCGGGCAACACGCCGTGAAGCCTCCCGTACCCGCGTGATGTCGGATACCTTCAGTAGCGCGCGCGCATCCTGGCAAAATTCTCCACCTCGTGAGGAGGCACATCATGAGGATTTCCCGCAGTTTCGCCGCTTCCGCCCTGATCGCCGGGCTGATCGGCCTGGGAGCCGCCCTCGCCGGGCCTGCCGGCGCCGCGTCGGCGTCCCCCGGCGACCACCGGATCGGCGACTACGACGGACGCACCTTCGCCACCGCCACCACCGCGAACAACCTGGTGACCATGCGAGCCCCCAGCTCCGGCGCCAACCAGGTGTGGAAGTTCACGCAGGACTCGTACGGCACGTACCGGATGATCAACCGGTTGACCGGCGGCTGCCTGGCCGTACGGCCGTACTCGTCGGGCCAGAACCCTGAGGTCGTGCAGCGACCGTGCAACGGAAACCCGAACGAACGGTGGCAGCTGGTACGCACCAGCAGCGTCCACGTGGCGTTCCGCAACGTCGGAGCCCAGGGACGGTGCCTCACGGTCAACCGCTACTTCAGCCCCGCGAGGTTGTTCGCGAACCCCTGCAACATCGGATCAACGATCCAGCAGTTCCGGCTGCTCTGACAGCCGACTCCCGGCGGCCGGTGACCGGCGGTATGACGCCGCTCACCGGTCGCTGGACCGTGCCCGCTCAGCGGCTGACACGCGGGTAGCGTGAACGGCGGACGGCAGCGGCGCCGTGCTGGCCCGCCCGCGATCGCCAGGCTTCTCCGCGGGCCAGAGTCTGTGTGGGAAACCCCTGGTCAGCGGGCTTCCAGACAGAGCTCCAAGACATTCCGACCCGCGAGAGGACCACCGTGGCCGACGTGCCCGCGATCGAGGTACCCGACGACATCAAGCCCGCCGACGGCCGCTTCGGCTCCGGCCCCAGCAAGGTACGCCCCGAGGCGGTCACCGCGCTGGCGGCGCAGGCCCCCGGTTTCCTCGGCACCTCCCACCGGCAGACTCCGGTACGCGACCAGGTCGCCCGGCTCCGGCGCGGCATCGCCGAGCTGTTCTCCCTCCCGGAGGGGTACGAGGTGATCCTCGGCGTCGGTGGCACCACGGCGTTCTGGGAGGTCGCGGCGTTCAGCCTGATCCGGGACCGGGCACAACTCGCGTCGTTCGGCGAGTTCGGCTCCAAGTTCGCCAAGGCGGTGTCGTCCGCCCCGTTCCTCGGCGATCCGACGGTGGTCACCTCCGACCCGGGTTCCGCCCCCGCGCTGCGGGCCGAGGCCGGCGTCGACACGTACGCCACGCCACACAACGAGACCTCCACCGGAGTCGCCGTACCGGTACGCCGGGTCTCCGGCGCCGACCAGGGTGCGCTGATGCTGCACGACGCGACCAGCGCCGCCGCCGGCATCGAGGTGGACATGACCCAGTCCGACGTCTACTACTTCGCCCCGCAGAAGGGGCTCGCCTCCGACGGCGGCCTGTGGATCGCCCTGATGTCCCCCGCCGCCCTGGCCCGCGCCGAGGAGATCAAGGCGACCGGACGGTACATCCCGGCGTTTCTCGATCTGGCCACCGCGATCGACAACTCCCGCAAGGAGCAGACGTACAACACCCCGGCACTGGCGACGATCTTCCTCGCCGCCGAGCAGGTGGACTGGATCAACGCCCATGGCGGGCTGTCCTTCTCGGCGAAGCGGAGCGCCGAGAGCGCCGCGGCAATCTACGGCTGGGCGGAACGTTCGCCGTACGCCACGCCGTACGTCACCGACCCGGGGCTGCGCTCCCCCGTGGTCGCCACGATCGACTTCGCCGACACGGTGGACGCCGCGGTGGTGGCCAAGGTGCTGCGGGCCAACGGCGTCGTCGACACCGAGCCGTACCGGAAGCTGGGGCGTAACCAACTCCGGGTCGCGTTGTACCCGGCGGTCGACCCGGCCGATGTGGAGGCACTCACCCGGTGCGTCGACTACGTGGTGGAACGCCTCTGAGGCAGGCCGCCGGCATTCCGGCGTGCTCGCTTCAGCCCCTCGGACCGCCCTTGGGTACATGAATGTCCACTCTCAACGCCCAGCGCGGGCATCACTCAGCGCACCGCATCACACAGCGCACCGCATCGAAACCCGTGACTGCTCGGCGTGTCGCGACACGATCTCGTGATCAACACGGTAAAGCGGCACAATGGCCGGCGTGGCCTGCTCACGTCCCGGTAAGGTTCCGCGTACTGTGGCGTGTCAGGAACGGCGCTCGATGCGACGCGAGTGAGCACCGCGGGCCCGGCTAGGGTCGGCGGCGTCGGGAGCCGAGGAGCCGACGGACGGAGGACAGCGATGCGGCCGGTACGCTTCGTGGCCCTCTCTGAGGACGGCCAGGCGCTCGTACTCTCTGACGAGGTCGGCCGGCTGCTCAACCTCCCCATGGACGAGAAGCTGGCGAACGCGGTACGCCACGACAAGCACAGCCACGGCCAGATGTCGATGGCCATGGAGGTGTCCCCGGCACTGTCCCCGCGGGACATTCAGGCCCGGATCCGGGCCGGCGACTCCGCCGAAGACGTGGCCCGGGTCGCCAATGTCCCCGTCGACCGGGTACTCCGGTACGCGGGTCCGGTGCTGCAGGAGCGCGCGATGCTCGCCCAGCACGGGCGGCGTACCCGGTTGCGCAGCTCGGAGTCGGGCGAAAGCCTCGCCGAGGTGATCGACAAGCGGCTCGCCGAGCACGGGGTCGACGCCGAGAAGGTGTCCTGGGACGCGTACCGCCGCGAGGACGGCACCTGGCGGGTCGTCGCGAGCTGGCCGAGCGGCAAGGCCACCGCGCAGGCGATCTGGCAGCTGGATAAGGCGCGTCAGGTGGTCACCGCTCACGACGACATGGCGCAGTTCCTGTCCGCCGAGCGGCCCGCGCCGCTGCTCGGCCAGGAGCCCGCACCCGAGCAGCCGTCCCGGCCAGGTCGCGACCCGGTGCGCCCGCTCCGGGAGCACGCCGGCCACGAGCCGATCCGACCCACCCGCGACGTCACGCCGAGCCGGGATCCGCTGCGTAGGGACGCTCTGCGCGCCGCCATGGAACGCCCCCTGGGCGAATCGGGCACCCCGGACTCCGGCGACGCCGCCAAGACGTCCGCCACCGAGTCGCGCCGCAAGGAGCCGGCGGCACCCGCGGCGAGCACGAAGTCGGACTTCCGGTCCGAGGAGGACTCCGACAAGGAGATCCCGACGGTGCCGTCGCTCGCGGTGCTGCGGGGGCGGCGCAGCGACTCGGGTACGTCGAGCACGCGTTCCTCCACCGACCGCAACCCCCTGCCGAGCTGGGACGACGTCCTCTTCGGCGGCAAGTAACCATCGCCTCCCCCACCACCCGCACATGAGCCGGCCCGGCTGGGCACGGCGGCGACGTCCTCCGGGCCCCACCTCGTGGCGGGGATGAGGCGCGTGTGCGTAGGGTCCGGTCGTGGACTGGTGGGACGCAATCGGATGGGCGGGCTCGGCACTCGTCGTGGTGTCGCTGCTGCAGACCCGGATCCTGCGGCTACGGGTGCTCAATCTGATCGGCTGCGTGGTGCTGGTGGGTTTCAACGCCGCGATCGCGGTGTGGCCGATGGTCGGGATGAACGGCGTACTGGCGGTGATCAACGCGGCGCAGCTGTGGTGGCTGTTGCGGCACCGGCACGACGAGGGCGAGTACACCGTACTCGAGGTGACTCCGGCCAACGCGTACCTGCGGCACCTGCTCAGTACCCACGCCCCCGACATCGCCCGGTTCAATCCCGACTTCACCGCCGGCGCCGCCCCGGGCCAGTACGCGTTCCTGGTGCAACGCGGGGACCGCACGGTCGGGGTGGTGCTGGCGCACGATGCCGGGGCGGGACGGGCACAGGTCGACCTGGACTACGTACTGCCGAAGTACCGGGACTTCACCCCGGGCGAGTTCGTGTACCGCCGCAGCGACGTCTTCACCGGGCACGGGTTCACCCGGGTGCTGGCGCCGCGCCGGATGCGGCGGTCCGGTACGTACCTGCGGCGGGTCGGATTCCGGCCGCACGGCGACGCCCTGGTGCTGGAGCTGGCGAACCCCGGCCCCGGGTGAACGTGGCAGGGTAGGCGTATGGAGTACACGAATCTCGGCCGTACCGGCCTGAAGGTCAGCCGGCTCTGCCTCGGCACGATGAACTTCGGTCCGCGTACCGCGGAGGCGGACAGTCATCAGGTCATGGACCGGGCGCTGGAACGGGGCGTGAATTTCTTCGACACCGCCAACACCTACGGCCGGGAGATCCACAAGGGCGCCACCGAGGAGATCATCGGACGGTGGTTCGCTCTCGGCGGCGAGCGCCGCGACCAGGTCGTACTCGCCACCAAGGTGTACGGCGGGATGGGCGACGGCCCGAACGACCGGGGGCTGTCAGCGCGACACATCGTCGCCGCGTGCGAGGCGTCGCTGCGCCGGTTGCGGACCGACTGGATCGACCTGTACCAGATGCACCACGTTGACCGTTCCACACCGTGGGAGGAGATCTGGCAGGCGATGGAGACCCTGGTCGCCCAGGGCAAGGTGCGGTACGTCGGCTCGTCCAACTTCGCCGGCTGGCACCTCGCGGTGGCCAACGAGGCGGCCGCGCGGCGGAACTTCCTCGGGCTGGTCAGCGAGCAGTGCATCTACAACCTGCTCACCCGCTGGCCGGAGCTGGACGTGCTCCCCGCCGCACAGCACTACGGCATCGGGATCATTCCGTGGTCCCCGCTGCACGGCGGCGCGTTGGGCGGTGCTTTGAAGAAGATCGCCGACGGTACGGCGTCCCGCAGCACCACCGGACGCAGTTCGGCGGCGGTGGAAACCCAGCGCGAAGCCCTCGAAGGGTACGAGAAGCTCGCCGCCCAGTTGGGCGTACCACCGGCGAATCTCGCGTTGGCCTGGCTGCTGTCGCGTCCCGGTGTGACGGCGCCGATCATCGGTCCGCGTACCGTCGAGCACCTCGACGAGACCGTTCCGGTGGTGGACCAGAAGCTGGACGAGGCGACGTTGCAGCGGCTCGACGAGCTGTTCCCGCCGCTCGGCAAAGGCGGCCCCAGCCCGGAGGCCTGGGCCTGGTAGACCCGACCGGCGATCATTCCGCGGCTGAGCGGAGCGGGAAGCTCGCGACCCGTTCGTGGCGCGGGTCCGGGCCGAGATGGCTGCGTACCAGATGGAGCTCGGATACCGGCCAGTCCGGTCCGTCGTACCGGGCGAGGGTGGCGACATCCTCGGCGAGAAGGTCCCGCGCGACCCGTACGCCGGGGCGGGCGATCGTCAGGTGCGGCCGGTACGGCTTGCGGTCCAGCGAGAATCGGGCGTGCCGTAGCTCCCGGGCCACCGCGCGGGCCAGCTGCCGCAGCCGGCCGACCTCGCCCGCCACCCCGGCCCAGATCACGGTGCCGGCGCGGCCACCGAACCGGCCACCACCGTCGAACCGCAGCGTCATGGCGTTGCTCGACGGCCCACCGGCCGCCGCGGTCAGCGCCTCCCGCACCCGTACCACCCGGTCGTCGGGCACCTCCCCGAGAAACGCCACGGTCACGTGCCAGCGTTCCGGGGCAGCCAACCGGGCCCCCGCCTTCGCGACGTGCAGGTCGGCGACGTACGACGCGAGATGCTGCCGCGCGTAGTCAGGCGGGTCGACCGCCACAAACAGTCGTTGGGTACGCCCGATCTGTCGTTGCCCGGGATGCGCCACCCGGCTCACGTGGACTCGCGGCCCCGATGCCGCTGCCCGGTACGCAGCACCAGCCCTTCGGAGACCAGGACGCCCTCGATCCGCAGGATCTCGATCTCGCGGTCCATACCGACCAGGTCATCGAGGTGCTCGTCCACATCCAGGGAACGGCACGCGTCCTGCAGCCGGGTCTCGTACGCGCGGCGCAGCGCCTCACGGCGTACCTCGGCACCGGGGTCCTTCAGCCCCCGGAGCGCCTCCAGCGCGCGCGAAAGGTCCCGCAGGTCGGAGGCGACCTGCTCGATCGAGTCTTCTTCCTGGGGCCCCAACGGCAACAGGTCACGGTGCGGCTGGCCGGGGATCTTCAGAGTACGTAGCCGGTCCACCACACCGCCGGTGCGGTGGCTCAGGTCGTCGAGCCCGACGACCACCATCGCGATCAGACATGGCAGGCTGGCCAGTGCCACCAAGGCGGCGAAGATCGTCAATGCCCGTAACACGGCCACGCACCGACTCTAATGCCTGCCGGCCATGACGTCACACCAGTTCACCCCGTCCGGGTGGCTTCGGCGACTACTGGGTCGCGGCATACATCAGCTGGTGCAACACATCGACCTGCTTCAGGTCACCCTCGGCGGTCAGCCTGTCGACGTCACCACGCCGCCACAGCCACAGCAGCACGTCGACCGGGTCACCCGTGACAGTAGCGGCGGCGTCAGGTGCTTCGCCGGTGGAGACCTCGACCCCGGCGGGCGTCAACCGTACCGACCAGGTGTGGTCACCGGCACGGATCCGCACCACCTCACCCGCGGACTGGGCCAGACCGGGCCACGACTCAGGGCCCTCCCGCTCGATGGTGTCGACGGAGTCCCAGGCGAGGAAGATCGTGAGCACCTCGTCGATGCCGTCCGCGGCGAGATCGGCGGGGATCGCGGTCACCTCGCCGATCGCCAGCTCGCCGTCGACCCGGTGGATCACCGTCTCCTGGGCCATCCGGCGGATCCAGTACCCCACCGACTGATCCGGGTCATACCAGGTCCAGGCGTGGTCTGTCGGCTGGTGGGACTCGAACTCGGCGAGCAGCTCCGCCAACGCCCGATCGAACAGCGCGAGTGACTCCTCGCCCGACAGGTCCGGCGGCCAGGGCTGCGGGCGCTCACCGAGCTGGATGGACCGCACCTTGTGCAGGTACGCCTCGGCGACGTGCCGCACCAGGTGTGCGACCGTCCAGTCGGGGCAGCTCGGGACGGTCAGACCGAGGTGACCGTCCGCGACCAGCCGAAGCCGGGCGGCATCGTGGCGCAGGCACTCCAGAAATCGGGACGTCTCCATTCCGTGAGCCTGTCACGGAGGTACGACACCGGCAGCCGAATAATCTCAGCCGACCACCTGGGGCCGAGCTGCCGGCCGGCCGGCGGGGATCCGTACCGTGGGGACCTCCGGCTCCAGGACGACCAGGTGCGGCCGGGGGCGGGCATGCAGCACGAACCGGACCTGGCGCCGCCGGGACCGTACGACCAGCACAGAGGCACCCGCCAGCAGAGCGGCCACGCCGCCGAGCCACAGCCCGGCGCGAGCGCCGTACTGCTCCGAGAGCCACCCCACGAGGGGGGCGCACACCGGGTTCGAACCCATGAACACCAGCACGTACACCGACATCACCCGGCCCCGGAACTCCTCTGAGGTGCCGAGTTGGACCCGCTGGTTCGCCGCCTGGGCGAAGTAGATCATCGTGAAACCTGCCCCGACCAGCAGCACCGCCGCCGAGAGGTAGTTCGGCGCGAACCCGACCGCCAGCTCCATCACCCCGAACGCCAGGGCGCCACCGATCACCACGTACACCGAGGGACGGCTGATCCGCCCGGTCCCTGCGAACGCACCCGCCAGGGCGCCCGCCGCGAGCAACGAGGAGAACAACCCGAACGATGCCGCACCGGTGCCGAATTCGGTCTTCGACAGCAACGCCAGGGTGATCTGGAAATTGAACCCCAGACCCCCGATGACCAGCACCAATGCCAGCGGAAGCAGCAGATCGGGACGGCGCCGTACATACGCCAGACCGTCGGCGATCCGGGTGCTGCGTGGCCTGCCGGGCGCGCGGTACAGCGCCGCGGGATCCAGCAGCAGCATCGCGACCAGCGGCCCGACGTACGTCAACGCGTTCAGTGTGATCACCGGCCCCACACCCAGCCAGGCGATCAGCACACCAGCCACCGCCGGGCCCAGGATCCGGGCCGAGTTGAACGTCGCCGAGTTCAACGACAGCGCGTTGGGGAGCAGTTCGGCGCCCACCAGCTCGCTGACGAAGGCCTGCCGTACCGGTATCTCGAATGCGTTCACCGTGCCGAAAAGGCCCGCGAAGACGAAGACGTGCCACAGCTGTGCGGCGCCGGTCAGCACGAGCACGCCGAGACCCAGGGCAAGCACTGCCCAGAAGGCGTTCGCGATGAGTATCAGCAGCCGCTTGTCGTACCGGTCGGCGAGCTTGCCCGCGTACAGGCTGAGCAACAGTATCGGGGTGAACTGCAGCGCGAGCACGATCCCGAGGGCGGTTCCGGAGTCTCCGGACAGCTGCAGCACCAGCCAGTCCTGGGCGATGAACTGCATCCAGGTGCCGATGAGCGAGACGATCTGACCGCCGATGAACAACCGGTAGTTACGTACGTTCAGGGAACGAAATGTGGTGGCGATCTTCTGCCTCATCGGGTGTCGCCTGCCTCCTCGCGGGTACGGACCATCAACGTGTGACGGTCCGGCTGCCGGAAGCAGTACCCGGATCAGGCGCGGGCGATCCGTTCCAGGATCTTCGCCGCCTGGTACAACGTGGCCCGTTCGTCGGGGGCGAGCTCGGCCAGCCGTTGCGCCAGCCAGGCTTCGCGAGCCTTACGGGCCCGCTGCAGCACCGTTCGCCCCTGTTCGGTCGGCGCCAGGAGCACCTGCCGCCCGTCAGCCGGATGCGGCGAACGCTGCACCAGCCCTTGGGCCTCCAGCTTCGCCACGATCTTGGTGATCGTGGGCGGGCGTACCCGCTCGGAGTCCGCCAGCTCGCGCGGGGTCATCGCGCCCGCCATGTCGAGGCTGCCGAGCACCGAGTACTGGCCGGGGGTGAGCTCACCCACCGGTCGGGTGGCACGCAACCGGCGGCTGAACACGGTGATGCTGCTCCGCAGCGCCGCCGCAAGGGCAGCCGCGGACACCCGCTTCACAGTCGTCGGCCGGGCCGTCACGATCGTTAGCCTAACTCATTACCTTGGCTAACGACCCGTGTGTGTGGTCACACTCCGGGCGGACTCACAGCTGGGCCCTGTCCGCCGTGGGCTCGGCGTGGCGGCGGAGGTACCGGGCGACCGGTTCCACCGCACGGGCGATGAACGGCCCACTGACCGCGAGGATCAGTACGTACGCGGCGGCCAGCGGCCCGAGGCGGGGATTCACACCGGCGGCGACCGCCAACCCGGCGATGACGATGCTGAACTCGCCTCGCGGCACCAACGCCGCGCCCGCGCGGAGGGCACCGGCCACCCGGATCCTGGCGCGTCGCGCGGCGAACCACCCGGTGGCGAGCTTGGTGACGATGCCGATGACCGCGAGCAGGGCGGCCACACCGACCACAGGGGGCAGGTCAGCCGGGTCGGTCTGCAACCCGAAGAAGACGAAGAACACCGCGGCGAACAGGTCGCGTAGCGGCGAGAGGATCTCGCGGGCGCTCTCGGCGAGCGGCCCGGACAGCGCGATACCCAGCAGGAACGCTCCGACCGCGGCGGAGACCTGCAGCCCCTGTGCGATCCCGGCGACCAGCAGTGTCAGACCCAGCACCTTCAGCAGCAGCACCTCATCGTTGGGGGAGGCCACGAAGCGCTCCACGTACCGCCCATAGCGCAGCGCGACGATGAGGATCACCGCCACCGTGGCAGCCGAGATGGCCAGAGCCACGGCCCCGCCGAGGAGCCCGGCACCCGCGAGCAGGGCGGTGAGGATCGGCAGATACAGCGCCATCGCGAGGTCCTCGAAGACCAGCAACGACAGCACCGTCGGGGTCTCCCGGTTGGCCAGCCAGCCCAGGTCGCCGAGCACCTTCGCGGTGATCCCGGAGGAGGTCATGTACGTGACGCCGCCGAGCACCACCGCCGCCACCGGACCCCAGCCCAGGAGCAGTGCGACCGCGACACCGGGACCCGCGTTGAGAACGATATCGACCACACCACCGAACGCCGAACTGCGCAAGGTGCCGACGAGCTCACCCGCGGTGTACTCCAACCCCAGGGTGAACAGCAGCAGGATGACACCGATCTCCGCCCCCGTACCGATGAACTCCTCGGTCGCGCTGAGAGGCAGCACCCCGCCGTCGCCGAAGGCCAGGCCCGCGAGCAGGTACAAGGGGATCGGGGAGATACCGAAGCGCAACGACAGCGCCCCCAGCACCCCAAGACCGAGAACCACCGCCCCGAGCTCGACCAGCAGCAACGCCCCGTGCACCCAGGTCCTCCCTCTTCAGCCTTCGGTGAGAATGTCGGCCACCGCCGCGGTGCCCTCCTCAGTGCCGACCACGACGACCACGTCACCGTTGTGGAAGATGAAGTCCGGTCGCGGACTGGCGATCACGTCGCTGCCGCGTACCACCGCGACGATCGAGGCGCCGGTACGGGTCCGGGCGCGCGTGTCGCCCATGGTCCGGCCGTCGTACGGCGATCCGGCGCCGATCGGCAGCTGTGCCGAGGTCAGGCCGTCCACCTGACGTTCGAGGTCAGCGAGACGTTCCACCACCCGGGTGGTGCCGAGCAACTCGGCGAGTCC
>JBOGDK010000116.1:0-12449 GCA_050701795.1 Micromonosporaceae bacterium
GCGCCGCGGCGACCGCCCGGCACAGCGCCGCGGTGGCGGCCACGGAACGCTCGTCCCGGCTGCCATGGGCGATCAGCAGCAACGCGGGCGGTGCCGCCAGGCGTTGACCCCGGCCGGCCGGTGCGGTCGCGGTAGCGGGCAGGACGTCGCTCACAGGTGGATTCCGCACTCGGACTTCTCGAACATCGCCCACCGGCCCGCGCGCGCGTCGTCTCCAGGCTTCGGCCGCCGGGTGCACGGCCAGCAGCCCACCGACGGGTAGCCCTGCTTGACCAGCTCATTCACCGGTACGTCGTGCCGGGCGATGTACGCGTCCACCTCGGCCTGGGTCCAGCGCGCCAGCGGGGCCACCTTCACCTTGCGGCGACCGCCGTCGAAGCCCACCACCGGGGTGTCCGCCCGGGACGGTGACTCGTCGCGGCGCAGCCCGGCGGCCCAGGCGTCGTACGGCTCCAGCCCGCGTTCCAGCGGCTCCACTTTGCGCAGGTGGCAGCAGCTGTCGGGGTCGCGTTGGAACAGCCGTGGCCCGTGCTCGCCGTCCTGCTGGCCGACCGTACGGGCCGGGGTGATGGACCGTACGTTCACCGGCAGCGTCGCCGAGACCAGGTCTCGTACCCGCAGCGTCTCGGTGTAGTGCAGCCCGGTGTCGAGGAACACCACATCGATGCCCGGGGCCACCCGGGACACCACGTGCACCAGTACGGCGTCGGCGAACGAGGACGTGACACAGAACCGCTCCCCGAACGTACCCAGCGCCCATTCCACGACCTGCTCAGCCGATGCCTCCTCCAGGTCGCGGCCGGCCGCGACCGCGAGGTCCCGGAGTTCTCGGGCGGTACGACGTTGCTCGACAGCCTGGGTCATCGCTTCTCCTCCCCTTGGGTTGAGCGATTCTGTGGACTCAGCAGTCCGATGAACTTCACGCTGAACACGCGGGCGCACGCGCGGCACTCCCACGCTCCGTGGCCCGCCTCGTTCGGGCGCAGGTCCTCCTCCCCGCAGTACGGGCAGTGGTACGGCGGCGTACGACTCATCGCAGGTCCGCCTCGTCGGCTCGGACCACCCATTCGGCGAACCGTTCGCCCTCGTCGCGCTGCTTGAGGTAGCCGCGTACCAGCCGTTCCACGTAGTCCGGCAGCGCCTCGGCGGTGGTCTTCAGGCCGCGTACCTTGCGCCCGAAGCCGGCCGAGAGCCCGAGGCCCCCTCCCAGGTGCACCTGGAAGCCCTCGACCTGGTTGCCGGACTCGTCCAGCACCAGCTGCCCCTTCAGCCCGATGTCGGCCACCTGGGTACGGGCGCACGCGTTCGGGCAGCCGTTGACGTTGATGCTGATCGGCACGTCCAGCTCGGGGACCCGGCGTTCCAGCTCGGTGATCAGCTCGGTGGCCCGGTCCTTGGTGTCGACGATCGCGAGCTTGCAGTACTCGATGCCGGTGCACGCCATGGTGCCGCGGCGGTACTCCGACGGCTTCGCCTCCAGGCCGATCCCCCGCAGCGCCGTCACCAGGTTGTCCACCTGGGAATCCGCCACGTCGAGCACCAGCAGCTTCTGGTGCGCGGTGGTACGTACCCGGCCCGAGCCGTGGGCGGAGACGATATCGGCCAGCCGGGACAGCAGCGCACCGGAGACCCGGCCCACCACGGGCGCCACCCCGACGTAGTACCGGCCGTCGTTCTGCCGGTGTACGCCGATGTGGTCGATCGTCTCCGGCGGCGCCTCCACCGCCGGCCCGTCGGCCAGTTCCCGCTTGAGGTACTCGTCCTGCAGCACCTGGCGGAACTTCTCCACCCCCCAGTCCGCGATCAGGAACTTCAGCCGGGCGCGGTTACGCAGCCGGCGGTAGCCGTAGTCCCGGAAGATGCTGGTGACCCCCCACCACACCTCGGGCACCTCGGCCAGCGGCACCCAGACGCCGAGCCGTTCGGCGAGCATCGGGTTGGTGGCCAGACCGCCGCCGACCCACACGTCGAATCCCGGCCCGTGCTCCGGGTGTACGGCGCCGACGAACGCGATGTCGTTCGCCTGGTACGGCAGATCCGGCAGCCAGCCGATCGAGGTCTTGTACTTGCGCGGCAGGTTGGAGAACTCCTGGCTGCCGATGTAGCGGCTCTCGATCTCCCGCAGCGCCGGCGTGGCGTCGATCTTCTCCTCGGCGGAGATCCCCGCGACCGGGCTGCCCAGGATCACCCGGGGGCAGTCCCCGCACGCCTCCTGGGTGGACAGGCCGACATCTTCCAGCGCCTTCCAGATCGCCGGCACGTCCTCGATCCGGATCCAGTGCAGCTGGATGTTCTGCCGGTCGGTGAGATCGGCCGAGTCCCGGGCGTACCTGGTGGAGATGTCGGCGATCACCCGCAGTTGGGCCAGGGAGAGTTGGCCGCCGTCGACGCGTACCCGGAGCATGAAGTACCTGTCGTCCAGCTCCTCCGGCTCCAGCACCGCGGTCTTACCGCCGTCGATCCCGGGCTTGCGCTGGGTGTAGAGCCCCCACCAGCGGAAACGCCCCCGCAGATCGGCCGGGTCGATCGCGTCGAAACCGGTGTGGGCGTAAATGTTCTCGATCCTGGCCCGCACGTTGAGCGCGTCGTCGTCCTTCTTGACCTGCTCGTTCTTGTTCAACGGCTCCCGGTGGCCGAGGGCCCACTGGCCCTGGCCCTTGTGGTGGGTACCGCGACGTCGTGGAGCGGTGGTGACCGCCATGGCAGTCCTCTCGAAAACCTTCGATGGGTACGTGAAGGCACGCGGACAGCGGCGGCTGAGCCGTCATTGGCGAGGTAGAGAAGCCGGCGCTCTCGCGCGCCCGTAAGACAGACCTCGGGCGGCGTCAGGCGACCGGTCGACAGATGGCGCTGCGCACGCGGCAGTGATCGACGTGGCGGCGAGCCACGAGCCGGCGCTGCAGGGCTGCAGTCATGTCGCACAGCCTCTCACGAGGCGGTCGGCTACGGCCACGTTCTGGTGACGAGCCTCTCAGCGGCGTACCACCAGGTGGGACATCAGCGCCGGGCCAGCACCAGCGGCACCACCAGCACCGCCTCGGTACCGCCCTCGGTACGTGCCCGCAGCTCGATCGTGCCGCGCAGCTCGTTCGTCACCAGAGTCCGTACGATCTGCAGCCCCAACCGCTGGTTGTCCGCGACGTCGAACCCCTCCGGCAGTCCGCAGCCGCCGTCCGCGACCGTGACGTGCAACTGGCGCCGCCACCGGTGTGCCGCGACCACGATGTCTCCGGTGTCCCCGGGCCGGTACGCGTGCTCCACCGCGTTCTGCAGCAACTCGTTGAGCACCATCACCAGCGGGGTCGCGATCTCGGCCGGCAGCACCCCGAAGGTGCCTTCCCGGCGCAGCTCGACCTTCGACTCCGGGGCCGCCACCTCCGCCGACATCGACGCCACCCGGTCGACGATGGTGTCGAATTCGACCGCCTCGTCCGCGGACAGTGACAGGGTCTCGTGCACCAGGGCGATCGAGGCGACCCGGCGTACCGACTCCTCCAGGGCTTCCCGGGCCTGCGGGATGCCGACCCGGCGCGCCTGCAACCGCAGCAGCGCCGCCACCGTCTGCAGGTTGTTCTTCACCCGGTGGTGGATCTCCCGGATCGTGGCGTCCTTGGTGACCAGGGCCCGCTCCCGGCGGCGCACCTCGGTGACGTCGCGTACCAGCACCAGGGCACCGATCGGGGTGCCCTCCGGACGCAGCGGCAGCGCCCGGGTGAGCACCGTCGCCCCCCGCGCCTCCACCTCCTTACGAGGCGGCGACTCCCCCGCCAGCGCCGCCAGGATCCGTCCGGCCACCTCGGTGCCTTCCAGCGGGTCGTCGGAGTGGCGCGCCGTCAGCGCGGCCAGGTCCTCACCCACCAGATGCCCGTGAAAACCCAGCCGGCGGTACGCCGACTGCGCGTTCGGGCTGGCGTAGACCACCTTGCCGTCGTCGTCCAGCCGGAAGAAGCCGTCCCCGACCCGGGGCGCCGAGGTGGTCTCCCCGGGGTGCCGGCGGGGCGGGAACGTACCGTCGGTGACCATCTGTGCCAGGTCGTCCGCGGTGGTCAGGTAGCTCAGTTCCAGCTGGCTGGGGCTGCGCGCGGTGGTCAGGTTGGTGTCCCGTCCCAGCACCGCTATCACGGTGTCATCGTCCAGTGGCCGTACCGGGATCGCCTCGTGCCGTGCGGGGGTGTCGCCGTACCAGACGGGGTCACCCTCCCGCCAGATCCGGCCCTCCTGGTACGCCACCTCCAGGTGGTTGACCTGCGGTCCCGACAGGATCCGGCCCACCTGGTCGTCGTGGTGCGCCGTGGGGGCGGTGCTGGGGCGGCACTGCGCGACACAGATGAACTCGACCTTCCCGGCGGCCGCATCGGGGCCCGGCCGTGGCGTCTCGGCGGCGCCGGCCGTCCGGTCGCTGGGCTGCTTGTCCGGCTCGTCGTCGGGCTGGTGGCTGGCCCGTACCCACAGCAGCAGATCCGCGAACGACAGGTCGGAGAGCAGCTGCCAGTCGCCAGCGAGCCGGTGCAGATGCTCGATGGCGTCGCGGTCGAGATCAGTGTGCTCTTCGACCAGATCAC
The DNA here is from genome assembly GCA_050701795.1 of Micromonosporaceae bacterium. GTDB lineage: Bacteria > Actinomycetota > Actinomycetes > Mycobacteriales > Micromonosporaceae > WHSM01. Next base: position 4,563 of record JBOGDK010000116.1, read on the forward strand.
GCAGCGTGGACACGTACGAAAGACTGCCACGGGCGTGGGGTGCGACGCCGCCGGGCCACCTGATTTCGGAGCTCGGCGGCGGCGTACCACCTCAATGGTTGGCTTGCGCGCCTTCAGACCAGCGCTTCTTGTCTTCCTCGGTGACCTCGACCGGCCCGCTGGCGGGCTGGGTGATACGGATGTGATTGCCGAACGGATCACGCAGTGCGCAGTCCACCCCGTACGGCTGCTCAGTCGGCTCCTCGCTGAACTCGACGCCCTTGGCCTTGAGCTCGTCGTAGGTCCTCCTGCAGTCGTCGGTCGTCAGGACGCAGGCGAGCCCGAGCGCGCCCTTGGTCAACAGATCGCGTACCTGTGCGGCCGACTCCTCACTCATCGCCGGCGGCTTCGGCACCTCGAGCAGCAGGTGCCGGTCGGGGTCGCTCGGCAACGAGATCGTGAGCCACCGCATGAACCCCATGTCGACGTCGGCGCTCACCTCGAATCCGAGCTTGCCGACATAGAAGTCGAGCGCTTCGTCCTGATCGAGGACCTTGACCTGGGTGATGTTGATCGCGTTGAACATGACGATCACGCTACGTCCGGTGGCTGCCGCGTGCTTCTCCGAAACTGCTCGGCCGCGTCCACGCTCTCGAGAAGCACGACGGCACCCGTAGGGTCTCCGCGCCGCGCCGGTACGCGGTGGGTGATTCCCCGACGATCTCGCTGAACGTACGACTGAACGTGCCGAGGCTGTTGAAGCCGACCGCCCAGGACACGTCGGTGATCGGTCGGTTGGTCTCCCGTAGCAGCATCATCGCGCGCTCGATCCGCCTGCGTTGCAGGTACCGGTGCGGGGTCTCGCCGAACGTCGTACGGAAGGTCCGGATGAAATGCGCCTCGGAGACGTACGCGATGCGCGCCAGCGCCCGGATGTCCAACGGTTCCGCGTAGCCGCGGTCCATCGCGTCGCGTGCGCGCAGCATCCGCCGGTTCTGGTCCTCGGCCGGGCCCATCCTCATTGCGGGCAGCCCCCTTCGGCTACCTGGTTTCGGTCACCTTGAGCAGACTCCGCGGGGCGTCCGGGTCCTCGCCGCGGGACAACGCGAGGGCCAGGGCCAACTGCTGCATCGGGATGATGTCTAGCAGCGGCGCGTACCGCTCGTCCACGTCAGGTGTCGGGATGTGCAGCCCGAGGGCGCCGCTGGGGCCGACGGAGACCACATCGGCCCGCCGTTCACCCAGCTTCGCCAGCACGGCCCGCATCGACTCTCCGGCGAGACCGCCGCCCACCATCGCCAGCACCGGTACGTCCGGGTCGGCCATCGCCAGCGGCCCGTGCAGCAGATCGGCGCCGGAGAACGCCAGGGCCGCCAGGTAGCTGGTCTCCATCAGCTTCAGCGCGGTCTCCCGGGCGGTCGGGTACGCGTACCCCCGCCCCGTGGTGATCAACTGCTCGGCGAACCGGTACCGGGGCGCCAGCTCGGTCGCCGTACGGTCGTCGATCAGCACCTGGGCCAGCTCGGGTAGCCGGGCCAGCCGGGATCGTTCGTCGGCGGGCAGCCCGCCGTCTCCGGCACGTACCCCCTCGATCAGCATCAGCAGCGCGAGCAGCTCCGCGGTGTACGTCTTGGTGGCCGCCACGGCACGTTCGTGACCAGCGGCGATGTCGACCACGAGCTCGGCGGCGGCGCCGAGCGGGGAGTCCGGGTTGTTGCACACCGCGAGGGTGCAGGCGCCCTGCTCCCGGGCCACCCGGATCACCTCGACCAGGTCCGGGGAGCCGCCGCTCTGGCTCACCCCGATCACCAGGGAGTCGGCGAAGTCCGGGCGGGCGCCGTACACGGTGATCGCCGAGGGAGAGGCCAGGCCGGTCGGGATCCCGAGCCGGATCTCGGTGAGGTACGCGGCGTACAGCGCGGCGTGATCGCTGGTACCGCGCGCGGTGTAGACGACGAATCGGGGACGCCGGCGCGCGATCTCCGCCGCCACCTTCGCGATGCCGGGCGCGCCGTCACCGAGCAACCTGGCGTAGACCGCGGGCTGCTCGGCGATGTCACTCGCCATCCCTCGCCCCGCCGCCACATCGGCCATGCCCTCAGCCTTTCGCCTTATGCACCAAGTCTGCGCAGGAACGCGCGTTCGCACCATGTTACGCGCACAATTGCGCAAACCTGAAGGCCTGGCGCGGGTGCCGGTGACCGCCCACAGCGTCGCGACCGGCGGAGACGACGGGGCGGGGACGGCTCAGAGGACCTGGCGGTATCCCAGCAGCCGTACGCCGGGCACCGGCTCCCAGTCACGGTCCGGCAGGCGTACGAAGCCGAGCCGGTCGTACAGGCGCCTCGCGGCCGCCGCCGTGGCCGGGGTGGACAGCACCAACGACTCGAACCCACGTTCCGCGGCCCGGGCCAGGACGGCGCGCACCAGCGCCTCCCCGACCCCGGCGCCACGCACCTCCGGATCGACGGCGAGCATCCGGAACTCCGCCTCGCCAGGTCGGGAGACCTCGGCGTACCTGCTGCCGTACTCGCAGAACGTCACGGTGCCCACCAGCGCCCCGGCGACCAGGGCGACGAACAGCTCCGCCGCCTCGGCACGGGCACTGGCGTCTCCCAGTTGCCTGTCGTACCCGCTGCCCTCCGGGATCATCCCCGAGGACTGGTACGCGGCGACGGTCAAACGTCCCACAGCGGCCAGCTCGCCGGCCGCGGCCGGCCGTACGGCTACCGCGTCAGTGGCCTGTCGGGTCACTCGATCACCGCGATGAGATCACCGTCCTGAACCACGTCCCCCTCGTGTACGGCCAACTCCTTGACCACTCCGGCGGACTCGGCGAGCACCGGGATCTCCATCTTCATCGACTCGAGGATCACCAACGTGTCTCCGTCATCGACCGAGTCGCCAGCCGTGGCCACGACCTTCCACACGTTGGCCACCATCTCGGCCCGGATCTCCTCGGCCATCGCCGTCCTCCCTGGAAGTTCGTACGCCACGCCGGTACGCGTGCCTGCGGGGTATCCAACCACGCTGAAGCGACCTCGCCGTACGGCCTAGCCACCGTATCGCCTACGATCGCCAGCGCGAACCACATCATGCGCCGGACCAGCTGCGGAGCCCACCGGCGGCGCTGCGGGGGACCACGGCGAGACTCGAGGAGACCGAGATGGCCAAGAAGGCACGCAAGCGCCGGGCGCGCAAGAAGAAGGCCGCCAACCACGGCAAGCGGCCCAACGCCTGAGAGTGTGACCGGACCGCCGCGCCGCCGCACACCGGCGGCCGGCGGAACCCCGGCATCGGCGCCGCGCCGGCGGGACAGGCGGGCTATTCCGCCAGGAACTCCCGGGCGTCGGCTTCGATCACGATCTGCTGAAGTTTCGCGCGGACCCGCTGCTTCAGGCTTTCCGGGGCAACCTCCTGGCTGCAACACCGGGCCACCAGCGCCTTGATCTCCTGCTCCAGGCCGTACTCGCGAAGACACGGGGAGCATTCGTCGAGGTGACCACGGATCCGGTCCCGCCGGTCGGTGTCGCACTCCAGGTCGAGGTACAGGTAGACCTCCTGGAGCACGTCCCGGCAGTCGACGTCATGAGGGTCGCCGCAGCCCACTGAAGTCACACCTCCTGCCCAGCCGGCTGGTCGACTGAGCCTGAAAGACCCCGGTCGACGGAGTAGTGCTCAAGCATCTCGCGCAGGTTGCGCCTACCGCGGTGCAGACGAGACATCACCGTGCCGATCGGGGTGTCCATGATCTCCGCGATCTCCTTGTACGAGAATCCCTCGACGTCGGCGAGGTAGACCGCGATGCGGAACTCCTCCGGCAGCGATTGCAGCGCGTTCTTGACGTCGGAGTCCGGCAGCCGATCGAGCGCCTCGGTCTCAGCGGACCGCAATCCCACGGGCGTGTGGGACTCAGCCTCGGCGAGCTGCCAGTCGGTGATCTCCTCCGTCGGGCTCTGCACGGGCTGCCGCTGCCGCCGCCGGTAGGAGTTGATGTACGAGTTGGTGAGGATCCGGTACAGCCAGGCCTTGAGGTTCGTACCCTCCTGGAATTGGTGGAACGCCGCGAACGCCTTCAGATAGGCCTCCTGGACCAGGTCCTCCGCGTCGGCCGGGTTGCGTGTCATCCGCAGCGCGGCCGCGTACAACTGGTCCACGAAAGGAAGCGCGTCCCTCTCAAATCGGGCGCGCCGTTCGTCCGGCGTCTCCGCTAGCGCCAAGTTGGTGTCCTTCCTCGGCCGGGTTTGCGCCGAGGATACGCCGCCTCGGTAGGCGGGCGCCTCCGGAGTGGTGATCACCTCGTCCGTCGACCACGCGGGGCCATGCAGCAACCGCTGCATCCGTTCGCCATCCGGGAGCTCTGAGAAGGTACGCCGCCGGGGCAATATCACCGTCAAGGTCTTCCCTCCACCGTCACTGTGGCACTCATACGAGTCGCCGATGGGTGCAACGTGATGGCCCTGCCGGACATTCCAGCAGCGCGGCGGCGCCGCGGCGGCTGTGGCGTACGACGCTTCGGGGCACCTCTGCCGTCATCCCGCCGCCGCCCAACCGTGCTGGGCGAGCCAGTCGACCGCGGTCCGGGCGGCATCGCCTGCCACCCGCCGTAGCGAATGATCGGCACCGGGTAGCACCTCGACGATCACGCCAGGGGTGGATCCTGGGATCCCGAACGGGTCCCGCTCGCCGTTCACCACGATCGTGGGTACACCTGTGAGCAGCTCCGCCGAGCGGCTCTTCTCCGGCCTGCCGGGCGGGTGGAGCGGGAACGCCAGCGCCACCAGCCCCACCGCCCCAGCCGAGCTCGCGGTACGGCAGGCGACCCGGGCACCGCTTGACCGGCCGCCCGCCACCAGTGGCAGACCCGCCAGTGGCGCGAGCTCCCGCAACGCCTCCACCACCGCCAGCCATGCGGTGTCGAGCTGGCCCGCCGGTGCCGGCGACCGTCGTCCGGCCACCCGGTACGGCTGGGTCACCCGGGCCACCGCGACGTTTCGGGCGAGCGCGAGATCGCGTACCGCGGTCAGGTCGGGGGCCTGGAATCCGCCACCAGCTCCGTGCCCGAGCACCAGTACGCTCCGCGCTTCCCCAGGGATGTCCAGCGCGACCTCGGCAGGTCCGACCGGGGTCTGCACCGCAAGCGGTGAGGATGTCATCTGGAGAACGATATGCCGGCGTCGCGGGGCGACCGGGTGATACGCCCGCACCGGTATGGCTGGTGCCGGCCCGAATCCCCGAGGCGCCGGCTCAGGTCAGCTCAGTCACCGCCCTCGGCAGTCCGCCACGCCACGAGCATGGCGCGTCGTTCCCGGGGCGTCGTGGCGCCCCAGACTCCGTTACAGTCACCGGCTTCCAGAGCCCACGCGAGGCAGGCCCCCTGCACGTCGCAGGAACGGCACATGGCAAGCGCCGCATCGGCCGGCTCGCTGGGAGCCGGAAAGAACGTTTCAGGGTCCACTGTCCGGCAGCGTCCTCGGCCACGCCACGCGACGTCGTTGTCTCGCTCACGGTTGGCCCGCAGCAGTCGCGGGTCCCGCCGTGCGGCGGCAACTTCGTGCGGGCGAGGCATCCGCGCCCGGGTCATGTACCCCACCTCCCCCGTGGGTGGTCGGTTGTTGTCAGAGGTGTGGTGGAGCCAAGTTTTCTCGCGTCCACAAGCGCTGTGTTTTACCCCACAGGAAGTGCGCCGGGCAAGGGTCTGTGGGCAAGCCCGAACAACTCCTGAGCAAATACTGAGGTAGGAAGCGCACGAAACGGTTAAAATAGGGTTAAATCCACCGGGTCGGCATGATCTACACGCAGTGCTGAGGCCGTCACAGGGCGGATCAGGGCGTCGGAGTTGTTGCGCACGTCGCCCACCGCGGACCCGACCGGGCGCAACTCGATCCCGGCGGCCCAGTCCTCCCCCGGGGACGACAGCAACGGCGCCGCATCAGCGGCATCCAACCACGCCGACCACCGGTCCGGGGGCAGCGCCAACGGCATCCGGTCGTGCACCGTCGACAGATCGCCCACCGCCGCGGTGGTGATCACCGTCGTGGTCACCAACCGCTCCGGCCCCCACACCTGCCACAGACCAGCGAACGCCAGCACCCCGCTGTCCTTCGGCGTCAGGAAATACGGCTGCTTGGCTGCGTTGCGTCCCTCCGACTGGCGGAGCCACTCGTACCATCCGTCCGCCGGAACCAGGCACCGCCGACGGGCGAACGGCACCCGGAACGCCCGCGACGTCGCCACCGTCTCCGCCCGGGCGTTGATCATCCGGGCGCCTTCCCGGGGAGAACGGGCCCACGGCGGCAGCAACCCCCACCGCGCCGTCGCGACCTCCCGGCGGTCACCACCATGGCTGCGGCGTACCACGTGCACCGGATCGGTGGGCGCCACGTTGTAGCTCGCGACCAGGGATTCCTGCCCTGTCTCGTCCGACGCTTCGAAGATCGTCGCCAGATCAGTCGCACTCTTCGTCGACGCGTACCGCCCGCACATGGTGATCCACGCTACCGGCGTGCACGATGTGGCGCTGCGCAGTGCAGACTGATCACGTGACGCAGACAACCGGGCCTGACGAGAGGCGGCCGACCCCGCTGGCCAGGCGTAGCCCGCCTGTGGTGGAACCCTGGGCAGCACCCCGGGCGTACGACCCCGTGAAGGCCACCATCAGCCTGCCCGGTTCCAAATCGATCACCGCACGGGCGCTGATCCTCTCCGCGATCTCGATGGGCACCAGTACGCTGCGTCACCCGCTCGCCGCACGGGACACCGAGCTGATGGCGGGCGGCCTACGGGCGCTCGGTGCCCACATCTCGACCGTCGACGACGAGCTGTGGGTGATACGCCCCCGCCCGCTGCAGGGGCCGGCCCAGGTGGACGTCGGGCTCGCCGGCACCGTGATGCGGTTCCTGCCGCCGCTCGCGGGTCTCGCCGAAGGGCCGGTGCGGTTCGACGGTGACCCACGTGCCCGGCAGCGCCCGCTCGCACCGCTGATCAATGCGCTGCGCGAGGTTGGGGCGGACATCGACGACGGGGGTCGCGGCGCCCTGCCGCTGACCGTACGGGGCCGTGGCCGGGTCCGCGGTGGCCGGGTGACCATCGACGCCTCGGCGTCCAGCCAGCTCGTCTCAGGGCTGCTGCTGGCCGCCCCCGACTTCGACAACGGCCTGGCGGTACGCCACGAGGGGCCAGCGGTTCCCAGCGCGCCGCACATCAAGATGACCGTGGCCATGCTGCGTGCCGTCGGAGCCGCCGTCGACGACTCCACCCCGAACACCTGGTTGGTCGAGCCCGGCCGGATCGTGGGACGGGGCTGGACCGTGGAACCCGACCTGTCCAACGCCGCGCCGTTCCTGGCCGCCGCGCTGGTCACCGGAGGCGACGTCACCATCACCGGATGGCCGTCGCGTACCGCGCAGCCCGGAGACGCCCTCAAGGTGCTGCTGTCCGCGATGGGCGGACGCTGCACGCTCACCGCGGAAGGGCTCACGGTCACCGGCACCGGCACCATCAAGGGCATCGACGCCGACCTGTCCGCGGTCAGCGAGCTGGTGCCGGCGCTCGCGGCACTGGCCGCGCTGGCGGACACCCCGTCCGTGCTGCGTGGTATCGGGCACATGCGGGGGCACGAGACCGACCGGCTGGCCGCCCTGGCACGGGAGTTGACGAAGCTCGGCTCCGAGGTCGCCGAGCTCCCGGACGGGCTCGCGATCAGCCCACGGCCACTACGCGGGGCAACCTTCGCCACGTACGACGACCACCGGCTCGCCACCGCCGCCGCGGTGATCGGGCTGGCGGTCGACGACGTCGTACTCTCCGACGTGGGATGCACCTCCAAGACGTTGCCCGGGTTCAAGAACCTGTGGAGCCGGATGCTGACCGGCACCGGCCACGGGTGACCCGCTGGGCGTACAGAGC
>JBOGDK010000117.1:0-12355 GCA_050701795.1 Micromonosporaceae bacterium
GGCCGCGGGCGTACCGCCACTACGATCCGAGTGGGGCCTGCGCTGGCCTCGGGGGTTGGCCTGCGACGGAGGTACGACAGATGCGACGGTTGGCCGCGATGCTCACCGGAGTCACGGTGCTCAGTGGCCTGCTCGGATCGGTGGCTCTCGCGGGTACGCCGTCGGGGAATGCCGAGGGCGGGAGCGCCGTACCAGCCCCCGCTGCGGGGCAGGCCCGTCACCCGGACAGCCTGCCACGCGCGCCGAAAGGCGGCTGCCAGCGGACCCCGGAGCCGCAGCGCACCGAGAAGAGCGTGCCGTACCCGCAGCGGATGTTCGGCACCGACCGGATCTGGCCGTTGTCGACCGGCGCCGGCGTCACCATCGCGGTGCTCGATTCCGGCGTCGACACCTCACACCCACACCTCAGTGGGAAGAACATCCGCGGCGGAGCGGACTTCTACCGGGGAAACGGATCAGGAAGCGCTACGGACTGTGACGGCCACGGCACCGCGGTGGCAAGCCTGATCGCGGGCCGGAAGGTGGCCGACGTCGGGTTCCAGGGCCTCGCGTACGGCGCGACGATCCTTCCCGTCGTGGTGGCCGACGAGTTCGACGAGAAAGAGGACGCCACCAGGGTCACGAGTCCGGCGAAGCTGGCCCGGGCGATCGACTGGGCTGTTGATCACGGCGCAGACGTGATCCATGTTTCGCCGACACTCACCAAGGATGACTCGGCCGTGAAGAACGCCATCACCAGGGCGATCGACAACGACGTGGTCGTGGTTGCAGCCGTTGGCAACCGGGCCTTTGCCGGCACGCTGAAAAAAGGCGGACCGGAAGTTCAGGATCCAGGCCCCGACACGTACCCGGCGTCATACGAGGGCGTGATCGGCGTCGGCGCCGTGGGGCCGGCCAAGGACGGCCACTATCCAGTACTGAAGAACTCACAGTGGGGCGGGTACGTCGACATCGCAGCACCCGGCGGCGAGGTGCTCGCGGCAAACCGGGGCGGTGGCCACGCCCAATTCAGCGGCACCGGCATCGCCGCGGCGTTCGTGAGTGCGGCGGCGGCACTGGTCCGCTCCAAGTGGCCGGAGCTGACCGTTCCGGAACTCACCAGGCGACTCTCCGCCACCGCCAGCCCTGCTGCCGGTGACAGATTCAACGTCGGCAGTGGCCTCGTGGACCCGTACCGGGCTCTGACGGAAGGCCTCAGTGACGAGTCACCGGTCGCGCTTCCAGGGGTGACGCCCCCTTCACTCGGTCCCAAAGCAGCCGCGCGGGCTGAGGAGGAGGCATTCCATGGCGGCTTTGCGTTGGCCGCGGCCGGTGTCGGGGTGCTCCTCGCGGGGGGCATGCTGGCGACCCTCACTCTGCTCCCCAAGGGAATCCGCCGCAGATGGCGCCCAGGAAGGACCAAACCGTTCCCGGAGCCGAAGAAGGATGACGACGACATGCCCCCGGCACCGGTGAAGCTCTTCGAGGATCTTGAGACGACGTGACGGGGGGTTGGGTTTACCGAACCTCCGTCCCGCGGGCCAACTGACCGGGTTCCGGCGTAGACCAGAACCACCACATTGGACGACAAGCAACACAGAAATGCCCCGGCGCCATGCACCGGGGCATTCTGTGTTGCTTGGTGTTACCAGGTTACCGACGTCCTAGCCGGCGAACCAGGTGGCGGCCTGCGCGTCGGCGTCCGCCATCGACTGCCCGGACTGACTGACCGCGGCGGCGAGCCGGTTCATGGTCTGGGCAATCTCCAGCGCGGCCTCGCGCCAGATCTGCTTGCTCTCCAGGTACGCGGTCCGCGCGGCACCTTGGAAAGCGTCACCCTCAAGCGGCTTACAAACACTCTCGACGGTGTCGAGCTCGCTGTCCATCTGCTTCACCGCGGTCTGAATCGCGGTGTTGATCATTTGGATCTCACCAGGGCTGTACAACATATCGGTCATTGGAGCCACTCCCGTTTCTGAAAGCCTTGAGGACGTTGTGGAATGTCAGCGGAGACCCGCGGAGATGTCCGTGTTCTTGACACCGGTCTCGCCGGTCCCGCCAGCAATGTTGTCCAGGCTGGCACGCGAGTCGTCGTCGGCCGCCATCAGGCTGGTGCTGGTCTTGTCGATACCATTCGCGATAGCTTCGAGCCGCTGCGTAATGGTCTGCACATCAGCTTGGACGTTGACCTTCGCGTTAGCGAACGCTGTGGCCGCCGAACCTTTCCACTGCACGCCATCAAGCTGGCTGAGCATCCGCTTGATCGCGCCGTCAATGGCTTCTGAACTGGTCGTGCACTGTTGTGCGCCGCTCTTCAGACTGGCCCACTCTGCTGCAGTTGGTTCACCCATTGCGGAAGTCACCCCCGCTACTTGAGCTCCGATGTGGAGCTGCTTCCTTCGGCACCATCAGGCACCCTTCGCGGACGACCGTAACGTGCGACGTCAATGCTTTCCAGCCCAGTTCGGCGACGCGTGGACGAGCCGTCACTGCTGTGGATAAGTGGTGGTGGGCGCGCCCCACCACTGGTGGGAACGCGCTCGCCCCCTCAGCTTGGTGGCGGCAACACCGGGTCAGACGCCGCGGCTCGATCAAGAGTGGGGCCAGCCTGCAACCGCCCCACCAGGCTGGACGGCATCCACCCTGGCTTCACCGTTTTCAGGTCGTATCCGAGCATGGACACGACTTCCTGAGAGGACAGTGGATAGAACTTCCCTGTGTCTGTCACCAGCCCCAACGTCGCGGCCGTACGGTCATCAGGACTCTGCGAGGTCCACACCAGGGCACCCCGGCCGGTCGGCACGACGACCCGGCTGGCCAACTGGGTCCCCTCATCACCGCGAAGTTCGGTCACCACTCCGGCGCCCTTGAACGCGGACAGCGAACCGCTGTGCACCATCACCGGAGGGTTCCCCCTGTTGCCGAAGATAGCGCAGGTGGCCCGGGCGCTATCGGGCTCCTCCATGTTCATCGTCGCCGACTCCGGTGGCGCCTTCACATCAGGCTCGCTGACCTCAGGCAGCAACTCCCGGCTCGGTGACTTGGTCGCCGGGTCGGCCGGAATCAGCTCCCCGAATTCACTACCGGTGCTTGCCTGGAGCAGCCGCGCCTGGAACTCGGTAATGACGGCCAGCTCGTCCTTCAGCGCCACGAAGTACTGCTCGTTAGTCTGCACCCGGAATATGTCCCCCACCGTGGTGTCAGGCTTCGCGTCTGACGGTTCCCCGGCATCCGGCAGGTCCAGCGCCTTGATTTCCTGCCCCACCGGCAATGCGCTGAGCCAGGCCGTACTCACCTTGAGCGGAGTGTGACTGTCCAGCCCGAACGCACTGAACATGTCATCCTGCTCCAGGATTTCGAACCTGTGACTCTGGTAGATCAGGTACTTCTTGGTGGTCTCCGCCTCCTCCACCAGGATCACGCCTTCACCAGCGACATTCTGATAGGGCGACGGGCGAGCACCCACCACCATCACGGTCTCGAGCTCCTCGCCCCCCGAGACGGTGCGCTTCGGCTGCGAGCACAGGGTCCAGTCGCCGGATATCAGGTTCTTCTGACTCGGCAGCGAATCGGGGGCACCGGGTATCCCCATACGTACCCCGATCGGGATCTGCACTCCCGCGAGCGAGTCACGGGACACGTAGAAGGGCCCCCCGGCATTTTGCCTGGATGCTGACGTTTGGCCTCCACTGGCACCGACCTTGCCGAGCAATATCGCCGAGGTGTAGTTCTCCATCGGGTGCAACGTGCCGTTCATGTAAACGTAGGTCGCCCCGGTCTCCTCCTCCACTATGACAACCGGTCTACCGCCGTCCTGATCGCTCGCGGTTTTCCAGCGCATGTTTCCGCCCGGGAACATGAGGCCATAGACCGCGAAGCCGGCGACCAGGATCGTCGCCACCATGACCCCAGCGAAGATCGCACCCGCCGCGCGACGGAACGGGGACTGAGCCGGGTCCGTCTCGCGCATCACGAGCGCCGCAACCACCCGCTGGATCATGAACTGGTACGAGTGGAGCTGATCTCGCCTGGTTGCCATCCGTTCCTCCCGTGTCGTCCGGCATACCGGCCAGGTACGACCTTGTGCCCGGGACGCCAGCCATGCGCCGCGGCGCAGACGCCGTCGGTCACACTATTACGACCGGGCACCATGGTGCCGGGGCGGAGCGTGGCCCATCCGCTGGTCTGAGCCGACAGACTCGGCTCGGTACCGGTGGGTGATCGGTGGACCACGTACCGTCTCGACAGTGGACCTGCCGCGGCCCGGCGGACTACTGTGCGCCGGGTCGTAAGCTCAGGACATACGATAAGCGCCCGACCACAGGCGTCTCACGGGGGCAGCGGAGGCCAGCAGCGTGACAACAGCTCGAGCCAGCGTCGCGACCGCCAGCGTGCCGGTACACACGCCCCCGCCGGCCAGGGGCACCGCCACGCCGCAGGCGCCGCCACCACCGGCGCCGCAACCGGTCGGCACGCCGCGGCCGATCCGCCGGGCCGGAATGATGGGCGGGGTTCACGTCACCCAGGTCGTGTTGTGGCAGGTCGCGGCCGCCGTGGTGTTGGCGAGCCTCGGGCATCACATCGCGCTGATCATCTCGGCCGGCGTGGTGGCCTTCATCCTCCTGATGTTCACCGTGCCCCGGATCCGGGGACGCTGGCTCTACCAGCTGGTTGGTCTGCGTCTGAGCTATCTCTCGCGCCCCCGGGCCCTGGTCACCGGCGCGCATGCGGACCGTCGCCGAGAGTTGCTGGCGTTCGTGCAGCCCGGCGCCACCGCCGACAGCGTGGAGACCGACGAATACGAAGTCGGCGTCCTGGACCACGTGGCGGGTGCGGCCGCGATCATCGAGATCGCCACCGAGCCCGGCCTCGTCGTGGAGCGACCGGTCACGCTGCCGTCGCCAGCCAGCCTGCTCCCACCCCACGATCCGGACGCGCCTCCGCTGAGCCTGCAGTTGCTGCTCCAGGTGGTGCCGTCCCCCACACTGACCGCCGTGAGTGTCGGCGCCGCGAGCTCGTACTACGCGTTGACGAACGGCTCGGTGCCGTCCCAGCGACGCGCCTGGCTGGTGCTGCAGCTGGGCCACTCCGCCGGCTACTCCACCGAGCAGATCCGCCAGGGCGTGGGCAACTCGGTACGCCGACTGGTGCGCCGGCTGCGCCAAGAGGCGATATCCGCACGGCCCCTGGACCGGGAGGAGGCGCTGTCGACGCTGGCCAGCCTGGCGCACCTCAACCCGAGCACGATCGAGACCAGCGCCGCGGTGTCCGCCGCCGCCACTGGCGCCACCATCGACATCCGAGCGATCATGGCTCGCAGTGGCGCCGACCAGGGCAACCAGCTGACGCCGCTGGCTCAGGAACACTGGGACGTGTGGTGGTCGGAGTCGATCGCCCAGGCCTGCTTCGTGATCAAACGTTGGCCCAGCTTGGATTCACCGGCCGGTCAGCAGTTGATCAGCCAGCTCACCTCCGTACCGAGTCTGGCCACCACAGTGTCACTGGCTGCCCGCCGGGTGCCCCCGCCGCAATTGGAGGCTCCGCCCCCCGAGAAGCAGTCCGGCAGGAAGTCCGACAAGCCAGCGCAGAAGTCGCAGTCACCGCAGGTTCCTGACGAGGTGACGGTGGAGCTGGCGGTACGGATCGCCGCGCCGAACCCGCAGCGGCTGGCGTCGGTGAGCGCCGCGCTGGTGGAACGTGCGAAGAAATGCGGAGCGAAGCTGGAACGCCTGGACGGTCAACACGCCCGTGGCATGGCCGCCACGCTGCCGCTCGGAGGGTTCCTGCCATGACGCTCGCCATACCAGGCCAACTTGGCGCCCACATCACCGTCCACGCCGCGCTCGGCAACCTGGAGGTGAACACAGGCGGCGCGGGTCTGCTGCTCGGCCTCAACCGGCAGAACAGCCCGGTGACGGCGCGGGTGTTCCGCCCCGAACCCACCCGCGCGATGCTGATCGGGGGGCTGGCATGCGTCCAGCTGCTCGCCTACCGGGCTCTGGCGCTGGGGGTACGGGTCGTCGTCCAGTCTGCCCGGGCCGCGGCGTGGGAGCGCTTCGCCGCTGAGGCCGGCGGTGGCGTCGGCTTCATCGCCCCTGGCAGCCCGATCCCGCAGCCCGCGACGGCGATGTTCCCACAGCTGGTGATCATCGATGTGGGCCCCAGCGTCGGCGAGCTGGACTCCCAGGCCGGTGCCTGGCGGACCACGCTGACCGTACGGGACGAGCTCACCGCCTGGGACGTCGACACGTTGATGCGGGCAGACGTCGCCGTGATGCAACCGTTGTCCGAAGTGGAGTCCGCGCTCGCCGCGTCAGCGCTCGGCCTGCATGAGGTACAGGAGTGGATGTCCCGGATCCGGGCCGACATGGTGACTCTCGCCAGTCACGGCACCGTACGCTGGGCACTACTCGCCGCGTCTGCGGCAGAACAGCAGGTAGTCGGCCAGCCCGTACGGTACTGAATCTGCCCGTACGGTACCGACATGTCCGAACCCTCGTAGCCGTGCCGTACCGTACCGCGGCGGCTGGCGGACCTCGCCGCTAGCCGAAAACACCGCGGACGTAGGCGTACAGGTCCAGGACGGCGCAGGCCACCGGAACCACAGCGACCACCAGCAGGATGTCCAACCAGTCGGCGTAACGGCCCAGGTACGGCGATGGCGGCCGGCGGCTGTACGTCAAGCCGGCACTGACCACCAGGCCACCGATCGCGACCATCGTGCCGAGCACCCCGTACAACCGGTACTCGGGTTCCAGCACCATGGCGACGCCGAATATCAGCAGGCTCAGCGTGGTCAGCCCGGCGACCAGCATCGGAATCCGGTGACGGCCACTCGGGAACAGTCGAGAACGGAACACCAACGCCAAGCTGACCAGGCCAGCCAGGATCGGGCCGTCGATCGTGCCAGACGGGATCAACACCAGACTGCACGCCACGGTGATCACCCCGCCGCCGAGCAGCAGCCCTGACAGCATCTCGTCGGAGCGCACCACCGCGGCGTACACCGTGTCGCGCTCCGGCACCGGCTCGTCCTTGATCAGATCCTCGGGCTTGTCCGGCAATGCCGGCACAGGCATCTTGCCCAACCGCATGGCCAACAACGGGAACGCCGGCACGAATGCCACCACGACGCTGATCACGATCGCGGCGACCCCGTGTGCCTGCAGCCCGGGAATCAGGCCGAGTAGACCAGCCACCACACCGAGAAGCCCGATCAGACAGCCACCCGCGAAGATCCTGGTGTACTCCGCGATCCCGATGTAGCCGATCACCGCGGCGACCAGCAGGGCCGCGGCGCCCACCAGCAACTGCGGCCCCCCGAAGCTGGACAGACCCTGACCAGTGGGACCGATCACCAGGAAACCGCCGAAGAATACGTACAGCAGGCCAACGCCGCCGACAACCGCGCCAGCGACCGAGTCCGCTACCGCGCGTGACAGCAGAATCCCGACGATCACGAACACAAACCCAAGAATCAGCGGCATCAGGCCCGGCATCAGCCACGGCGGCCCGGACATCACCGCGACGCCGAGTCCGACGACGAAGAGCAAGGTCGCCACCGTCAGCGAGGTGAACCGGGTGGCACGTCCCGACCAGGCACGACCGTACTTGCGGGCGCCGCCGGCAATCGCCTCCGCGATGTCGTCGTAGTCGAGTTCCGGCCATTCGGTGCGGCGCGGCACCAGGAGCAGCACCTCGCCGTCACGTACGTTCTGCACTCCGAGGGTCCGGGGGGACTCGAGCGCCGCGCCGTCGGCCCTGCGGAGCATCCAGCCGCCGTGTTGTTCCCCCTCGTCGGCCACGCCTTCGCCAGCGTGGCGCAACACGCTCGGTAACAGCTCAGCCAACGGAACGTTTTCGGGCAGCGCCACATCGATGCGACGTTTCGGTGCCGCGATCGTGATCCGCGCAAGACCGACCCCCGCTTGCGTGCTCACGTGCACACCTCACTTCGCTCGGCGGTGCGTTCGCACCCGCTGCTCTGCTTGCTGACTCGCCCGCGCGGCTCACTCACGGCGCTGACTTCACCTCCGGTTGCGTCGCGGCGCTCGCCACGTACTCTCCGGTGGTCATTGCGGCACCGCCCGCGGCTGCCCAAGGTAGCAAGAGACTACCTACCATGGGGCAGGCGCCGCCGCCGGTGTGTGCCCGCGCGAATCGGCGCGCCCAACGGGGGACGAGGGGTACTACCGTGAGCGAGCGGCGCGAGCAAACCAACAGGCACAGCAGCACGCGCGAACGCGCCGCCGAGCGAAGCGAGGTGTGCAGGTGAGCGAGCGGCGCGAGCAAACCAACAGGCACAGCAGCACGTGCGAACGCGCCGCCGAGCGAAGCGAGGTGTGCAAGTGAGCACGGTGGTGGTGAAGCGGCCGACCCGCCGCAATGGCCCCGAGCTGCCGGCCGGCGAAATGATGCTGGACTCGCCGCCGGAGAATCCACCGCCCAGTACCAGCCAGACCTGGATGCGGACGATCACGATCCTTCCGATGATCGCCGGCGGGGCCGCGATGGCGTTGATGTTCTCGTACCGGATGCCCGGCCCGATGGGGTACATCATCGGTGGCGTGTTCGGTTTCTCGATCCTGGGCATGCTGGCCACCCAGATCCTGAATCAGGGTGGGCAGCCCAGCAAGAAGGAGCTGATCGAGGCCCGGCGGGACTACATGCGCCGGCTGGCGCAGACCCGGCGCACCATCCGGAACAACATCACCGAACAGCGGCAGGCGATGTTCTACCGCCATCCGGATCCGGACGCCTTGTGGTCGACGGTGGAGAGCGTACGGCTCTGGGAGCGCCGTTCTTCGGACGGCGACTTCGGGGTGGTACGGGTTGGTCTCGGCCCCCAGGAGGTGGCCACCCCGTTGGTGCCGCCGGACGTACGCCCGGTCGAGGACCTGGAACCGGTCAGCGCCCAGTCGTTGCGCCGGTTTGTCACGACGTACTCCCTGGTGCCCGAACTCCCGGTGGCGATGGCGTTGCGCGGCTTCAGCCGGGTGTACGTGCAGGGCGAGAACCGCGAGCAGCTGCGCTCCATGCTGCGCTGCCTGTTGGCGCAGACCGCCACGTTCCACGCCCCCGACGACATGCTGATCGCCGTGTGCTGCGCGCCGGACCGGCGCTCGGAGTGGGAGTGGACGAAGTGGCTGCCGCACTCGATCCACCCGGAGAAGACCGACGCGCTCGGGCAGTTGCGGCTGGTGGCCGGCCAGGTGCTCGCGCTGGAGGCGATGCTCGACGACGTGATCGCCAACCGCCCGCGGTTCAGTCCGACCGCGCCACCGGTGGACGGCCCGCACATCACGGTGGTCCTGGACGACGGCGACACCGCCGGCTCGGACCACCTGATGACCGAGGGCGGCGTCGAGGGCGTCACGGTGATCGACATGACCAACCGGCCGCCCCGCGCGCTGGACCGCAACACGCTGGTGCTGGAGATCGACGCGAACGGCAAGTTGCGCAGCGCCACCATGGACGGCTCCGAGGAGGTCGGCAAGCCGGACGCGATGAGCATCGCGGAGGCGGAGGCGCTGGCCCGCCAGCTGGCTCCGCTGCGGCTGTCGGTCGCGTCCCGCGGTGACCAGCCGATGTCCGCTGAGCTGGGCCTCGCCGAGCTGTTGGACATGGGGGATCCGTACGAACTGGACACCAACCAGACCTGGGTGCCCCGCCCGAACCGGGACAAGCTCCGGGTGCCGATCGGGCTCGGCCCGGACGGGATGCCAGTCGACCTCGACCTCAAGGAGTCGGCCCAGGACGGCATGGGCCCACACGGACTGCTGATCGGCGCCACCGGTTCCGGCAAGTCGGAGCTGCTCCGTACGTTGGTGCTGGCGCTGGCGGTGACACACAGCTCCGAGGTGCTGAACTTCGTACTGGTGGACTTCAAGGGTGGCGCCACGTTCACCACCCTGGACCGGCTCCCCCACACCAGTGCGGTGATCACCAACCTGGAGGACGAGCTCTCCCTGGTCGACCGGATGTTGGACGCGATTCAGGGCGAGCTGATCCGGCGCCAGGAGTTGCTCCGGAAAGCCGGCAACTACGCGTCACAGCGCGACTACGAGAAGGCCCGTGCGGCCGGCGCCCCGCTGGCACCGTTGCCGAGCCTGCTGATGATCTGTGACGAGTTCTCCGAGCTGCTGACCGCCAAGCCGGACTTCATCGACATGTTCGTCCAGATCGGACGGGTGGGACGGTCGCTCGGCGTACACCTGCTGCTCGCCTCGCAGCGCCTGGAAGAGGGCCGACTGCGCGGCCTGGACACCCACCTGTCGTACCGGGTCGGTCTGCGGACATTCTCCGCGATGGAGTCCCGCGTGGTGCTCGGGGTGCCGGACGCGTACGAGCTGCCCCGCTCCCCGGGGCACGGCTACATGAAGTTCGGCACCGAGCCGCTGGTGCGTTTCAAGGCGGCGTACGTGTCAGGTGCGCACCGTAGGTCGGCGCAGGCGGAGCGTCACGTCGGCTCGGACGTCGACCTGCTGCTCGACTACTCCACGCACTACCACGCGCCCCGGGTCACCGAGGAGGAGAAGAAGCCGGACGTCCCGGTAGAGGACGACTCCGACATCCTCAAGGAGACCCTGCTGGACGTCCTGGTGGGACGCCTCGAGGGCAAGGGCGTACCGGCGCACCAGGTGTGGCTGCCGCCGCTGGCGGAGCCGCCGACCCTGGACCAGTTGCTCCCGCCGCTGACCACCGACTCGCAGCGCGGCGTCACGGTCAGCAACCCGGACCTTCACGGGGCACTGCAGGCCGTGGGCGGCATCGTGGACCGGCCGTTCGAGCAACGACGCGACCTGATGTGGGTGGATCTCGCCGGCGCGGCCGGCCACACCATGGTGGTAGGTGGTCCCCAGAGCGGCAAGAGCACCCTGGTGCGTACGTTGATCACCACCCTTGCGCTGTCGCACACTCCGCGGGAGGCCCAGTTCTACTGCCTCGACTTCGGCGGCGGCTCGCTGATGGGGCTGCGCGAGATGCCACACATGGGCGGGGTCGCGACCCGGCTGGACGTCAACGCGGTGCGCCGTACCGTCGCGGAGGTCACTCAGCTGATGGAGGCCAGGGAACGCCATTTCGCCGACCACAGCATCGACAGCATCTCCACGTACCGGAAGATGCGGCGGGACGGGCAGTTCGCCGACGACCCGTTCGGCGACGTGTTCCTGGTGGTCGACGGTTGGCTCACGATGCGCCAGGAGTTCGAGGACCTGGAGCCGATGATCACCAAGATCGCCAACTCGGGTCTCGGCCTCGGCGTCCACCTGATCGCCGCGGCGACCCGCTGGATGGACGTACGCCCGGCGGTCCGCGACCTTTTCGGCACCCGGCTGGAGCTGCGGCTCGGCGACCCGACCGACTCGGCGGTGAACCGGAAGGCGGCGATGAACGTACCGGAGGGCGCCCCGGGTCGGGGGCTTACGCCGGACGGACTGCACTTCCTCTCCGGAGTGCCCCGGATCGACGGCCAGCAGAGCGCCAACGACCTCACCGAGGGTGTGGCGAAACTGGTGCAGACCCTCAACAACGCGTGGACCGGCGTGCGGACCCCGGAGGGAAAGCAGGCACCACGGGCGCCGAAGGTACGGCTGCTGCCGCCGGAGTTCAGCTACGTGCAGCTGCCGAAGCCGGCTGAGCAGTCCAAGCCGGGTGTGCCCATCGGTCTGGCGGAGAACGACCTGCAGCCGGTCCACCTGGACTTCACCAGCGAGCCGCACCTGCTCCTGTTCGGCGACGTGGAGTCCGGGAAGAGTTCGTTCCTGCGGGTGCTGGCGCGCAGCATCGCCGACCGCTACACCCCGCGGCAGGCGAAACTGATGGCGATCGACTACCGGCGAAGCTTGCTTGGTGCGATCAGCGAGGAGCACCGACTCGGGTACGGCACCTCATCGCAGGTCACCGCGGATATGGTCGCCCAGGTGGTGACGGTGATGAAGGAGCGCATCCCGGGCCCGGACGTCACTCCCGAACAGCTCCGTGCCCGGAACTGGTGGAGCGGGCCGGACCTGTACATGCTGATCGACGACTACGACATGGTGGCCAGTCCGACGAGCAACCCTCTGCTGCCGTTGCAGGAGTTCATCGCGATGGGCCGCGACATCGGCCTTCACCTGATCGTGACCCGCCGGATGGGTGGCGCCGGGCGGGCCATGTACGACCCGATGATCTCCCGGATTCGCGAACTCGCCTCGCCGGGGATCATGATGTCCGGCGACAAGTCCGAGGGTGTTCTGCTCGGCAACATGAAGCCACAGCCGTTGCCACCGGGACGTGGCTGGCTGATCACCCGGCGGGAGGGCGCGCGCCTGATCCAGGTCGCGTGGGACCCGCCACCGTTGTAGCCGTACGGACGCCACGTCACGGTCCCCCG
>JBOGDK010000118.1:0-12130 GCA_050701795.1 Micromonosporaceae bacterium
GGTCGAGCGGGGCAGGGTCCTCGAGCGGGGCGGGGTCCGGTTTCGCCCTCCGGACGTACGCGGCGGCGACGGCGGCGATCGCCACCAGTGCGGCCGCCTGGGCCCACGAACTGAGCGCCCATGACTGGCCGTACCCGGCGAGGCGTCCGGCGACCGCGACGGCGGTGGCCACCGCCATTCCGCCGAGCGCCGCCATCGGCAATGCTGGCCCGCCGGCTCGTCGTAGCACCAGGCAGCCCAGGAACGCGGCGATCGGCAGTACGCCGCCAAGCAGTCCGAGCAGGGCCAGCAGCGTCAGCCCGGTGACCGTACCGGCGCCCCCGGTGGCCACGGCGGACAGCCGGGTGTGCCGGCGGCGCGGCAGCAGCGCCGCGACCAGCAGCAACAGCACCGCCAGGGCGCCGGTGAGCAGGCCGGCCTGGTACGTACGGTCCGGAGTGAACTCCAGGGTCACCTCGCCGCCGGCCCCCTCGGGAAGGATCCACGCCTGCTGCCAGCCGTCGATGCGTACCGGGGTGAGGGTTTCGCCGTGCAGGGTGGCGGTCCAGCCGGCGTTGGCGTTCTCCGGGAAGAACAGGTACGCCTGGGCGCCGCCCGCGACGTGCACCGTCCGTCGTGTGGCGCCCCACGAGTCGACCGTGACGTCGCGACGCGTCACCTCGGTCGCGGGGTCGTCCTGAGGGGTGAGCACCAGGTCGTGCACCACGAACCGGTCCGACGGGACGGTACGGATCCGGTGCTCGCCGGGGCGCAGCGTCACCCCGTCGGCGATCGCGCCGCAGGGGCGTACCTCCACCAGCCGGTACGCCTGCAGATCGCCGTACGAGCCGACGACCTCGGTGTCGTACCGCTTGTCGTCGATCTGGATCTTCGGGCCTTCTCCGCACGGCAGGGTCATCGTGTCGTCCGGGTCGGCGCGCCGGGCGACCTTGTCCAGCCCCGGGATCTCGATCTCCGCGATCCCGAGCGTCGCGTTCTTGCCGCTTCGGCGTTCGGTCGGGTCCAACGGGGTCTTGGTGACCAGCGGGAACTCGATGTCGAGGTGGTTGGTGGTGAGTTTCGGGAACCGGGCCACCCCGTCACTGGACAACTCGGCGTCGACCGAGCCGTGAACGGTCCGCAGGGTGACGGCCGCCGGTGGTGCTGCCGCCGGCGCGTCCGCGGGCAGGATCCGGAGCCGGTCGAACGTACGCGGACCTTTCCAGCGCAGCCGTAATACCGGGTTGAGGTCGGTGACGTCGGCGACCCACGCGGTGTCTTCGTCGCCATCGGCGGCGAGGAACGGGGCGACCGCGGGGTCTCCGGCCAGTTGCGAGGTGGCGGTGACTCCGAGGTCCGACCCGGGGGCGGGGTTCTCCGGAGCGCCTCCGGTACGTGGCAGGGCCGTCGCCGTCAACGAGTAGCGGACCTTGCTGCCGGGTGTGCCGTCGAGTCGGAACCGGCGGTCGGGTCCCAGAGGCTCCTCGCCAGCGCGGAACAGCGCCGGGTCGCAGCGCATCGGTACGCCGTACGCCGGGCCGCCAGGGCTGCCGGGTTTGCGCGCGCCACCGGATCCCCCCGCCTCGGCCGACGCCGGTACGCACGCCGGCCTGGGGTCCGTACCCCGGGTGAACGCGTACGTCGGCGCGCCGGCACCCGGGCCTGGTTCGGGCACCTGCAGCGACCGGCTGGCCTCCACGTCCGGGATCTCGATCTCCCGGATCCCGACGTTGCCGTCCTCGCGGTCACCGACCATGCCGGTGACCGTGACCCGGATCCGGCTGGTGGGGCCCGGTGGCAGCGTGAACTCGTGCGGTCCGGGGCCCTGCGGTACGTCACGCACCACTGACCCGGAGTCCGTGGTGAGCGTGATCTCCGCGATCGGCCAGGCGACCCGTACGTCGTCGACCAACGTCATCCGGATCGTCTCCGGAATCCGCGGGGTGTCGAGTTCCACCTCCCACCACTGGCCGACCGGTCCCTCCAACGTGGACGAACGCCACAGCGTCTTCGGGTCACCGTCGATCGCCGCGAACGGCAGGTACGACGGGTCGGTGGCGCCGTACGCGTCCGCGTACCCGCCCGCGGTGGAGGCGGTGACGGCGTGCACGCCGTGGTAGACGGCTTCGGTGAGGCGTTCCGATCCGCGGAGCGGCAGGATGTCCAGTGCGGGGCGTTCCTGTCGTACCGGGTCGGTACGGGCGAGGGTGAAGCTGAGGTTGTCGTGCACCCGCCCGACGTTGCGTTCCCGGCGGCGCAGCCCGTCGGTGACCACCCTCGGCCCGGCCGCCGGGTAGGGGCCTGGCTCGCCGGAGAGCACCACCGGTTGGTCGCCGGCAATCAGCCCCTGTTCCAGCAGCGGCAGTACGGACTCCGGCCCACCGCTCATGGTCACCGCGTCGTCGACCGCCACGGCGGAGATCCGCCGGATCGGACCTTTCACCTCGTACACCTCGAGGGCGGGGCGGCTGCCGGTGTCGACCAGGCTGGAGGCGGCGTAGTAGTCCAACCGCTTCTTCGGTCCGAAGGATGCCACGTGGCTGATCCCCCGGGACGCGGCCAGCGCGGAGTGCATCAGGTGCAGCGACGGTACGCCGAGCCTCGTACGGTCCACGTCGTTGCGTACCAGCAGGTAGCGCACCCCGGCTCGGGCCAGGTACGGGGCCAGCCCGGGGGAGCCGCGACCGCTGGTCAGCACCTGCTCCACGGCGTCCATGAACCGGGTGTTGCCTTCCGAACCGAGCGGCACCTGGTTACGGATCGCCCACGGCGAATCGGCGAGCGGTTGCATCGGCTCGTCGACCGTACGGCCCCAGGTGTATTCCCCGAACCCGGTCGCGGGCAGCAGCAGGGTACGGGAGTGCTGGTCGTGGTCGGCGAGCCAGGACGAGGCGGTACGCCAGTAGCCCGGCACCTCCTGCCACCCGGGACCGGGGCGCAGGTCGAGCAGCCAGGCGGGCGCGGCGACGGCGAACACCAGGAGCACGGCGAAGCCGATCTCCAGCTTGCGATGCCAGGCCGCCCGCCACTTGACGCCGGCGCCGTGGACGAACCCGAGCACCAGGGTCAGCCGCAGCATCGGCTCGAACTTGTGCACGTTGCGGAACGGCGCGAGCGGCCCGTTCAGCAGGTCCTGCCACTGCTGCGAGATCGGGGAGTCGAGGGGGCCGACGTGCCCGAGCACCAGCAGCACCAGTCCAGACAGCATCCCGAGCACCAGCCAGCGGCGCTCGGGGAGGTTGCCGCGGGCCAGCCCGGCGAGCCCGATCGCGGCGATCAGGCCGGTGGCGACCATCAGGATCGGGGAGTCGACGAGTGCCCAGCCGGCGGGCCACCAGGGCTCGCCGGAGATCACGTACGCGACCCACTGGTTGGTGCCGCGTAGCGCCTGGAACAGCGACAACGGGGCGGTGGTGTTCTCGGCGGACTCGATGTAGTCCAGGAACGGCAGGCTGTACCGGCCGAGCAGCAGCAGCGGGATGATCCACCACAGGGTCGCGGCGAGTACGGCGGCGCACCACCACACGACGAGCTTCACGTGCTCCCGGTCCCACCGCCGCGTGAGCAGCCACAGGCCGGGCAGTGGCAGCGCCATCAACACCATCGCGGCGTTGATACCGCCCATGCAGAGCACACCGAGCCCCGACAGGGCGGCGGCCTTCCGGGGGCCCAGGCGGGATGCGTACACCAGCGGGAGCAGCACCCACGGCAGGCAGACGGTGGGCAGCATCTCGCTGGACAGCGGGCCGATCTCGGTGAGCATCCTGGGGGCTAGCGCGTACCCGAAGCCGCCGATGTATCGGGCCGGCTCCGAGCCGATGCCGAGCGCACGTGCCAGCAGTACGACGCCGAGGAACGCCGCACCCAGCAACAGCGCGCACCACAGCCGCTGCGCCACCCACGCCGGTACGCCGAGCAGCTCGAACAGCGCGAAGAACGGACCCATCGGGAACAGGTAGCCGTACGCCTGGTTCTGCAGTTCCCCGAACGTGGATTCGCTGGTCCACATGTGCAGGGCGCGGCCGAGGAAGTCGCCGGGGCGTACCGCGAGGTCGAGTTTGGTGTCGAAGGTGATCCTGCCGGGACGCTGCACGAACGCGATCACGGTGAGGATGAGCAGGCCGCCGACGGTGGCCCAGTGGCGGCGGATCGCCGCACGCAACCGTGCCGGTACGCTCGGCTGATAATCCGAAGGCCCCTCGGCTTCTGGGTGCGGTGGGGAGTTCGCCATCCCGTCGGCCGTGGTTACCACTCGGTAGATATTAGTGGGCTTCATCGATACGCTGGGCTCCCCGCACGCACCGTCGCCCACCGTCCCGGGCCCGCGTTTCTGCAGGTGAAATGGCTGATACGGCTCCACTGTCGACGTTCGAGGGCGCCTGGGCGTACGCCTCGACGATCCCCGGTTGGCTCAAGCACGGGCAGGCCCGGATGCTCTGGGACGCCGTACACCGACTGGGCGCGGGTGAGACCGCCAACCCCAGCGCGCCGCCCGCGACCGGGCCGACCACCCAGCCCGCGGCGGCCCCGCGGATCGTGGAGATCGGCAGTCACCAGGGCCGCTCGACCGTGATCCTCGGCGTCGCCGCACGACAGGTCGGTGCCCAGGTCACCGCCATCGACCCGTTCGTGGACGGCCGGCTCTTCGGCGGGCAGGAGACCCGCGCCAAGTTCGAAAAACACATCGCCGGCGCCGGCCTGAGCGACGTGGTCGATCTGATCCCCGGATACAGCAACACACTGCGTGGCGACTGGCGGCAGCCGTTCGACCTGCTCTACATCGACGGCAAACACGACTACTGGACCTTCACCGACGACCTGCGCTGGTCGACGCACCTGCCCGAGGGCGGGGAGGTGCTGGTCCATGACTGCTACTCCTCCGTCGGGGTCACGCTCGGCGTGCTCGCCGCGGTCCTGCCGGGCAGACGGTACCGCTACGTCGACCGTTCCGACTCCCTCGCCCGGTTCCAGGTGTGCCATCCGCACCGTGGCGACCGGGTCCAATTGCTGCGCCAGATGCCCTGGTTCGCCCGCAACGTCCTGATCAAGGTACTGCTGCGACTCTGGCCCGGCCGGGCCGTCACCGTGCTCGGCCACACCGGTCCGCACGACCCGTACTGACCGGTTGCCGGCCCTCACCCGCCCGCCGGGCTAGCCGTTGTCGCAGTGCGGCGGTACGCAGGTCAGCTTCGCCAACGCCGCCAGGAACACCTGCTGCATCGTCGACGGATCCCGGGCCACGTACGCCTGGCCACCGGTCGCCTTCGAGATCGCGGTCAGCTCGCCCTTGTTCACCTGTGGCCCCAACCCGATGTTGATGATCGGCAGCGGCTTGTCCGGATCCTGTCGCTTCTTCAGCTTGGCAAGCAGTTGCTCGCGACTCATCGTGCCGGTGTTGTTCTCCCCATCCGCGATGATCAGCACCACGTTGATCCGCGCCGGATCCCACTTCTTACGCGCGGTGTCGTACGCGGCCAGGGTGGTGTCGTACAGCGCGGTGCTGCCGCCTTCCACCGCCTGAACCTGGCCCGCCGCGGTCATCAACCGCTCCTTGTTGGAGTACAGCGGGCCGATCGGCACCAGTTCCTTGTACGGCTTGTCGCCGTCGAGGTTGCTGGCGAACACCCAGGCGCCCACTTCCGTGGTCTCCCGGAACAGGCTCAACCCCTGCATCACCGCCGAACGGGTCATCTCCATCAGGCTCTGGTTCGTACCGGGGACGATGTCCGCCATCGAACCCGACACGTCGATCACGGTCAGGATCCGGCCGCTGCGGTTGATCCCGGTCCAGACGGTGAGCAACTCCTGCACCGACTCCGCGTCCGGCAGCCCCACCGGATCGACGGGTCGCTGACTCACGCCACGGGTGTTCGGGAAGCCCGTGCCGGTGGCCCCACCCGGGGTCCGGAACCCCCGCGACGTCAACGGTTTCCGGGACTTCTTCGACAGCACCTTCGCGAGGAACTTCTCGGAGGCGCCCCGTACCTGCTTGGGGGTCTTCGGCATCACCACGTACGGGTAGTCCATCGACGGTCCGGGGTCCTCGGCGTACACCGGCACCAGCGGCACCACCGGCTGCCGGCTGTTGTACGACAACAGCGATTGTTCGCTCGCCGGGAACGCGCCCAGCGAGGTCGCCAACGTGGTGGGGTCGTCCTCCTGGGGGAGCTTGCCGAACAGGTCCGGCGCCACCACGCTGACGCTCTTCGACATCTTCCGCAGCACCGCGACCCGGTTCGGGCCCGGCCGTTCGGTCTCGGCCATCGCCTTGTCGATCGCGATCAGGCCGGACAGCCCCACCGGGCTGTGCCCCGGGTCGGCGATCCCGGTCCGTACCGGCGAGGTTTCCTTCGCCGTGCCGAGTGCCCTACGCCAGTCCAGGTCCTGCGGCCAGCCGAGGTCGCGGGCCGCCGGCTCGGTGGTCGCCAACACCACCGGGGAACTCGCCACAGACACCCCCTCTCCGGGGATGTCGAACGCGCCGTTGTTGCGGGCGTGCCGCAGCCAGAACGTGGAATCGGCCACCCACACGTCGGGACGGGTGTCGTCGGCGACCTTCCCCTTGGACGGTCGGGCCAGGCTCACCGCCGTCTGCTCCGACTCCGCTGAAATCACCCGTACCGACCAGCAGCTGCCTTCGGGCGGCGCCGCTGACGCGATGTCCGATAACGCGGGCGCGATCTCCGGCGCCGCCGCCACGTCGACCACCACCGGGGACGCGCAGTCATCCCCGGCGAGCTGTTCGGTGAAGAAGCTGTACGCCGACCACGCCAGCACCGCGAGCACCACAACGCCAGCCGTGAGGCTCACCGGTACCGCGGAGCCTTTCGGCAACTCCAGGAACCGCCCCACGGCAGCGATGAGCCGGGATGTACGGTGACGTCTGGACACGGTTCCTCCCCTGTGGGCGCGCGGCCCCCGCCTTGCGTAGACCCGCAGGTAAAGCTACTGACTGGACATCGTCCTGCAAACCCGGTGTCCAGTGTCTGCCCTGTGGATCAACAGGGTGCGTCTGGGCAGCCGGCGGCCGTCAGACCGGGACCGTTGTGAGGACCGTGGCCAGTCCTACGAAGGCTTTGGGGTTGCGTGTGTAGAGAGGTATCTGGGACACCGATGCCACCGCGGCGATCATCAGGTCGAGTCTGCGAGGTCTTGGGTTGCGCCCGGCGGCGATCACCAGGCCGGCCATGTGGGTGAAGCGACGAGCCGCGTCGGTGGTGAACGGCACGGCGTGAAAGGTTGCTTCGACGCGTTGGAGCCGCTCGGCGCGAAGCGCCCGCTCCGCGGGATCCTGCGTGGTGTGTAGCCCGAGGCCCAGCTCAGCCACGGTCACGGCACTCACCCGCGGGATCACCGGAAGATGTCCAGGGTCGTCGTTTCACGTAGAGCAGATCCTGGGGTACGTGTGAGCAGCCGCGGACGCCCGGTCACCGCCGTGGCGGTCCGATCCAGCGGCGCCTACTGATGCGCGCGGTTATCCACAGGCGAGGCCGCACTGGTGGTGCGAGGTGACTCAGGTGAGCTACCGTCCCTGGGCCGTGGCTGTCCACGGCTGTAGTGGATGCCTACACGGGGAGGTGAAAGAGTGGCATTACCCACGGGGAAAGATCTCGCAGTCAACCTTGAAAAGCTGCTTTACGTCGCGAGGCGGGACCTACCCGCAGCCGCAGATGTGTATCTCGATGCGAATGGCCATGCCGCGGATACGGCCGAGGTGGACAAGGCAGCGTTCCTGCGGCCTCAGGAGTCGCACTCGGGCAGCCACGACTCGCCCGGCCAGGTGTATCCGGCGTGGGCCGCGCTGCGAGACGAGCTCCAGATGATCCTCGGTGAGACGGCCGACGCGCTCATCGACACTGGCCGGGCCCTGGAGATGGTGGTCGACGTCTACACCGACACCGACGCCGAGGCCGCGGCAGCGTTGAAAAACCTGATCCGAGACGAAACCGACCCGAACAACCGTGATGCGATGCGAAATCGCATCGCTGACCTGCCTGAGCCAGAGATGCCGAAGGGGTAACGGGGATGGACGACGCAGGCGGCGGAGGCGTGCACTACGGGCAGCTGATGCCCAAAGCCCGAGAAATCTATGACCTCGCGGTGAAACAACGCGCGGAAGAGATCAACGGTGGGGCGGGGACGCTGCTGCGCTCCGATGAAGAGTGGGAACTGTACGGCACCCAGACGGGTGGTGCTACCACGCCCGAAGTGGTTCCGGGAAGCGCGCCGTGGAAGCGGTTGGAGGAGAAGTACCGCTGGATACCAGACTTCTTCGAGCCGTTCACGGAGCTGCCGGATCCCGCCCGATTCGATCCCATGATCGCCTCGATGGAGAAGATCATGAGCTCACTCGGAATGCCAAGTATGGACAGCGATGAGCTCGAATTCGGTCGCGCCGGACTAGGAGCTATCAGCACTGCGGGAACCGAATTCTCCCACTGGACAGGCGATGCCGCGGACTCTTTTCTATTGTTCGCCAGCCAATATCAGGGCATCGCTCGAAATCAAGTCGCTCTCGCTGACGTGCTGCGGCGCGCAATGAAAGCCAACAAGCGCATCTTCGTACGCGCCAGGACTGACATATACGACGTCGCTGCGCAAACCGCCGTGGCGCTGAAGGGCAGCGGAGCTTTCGGTGGTGACGACCTGGAGGCAACACTGTCGATCATTTCGGCCGTCGCGGGTCTGGCGTCCGCAGCGGCGACTGGTGGCGCAACTCTACCGTTGGCCTTCGCTGCGGCGGGTGCTGTCGCAGGTGTTGGCGCCGCGGTCGCCGGTAACGATGACGGCAAGAAGAAGCGAGGGCTCTACATAGGTGGCCATACGGTGGACACCGTATTGGACTCAATGGTCAAGGCCGCATCCGAGGTGCGTGGCGCTATAGATGATGAAGAGCGAAAGATCGTCCAGATCCTCGGTCGTAACCTTGACGTGGTAATCGACGCGAAGAAGAATGGTCCCGCAAATGACCCCGAGGGTGAGAAGTGCATAGTGGCCCCCAGGCCTCTCAGCGCCGACCTGAAGCGCGGCGCCGTACGGACCACTAGAGGACTCACACCGCGGAGTGATGGCTGATGACTGGCTGCGACTTTGGAAGCGAAGTGACCGGCACCGCGGCCGCGAAGCACTGGCCAGACGTGGGAGCATCCGTTCCTCAGACGCCCGGCATCGCACGAAGGCCGCGGCGTCGTATCCGCCTCTCACAGCCAGCGGGGCACCTCTGTGCGGCGGTTCTCATTGCCGCTGGATTAGGCGCATGTGGCGGTTCCAACGGCGAGGAGCCGTCGCCGACGCCATCTCGACGAAAGCCGAGCCCAACGGTATCGCTTCCATACGCGAAGCCCCCCGACGGTGGAGCGGTGCGGGTGGTGGAGAAGGGCTTCTCGGTCACGAAGCGCATCGATGGCCCGATGCTGTCCTACGGCATCGTGCTGGAGAACACCAGCCGGTTCGTAGCGAAACTCGACGTCAGAATACGAATGCTCGACGCGTCAGGTAAGGCCGTCAAAGCCATGCTTGTGCAGCCTACGGCTCAGCTGACACACACGGTAGACAACATCTTTCCTGGCGAAAGATACGGCGTCGGATACATAGTGTCCACGGCTGGCCCTGATGAAAGAGCGCGTAATGTAGTTAAGTTGGAGGTGAAGCTTGTCGAGGTCGAGTGGTGGCCCTCGAAAAGCACGCCTATGGAGTACGCGGTGCCACGTCCGTTTATTCGCGTAAAGCTCGACAAGATGAAAGTGGAGCCGGACAAACGCAGTGGGGGGGCAGCCATCCGCTTCACCGTTGTTTCAAGCCACAAGGACGCGATCAATGATCCGTACGTTCGGATGGTATTCCGTGACAAGGCTGGGAAGGTCCTGGGTGGTGCGGATTCGACGCTGAATACCGTCTTTCCACCGGGGAAGTCGGCGGCAGAGGTCGAGATTCCACACGGGGTCCCTGACGGTATCGACGAGTCGCGAAGTGATGTCTTCTTCGGGTAAGCATGTTACGAAAACCCGTGCCTCGTGATTTCACGTTTGAGCTCCGCGACTTTGCGGTGGTAATCATTCGTGGCGGCGGTGAACGCGGTCCAGAAGTCGTACAGGAAGGTTTCCTCATCCACTGTGCGTACGGTGTCGGGCTTAATGCGTACGCTCCAGTTTCGCATTCCGGTTGCCGTGAGCGCGATCCTGCCGCTGGCCGACTTTCCGTCCACTCGTACGGCGCCGCGCTCTTCGACGAAGTCCCGCGCTCTGCGGTCGCCGCCTTGGCTGCCGCCTCGTACCGTGTATCCGGCGAGTTCGCTGAGCATCATAAGGTGGGCCTGTCGGTGGGCGCTCCAGAAGGAGGTGAGAAGACCCGAGAGTTGGCGCTCGAGCTCTCGCTCGGTGTAGCGGCGGTACCTGCCGGCCGCGACGTCCATTGTCATGTCACGGCCGTCCGCAAGTTCGCACGTTACGTGCTGATCTGGCGACTTGACCGTGAATGTCATTCCGTCCAGCAAACCCGAGAACATCGCCACGGCATCCTTTCATTGAACGTGAGCTGACGCGTCAAGCAGCGGTCGCAGTCGTACGCCGCTCGTTGCGTCGCGGCTTGCGTCGACGTAAGAGACGTACCTGCGGCGGATCATGACGACCGCCCCTGTGAGGAGCGGTATCTGGAAAATCATTGCGACGTCGGCGTTGGCGGCGGTGAGGAGGCTCATGACAGCTAAGCCAAAGAAGATTCCGCCTACAGTGCGGAGTCGTTTCTCGCTCCGGAGCACCTCGGTGAGTATTCCCCTGAATACAGGGTCAGCGGCGTGCGCGCCCGCAGTGAGGCTCAGAGGTGCGGCGAGGATAGCGAACGCGAAGACGGACGGGATGAAGAAGGCGGCGTGCAGGCCGAGGTGGATGGGGCCAGGGACATAGCCGGAGATCAAGGTCGCGATGTTGTTTACGGCGGCAATTATCGGGGCGCCGATCGCGAATCGCCGGGCGAAGGTGTCAAGTTGGTGAAGCGCGGCCGCCTTGGACATCGGCTCTGCCGGCCGGGGACCTCGCTGGTCCTGAGTGTCTTTGCCCGGTTCGTGTTCCACTCAGGCTCCTCCTGACGGACGCCAATCGTCATTGTTACGAAACGTGCTGGCGCCGTGTCGTGGCTGACTGCGCCAGTAGCTACGGCAGGGTCGGCTTGCGTCTCCGTCGTATGAGGACGGCGGCGGTGGTGCCGATCGCGACGACCGTGACGGCCACGGCGATGAGTACGGCGATCAGCGTCGTGCCCGTGCCGCCGGAGTCTGGTTCGCCTTCGCCTTTGGCACCTGGCAGTGGTGGGCCGGTGTAGCTGTGGCTCGGTATCGGGCTCACGGGTGCCCGCTCCAGCAGGGGGTTGCTTCCTACCTCGGGGACTTTCGCGGTGAGTGCTTTGAGTGGATCGATGACGCCGAAGCCGTACTTGTCGTCGTGGCCCTTGGGGCCCTTGTCATCGGCGGTGGCGATCAGGCGCTGGATCACGTTGGGGGCGTCGAGCTTGGGGTATTTGGCCCGGATCAACGCGGCCGCCGCCGACACCAACGCGGTCGAGTCGCTGGTGCCGGTGCCTGCGGCGTACCGGCCGCGGTCGCCAGCTCCCGCGGCCATGATGTCGACAGCGGGAGCGGCCACAGTCACTTCAGGGCCCTTGACCGAGACATCGCTGAAACGCCCGTCTTTGCCGACCCCCGATACCGCGATCACTCCCGGGTGGCTAGCTGCGCCCCCCACCTTGGTGGCACCCTGAGTCGTGTTGCCGACGCTGGCAACCACGACGACGTCCCGGCTGAGGGCGTAACTCAAGGCATCCTCTACCCCGATCCCATTGAACGCGAGGTTGATCACGTCGGCGCCGTGATCAACCGCCCAGATAATGGCCGCCGACGTGTCACCCTGGCCGCGGAGGTCGGCGACGTGGTGGCGGACGGGCAGGATGGTCGCTTCGGGGGCAAGGCCGAGCACGCCGTCGCGCCGGCCTTGACCGTGCCCGTGGCCGGCGATCAGCGACGCCATCGCGGTGCCGTGCCCGTCAACGTCGAGTTTGCCGTCGCCTTCCTTGGCTGGCGGAGCGAAGTCGGCTCCGTTGGCGACGTTGCCGGTCAGGTCGGGGTGTTTCGCGTCGACCCCGGTGTCCACCACCCCGACGG
>JBOGDK010000119.1:0-12051 GCA_050701795.1 Micromonosporaceae bacterium
GGCGGCTGTTGCGGTCCTGGGGACGGGATAGCGTTGCGGCGGTGAGCGACCAGGCGTACCGGGCGTACGTACGGGGTGCCGCCGTGACCGGGCACTTCCGGGTCACCAGCGCACCACCCAGTGGGCCGGGCTGGCTGCCGTACTCCGCACTCGACGAGCTGCTCGGGCGCGTCGCGGAGGCGATTCCCGGAGCGTCGGCCACGGTGGCGGCGGCGCTGCTCGCCACCTCGATGTCGGCTGGATTCGCCGCACCGGTCACCGGAGCGCTGCTGACCGATCGGCATGCACCGGTGCCGGATCCGGACGACGTGTGGCTGCACCACAGCTTCACCGGTGTGGACGCCGTCGCGATCGGCCGGTGCACCCTGACGGTCCTCCCGGACGATCCGCTCGCCTCCCGGCCGGACATGGGCGGGCCGGATATGGGCGGGCCGGGCGTCGCTGTCGCGGCGGACCTGGACGAGCTGCGACGGGTGGTCCTCGACGGGTACCGGGCGATGCTCGTACCGCTGGTGGATCGGGTCGCGGCGAGCACCAAGCGGGGGCGACGGGCACTCTGGGCGGACGCTGGGGACCGGCTCGCCACGTACCTGCTGCTGGCGGGGCGCGCTCGCGGAGACCAGGCGGTGGGCCGGGCGGAGGCCGACGCGCTGCTGCGGCTCGCCGAACCACCGGTACGCCATGACCCTGCGTGGCTGGAGTTCGAACACCGGGGCGCAACGGTGATCTGGAAACGCCGCCCGGTGTGCTGCCTGGTCTACCAGGTGCCCGAGTGGCGCGGTCAGCTGTGTGCGACCTGCCCCAAGGTGTCGACCGAGGAGACGGTGACGCGTACCCGCGACTGGCTCGGTTGAGCCGAACTCACCCTACGGCCGGAGCCAGAAGCGCCTGGATCACAGGATTCGCACGGGCTGCACCCGCGAACCTCGGGCGGTAGCGACGATGGCGACAACCGTCTATGACTTGGACATGCCATCGACCGACCCCGCGCCAGAGCCAGCACGTCCCGCGAAGAAGCGCGACATCATCAACATGATCCTGGTAGTTACCGGGGGTCTGCTGATGTTGGGCACCTTGTTCGGAGCGATGCTGGACAACCTCGACGGCACCGTTAGCGGCTGGTTCGTGGTGACCACCGCCCTCGGTCTGTTGCTTTTCGTTGCCGGCGTGGCTTTCGATGTCGGGGAACAGGAACGCGAAACCGCGCAGGTCATGAATAGGGTTCGCGACGCGGTTGGCCAGCACCCCGCGGTGCCACTCGCCGACGACGAGTCGGACAGCGCCACCGCCGGCCACTACCAGACTTCCGTTCCCGCCGATAACCCACCACTGCCAGCAGGTACGTCCACGCCTCAGGAACGGATGATCGAGCAGATCAACGCCGTCGTGAAGGCAGAACTACGAAGACTGGAACGCCGTGGCCTACGGATGCAGTGGTTCTTCTTCGCCGCTGGTATTCCGGTGGGGATCCTGATCAACATGTTCGTCAAGTAGTCCCGCCGGTGGCCGGCGTAAACGAGTGGACGCCGGGCGAGGCGGCGCTATCCTGGTGCACGAATCTGCAGTCGTCGAACGGGGAGTCCGTTGTCCATCTGAGGTACGACCCGCGCTGTCCCTACCGCGCCCTCGTCCTCAGGAGCAACCGTGTCTTCCATCGTCTGTAGTGATCTCTGTTTCCGCTGGTCCGACGGCGAATCCGTGCTGGACGGGTTCGACCTCAAGATCGGGCCCGGACTTACCGGTCTGGTCGCGCCGAACGGCACCGGCAAATCCACCCTGCTACGGCTGATCGCCGGTCAGCTGGCGCCCACCAAAGGCACGGTGAACGTCGCCGGGTCGGTCGGATACCTGCCGCAGGACCTGCCGCTGCGCGCCACCCGTACCGTCGACGAGGTGCTCGGCATCGCGCCGGTACGCCGTGCCCTCGCCGCCATCGAATCCGGTGACGTCGCACCGGAGCACTTCGCCACGGTCGGCGACGAGTGGGACGTCGCGGAACGAGCCAGAGTGGCACTCGACCGGCTGGGTCTGGAAGACATCGGCCTGGACCGCCGGATCGGGTCACTGTCCGGTGGTGAAGCGATGCTGGTCGCGTTGTCGGCGGTGCTGTTGCGGCGGCCCGACGTACTGCTGCTCGACGAGCCGACCAACAACCTCGACATCCACGCCCGGGAACGGCTCTACCGGGCAGTCGAGGAGTGGCCAGGCGTGCTCGTGGTGGTCAGCCACGACCGGGCACTGCTGGAGCTGGTGGACCGGATCGTGGACATCGGCTCCGGGGCGGCGAAGACGTACGGCGGGAACTTCACCGCGTACCAGGACACGCTCGCCGCGGAGCAGGAAGCGGCGGAACGGGCGGTACGCAACGCCGAGGCCGACGTACGCCGGCAGCGGCGGGAGTTGATCGAGGCCCGGGTCAAACTGGACCGGCGGGCCCGCAAGGGACGCAAGCAGGAGGCGGAGGCGCGGTTCCCGAAGGTGCTGGCGCAGGAACGCAAACGCCAGGCCCAGGTGTCCGCGGGCAAGCTGCGGCAGGGCCACGAGGCGGACGTCGACGCGGCCCGGGAACGACTGAACGAGGCCGAGGAGGCGGTACGCGACGACGCCGAGATCCGGGTGAAACTGCCCGCGACCCTGGTGCCCACCGGGCGTTCCGTCCTGGTCGCCCGGGCCGCCCGGGCGGCGTGGCTGGATCTGGAGTTCACTCTGGAGGTACGCGGCCCGGAACGGATCGCGCTGCTGGGGGCGAACGGCACCGGCAAGACCACGCTGTTGCGGTTGATCACGGGTCACCTCGCCCCGGCGGCGGGCACCGTGACAAGCCACGTCCCGGTGCGCTACCTGCCACAGCGGCTCGACATTGTGGACGACGAGTTGACCGTGCTCGACAACGTACAGCGGCACGCGCCTCGTGGTGACATCAACGCGGTACGGGCGCAGCTGGCACGGCTGCTGTTCCGGGGTGCCGCCGCGGAGCAGACCGTCGGCACTCTCTCCGGCGGGGAACGGTTCCGTGCCGCGCTCGCCACGCTGTTGTGTGCCGAGCCGGCACCGCAGCTGTTGTTGCTGGACGAGCCGACGAACAACCTCGACATCGCCAGTGTGCGGCACGTCGAGCAGGCGCTGCTGGCGTACCAGGGTGCGCTGCTCGTGGCCAGCCATGACCTGCCGTTCCTGCGGTCGATCGGGATCACGCGGTGGCTGCGACTCGATCCCGGGACGGGGCTGACAGATGCACCGGAACTGGCACACTCGGGTACGTGATCGTGCTCTGGCGTCCCTCGGACGCACGCCTGGACGAGCTGGTGCGGGACGCGGTGGGCGCGGCGTACACGTACCCGGACGTCGGCGCGACCCGTAACGGGAAGCTCCCCAGCCGGTACCGCGCGGTGGGGGCGCGTACCCGGCTCGGGGCCGGTGACGAGGTGTTCGCCCGGGCCGCCATCGCGGTCCTCGCGTGGCAGGTGCAGCGGCTCGCCGGGATGCAGGTGGTGGCCACCAGCCGGCGGGTGATGCCCGAGTCGGTGGTCGTGGCGACCATGCGGTACGGCCCGCTGCGGCTGGTGATCCCGTGCCGGGTGGTCTACGTCGTGGACACCCCCGAGGTGGTCGGTTTCGGGTACGGCACCCTGCCCGGCCACCCGGCGTCCGGTGAGGAGGCGTTCCTGGTCGAACGCGACCCGGACGGCTCAGTGTTCCTGCGGGTCACGGCGTTCAGCCGCCCGTCGGGACTGCTGGAGCGCCTGGGTCAGCCGGTGTCGCGGCTGATCCAGGATCGCGTCACGGCTCGGTACCTCTCCGGCATGCGGCGGCACGTCGCCCCGACCTGACCGACATCTAGGCTGGCGTCGAAGTACCCGTTCGCCGGAGTTCACCGGTGGCGCAGGTGAAAGCCCAGGGTGAGCGCGGCGAAGGTCAGCGCGGAGATGGTGGCGATCTGCACAAAGGCTCCAGGCGGTGATGGCGAATGGAGGTTAGGCGCTCGCGCCTTGCGCGGGTGCCTGTGTGGGTCCTGGCTGCCGGGAGCGACGCGGCGAGGGGATCGGGGTGGTGCGCCGCGTCGGATACGGCGTCGCCAAGGCCAAGTGCGGGGCCGGACACCGCCAGGTGGTGAGTTTCACCGTTCTGGTCGAGGTGGGTGCAGCCCAATTCGGTGTGCGTGACCAGTCGGCCGCAGTTGGCGCAGCGCGGGAGCGGAAAATGACATGCTGGGCATGCTCCGAGTCATGTTGTCACCGCCGGGCGTGCTTGAGTTCA
This sequence comes from Micromonosporaceae bacterium, assembly GCA_050701795.1. Classification (GTDB taxonomy): domain Bacteria; phylum Actinomycetota; class Actinomycetes; order Mycobacteriales; family Micromonosporaceae; genus WHSM01. The sequence goes on from JBOGDK010000119.1 coordinate 4,258, forward strand.
GCCTCGTGTCGCCATGTCGGCTGCCAGCCGCCGCCCGGGTCGACCTCGACGCGGACGAACGCGGCAGCCAGCATGCGGTGCGAGTCGAGCGGGTTCGTGTACCACCAGGTCTGACGTTCCGCGCGAGACACGAGGGCAGGCTGTTTCAAGGCGAACGCTGCGCGCACGAGCACCTTGAGGAGCAGGTCGCGTTCGATTGGTTCGGCCGCGACGTCGGGATGTCCGCAGGTCAGGCCGCACGAGTAGGCGCGTGAGCCATCCAGATGCTGTATCGGCACCAGCACACGACACCACCTGCGCCACAGCAGGCCCCGTAGCAGCCAGGGGTCCCGCTCGGTCGGGCGCTTCCATACCACCGCCTTGTTCTGTGGTGGCACGTCCGTGGGGAGTGTGGAGGCATGGGGTAGGCCGTACCTGACAGGCGCTCGGCCAATTGCTCTCACTGACGCCCACCTGACCCGGTGCCAGCGCGGGCTGCCCAGCCACACGGCCGCGACGGGGAGGGAGCGCGGCACGCGTGGCTGGGCATCACCCCCACACCAGGCACGGCAGCCCGAATGGCGGTACCGCACCAAGGATTCAGCGGGACCTTCGTGGGGTGCGCCGGCTCGCACAGCACAGGGTTAAGGTCCGCGACCGTCGTGAAGCGCCGTGAACATGCGTGGAGCGCTGCAACGCTCCGGGCCTTCCGGCCCTGCCCATCCCGTGCAACAGGCGCACTTGTCATGGTGATGAGCATCAATCGCCACCACGTAGCGTCGCGACGCCGTCACTGTTGCATGTGGCGCACGCGGCGATTCTGGCTGTTTCTTCTATGTATCTTCCGGTAGCGTATGCACACCAAACTGGGGATTTCGAGGCTGGTATGGCAACGCAATCGAATGCGCTACGGCTACTGCTGAGGCAGCGACACTGGCAGCCTCATCGCACCTTCGTTTCCGAGTACGACAAGGCCGCCGCAGCAATCGACAAACGTCTCGTTGGCGGCGGGCCAAGCAGGGTGCAACTCCACCGCTGGCAGTCCGGGCAATGGTGGGACAGCCATACCCGGACCACTGTCGCGTACTAGAGGCGATGTTTCCGGGCTGGACAGCCGCCGAACTATTCGCCCCATGCAGCCTGGGACATCTCGCTGAACGCGAACGAGGTATCCCGCAGGTTCCGGCCAAGTCGGTCGCCCTGAGCCGCGAGGTTGGCCGCGACGACCACTTCAGTGACGTGGCAGCCGTGTACGCCACCCGTGGCGAGTTCATGTCCGCCAGATCACCCGCGACCCTCCTCGACTACGCCACACGGATCCGAGCGGTCGGCCTGTCGCTGAACCTGCTCTGCCAGCACTACCCCGATCAGAGCCTGCACAAGCTTGCCGAAGCCGGCACGACCTTCCAGTGTCTGTTCCTCGACCCCGACGGCGAGGCCATCAAGGCCCGAGAACGCGAAGAAGGCCACAGCCCCGGACGACTCTCGGTGCTGACCGACCTCAACATTCATCTTCTGCAGCGGATCCGCGACAAGCTCCCCGACCAGCAACGGGGCAGCATCGAACTCGCGGTCTACGACCAGACCGTCCGCAATAACATCATCATCGTCAACGACGCCCTCTGCGTCGCTCAGCCGTACCTCAACGACGCCCGGGGCCTCGACTCACCCACGTTCGTTATCGAACGCCGGTGGCCAGACCGCGGTCTCTTCCGTGTGTACGAGGAAGTCTTCACCTCACTGTGGAAGGGCAGCCGGCCGGTATGACCACGTACTCGAGTCTGCTACCCGTCGCTGTCGAAGCCGTCGAACTGGCGCGCAATCTGATCCGAAGCCACACGCCGGGGGTGCTCACCTCCAAGGGCGACAGAGACATGGCCTCCCAACTCGACTACACCGTCGAGCAGTCAGTACGCGACTTCCTCAGCGACGCCACACCCGAGATCGGCCTGATCGGGGAAGAAAAAGGCGCCACCGGCCCCGACAGTGACCTGCGCTGGGTCCTCGACCCTGTCGACGGCACCGCCAACCTGGTCCATGGCCTGCCCCTGTTCGCGGTCTCCCTCGCCCTGGTGGACACCAAACGGTCCGTGCTAGGCGTCATCGACCTGCCGATGCTCGGCAGCCGCTACACCGCCGTGGAAGGACACGGCGCCCAGGTAGACGGAGAGCCGATCCGGGCCAGCCAAACCCATGGTCTGACCGATGCGATCGTGACCATCGGCGATTATGCGGTGGGTGCGGACGCCGTACAGAAGAACCAGCAGCGTCTCGCCGTCACAAGCGTCCTGGCTGGGCAGGTGCAGCGGGTACGGATGTTCGGTACCGCCGCGATCGACCTCGCCTGGCTCGCCCACGGCCGCACCGACGCGACCGTGATCCTTTCCAACAACCCCTGGGACATGGCTGCCGGCGTCATTATCGCCCGCGAAGCTGGCGCTGTCGTCGCTGACCTGGACGGCTCGCCCCACAGGTTCAACTCCCACGCCACCATCGCCGCCAACCCAAACCTCATTGACGACGTTCTAGGTCTCGTAGAGGTAGCCCTGCCTGGGTGAACCCACCGAATCTGGGTCCGAAGGTGTGTCAGGGTGATGTATGGCCTCAGAGGTACGTCTGGGTACGGCCGCCGGCCGTTGGGTGGTCGCGGCGACCGTACTCGGTTCCGGTATGGCGTTCCTGGACGCCACCGTGGTCAACATCGCGCTCCCCGCGATATCCGAGGATCTGGACGCCGACCTCGCCGGGTTGCAGTGGACCCTCGACGGTTACCTGCTGACGCTGTCGGCGCTGATCCTGTTGGGTGGTTCGCTCGGGGACCGGTTGGGGCGCCGCCGGGTCTTCGTCGTCGGTACGGTCTGGTTCGCCGTCGCGTCCCTGCTCTGCGCGTTGGCGCCGACGATCGAGGTGCTGATCGCCGCCCGGTTGCTGCAGGGGGTGGGGGCGGCGCTGCTGACCCCGGTGAGCCTGGCGATCCTGCAGACCGGCCTGGTGCCGGAGGACCGTACCCGTGCGATCGCGGCGTGGTCGGGTCTCGTGGGGGTGTCCACCGCGGTCGGGCCCGCGCTCGGCGGCTGGCTGATCGACGTCGCCTCGTGGCAGTGGATCTTCGCGCTCAACCTGCCGATCGCGGCGGCGGTGGTGCTGATCGCGTACCGGTACGTACCGGAGTCGCGGGACGAGTCCGCGGCCGGGCGGCTGGACTTCGCCGGTGCGCTGCTCGGGGTGGTGTCGCTGGCCGCGCTGACGTACGGGTTCATCCGGTGGGGAGAACGAGGGTTCGACCCGGTGGTGGCCGGGGGGCTGGTGGGCGGCGCCGTGGCGATGGCCACGTTCGTGCTGGTCGAGATGCGGGTACGGCACCCGATGCTGCCGCTGGGGCTGTTCGCCAACCGCCGGTTCACCGGCACCAACCTGGTCACGCTCGGCTTGTACGCGGCGCTCACCGCGTCCCTGTTCATCCTGGTGATACACCTGCAGGAGGCCCTCAGGTACTCGCCGCTGGAGGCGGGGGTGGCGACCGTACCGGTGACGGTGCTGATGCTGATCGGCTCGGACCTGGCTGGCCGGACGGCGACCCGGATCGGGCCACGCGTGCCGTTGACGGTCGGACCTCTGGTCGCTGGTGCCGGGTTGGCCCTGCTCGCCGGGGTGGGCCCGGGTTCCGGCTACCTGACCGGCGTACTGCCGGGGGTGGTGGTGTTCGGGGTCGGGCTCACGATCGTGGTCGCCCCGTTGACGGCGACCGTGCTGGCGGCGGCACCGGACGACCTGGCCGGGATCGCGTCCGGGGTGAACAACGCGATCGCCCGTACCGGAGGTCTGCTCGGAGTGGCGGTGGTGCCGTTGCTCGCGGGTGGGGTGAGCGGGGGCCAGTACGGCCCGGCGATCCTGATCACCGCCGGGCTCGCGCTCGGGTCCGGTCTCGTGGGCTGGTTCAGCCTGGCCGGGCGAGACCGGGAGGCCGCACCGTCGCCGAGCCTGGCCGAGCGACGCTGGCAGGGCGCACCGTCGCCACTGGCCGAGCGGTCCACCAGGCAGGCCGCCGGTACGGGCTCAGCACTGCCCGAGCCGTTGCGACACGAGTTCTCGTGTGGTGCCGGCGCGCCGCCGATGCGCCCCACACCCTGGAGGGTGGCGACGCCGAGCGGCACCGGCGACCCGCCTGGTGACATGGACACGACGAGGTAGCTGGACGGGGCGGGGTCAGCGGGGGATGCAGCAGGTGTCGCAGATGCCCATGCCCGGGACCGTGAATGCCAGGCAGCAGGTGTGGCGGCGGATCCCGACGGCACCGTCCGGCGCTTCTTCGAGGTCGATCAGACCGGGCACGTCGAGTACGTCGAGCATCGCCCTGCCCTGCGCCGTCAGGTCTGCTGTGGCGTGCCCGGCGGCGTCCGGGGACGTACGCTGCGCGACCTGCAGCGCGTACCCGATGGAGGAGGCCAGCGAGCCGGACAGGATCCGGGCGCCGACGCGTACCCGTGCCCGGGTGGCTTGTGCCAACGGCGCGAGATGCCGGTCCACCAGGGTTTCGCGGAGCATCCGCAGCAGCCCGGCGCGGTCGTCGACCACCACGATGCCGGGTTCGGCGGCGAACTCGTCGTCCGGCAGGACCGCCACCGCGGTGCGCCGCATCCCGACCGTGATGAACGGCTTCTGGTACGACAGCCGCACCCGTACGTTGTCCGCGTCCAGCAGGGGCACCCGGTTCGCGTGCACCAGGCTGATCACCGCGGGCAGCGCCAGCCAGTACGTGTACGCCTTCCACGCCAGCGCAGCGGCGGCGTGAGGGGCGGCGCCCCAGCGTTCGGTGGGGCCGTCGAGGAGCAGTGGCAGGGCGGTCCCGTCGACCAGGGAGGCGGCCGAGATCCAGCCGGCCGAGGTCGCGTCGCCGATCACCAGCGGATCGGCGAGCCCCACCGGGTACGTGGCCGAGTCGACCGCGGCGCTGACGGCCGCCAGCGGGTCGGAGACCGTCGCGCCCGGTACGACATGCAACCCGGGGCGGGCGGTCCGGAGGTACGCGGGGGCCGCGAACTGTGCGGCCACCAGAGGCGTACTCACCGGCTCTCCTCATCCACGACGCGACTTAGGTTCGCCTTACCTTAACGGCTGGATGCGGGTTCCGGGAGCCCACCCCGGCATCGCGTTCACCACATCTGGACGCCTGTCGTCCGTCCGCTCATCGGTGGTGGCACGGTGTCCCCGGTTCGTCACAGTGTGACGAACCCTGTTTGGCGTCGGCGGAATCACCGAGCGGGATCGAGTCACCAACCCCCCGCGAGAGAGGCGCCCGATGACGGCGTTAGAGCAGTCACAGGTACGGCCGAAAGTGGACTTCTACTTCGATCCCGCGTGTCCGTTCGCGTGGATCACGTCACGTTGGATGCGGGCATGGACCCGGTCGGGATGGACGTCGGCACCCCCACCATCCACATCGACGAGGTGGCGTTCTTCGGTCCGGTGCTGACCTCTGTCCCGCGTGGCGAAGACGCCGTACGGATCTTTGACGGCGCCAGGTTGCTCGCCGGCTACCCGGACTTCTTCGAGTTGTAGCGCACCCGCGGCGACAAGCTGAACTTCGACTAGAAGCCGGGCCGCCCATCGCAGCCGGGAAGTGGATCGGCAGGGCACGGCCTGGAGCGGGTGTGGAAGCTCACGGACCTCGCTGGCCGGGTTTCCACACGCTCCAGCCCTGTCCTGTCGACCGTGGTCAGTTGTTGACCCGCACCGTCACGTACACCCCGTCAGGTGGGTGCAGTGAGTCGCCGTTCTTGTCGAGGCCAACCGCCCCGAAGTCCAGGCAGCCGTCGTCGGCTTCCCCGGTGTCGAAGCTGATCTCGTACACGCCGTTCGCATCGGGGGTCTTGTCGTTGCCGAGGTACTCCTTGTAGCCGTCCGGTTCGCACATCATGGTGAGGTAGTGGAAGTCAACCTGGATCAGCCTGGTGGGATTGCTGACCTTCACGCGGATGGTCACGGTGCCTGACACCACCTTTCCGTCCGACGGCGACACGAAGCTGAGCTTCGGCGTACCCGTGTAGCGGGGGTCCGCCCCCTTCGGTGCCTTGGTGTTGCGTTCGGAGCCGGCTTTCTTGGGTCCGCTGGTGGCCGATGCCTGGGGTCCGGCGGTCTTCGACTTGGCCGGCAGGGCCTGGTTGACCGGCGTCTCGGACGAGCCACGGCCGGCGTCGCCGCCCGGGCCGTACCCGTAGGGCGGGTCGGAGAGCGTGAACAGGACCGCCCCGATGAGCAGCAGGATCGCGGTCGCGCCGGAGACCACCAGATGGCGTGGGAAACGGCGGCGCGGGTACGTCTCGTCGTCCTCCGGCTCGTCCCACTCATCCGGCTGCCGGGGCGCGGGGCCGCTGCGAGGCGGTGCCGCGTCGACGGGCGGCGCGGACACCAGGTCGGGCGGCGTCCACATGGGCGGCGCGGACACCAGGTCGGGCGGCACCCATCCGGAATCGACCAGGTGGTCGGCGTCAGGTGCCGGGCCCGCGATGGCGGCGTCAGGTGCCGGGCCGATGCGGGACGCGGACGCCTCGGGCAGTGGGGACACCGTGTCGGGCGGCACCCATCCGTCGCTCGGCATCGTCGCGGCAGCCGGGGCACGCGGTACGGCTGGTTGCGCGCCGTCCGGCATCAGCGCGGCGGTGATCGTGGCCGGGTGGTCGGGTGGCTCGGGTGCCGGCTGGTCCTCCAGGAGCAGCCGGTGCAGCCGTTGCAGCTCCGCCCCGGGCTCCACGCCGAGGTCGTCCACCAGGTGGGTACGTGCCTGCAGGTACGCCGCCAACCCGTCGGCCCGGCGGTCCGCCCGGTGGTACGCGGTGAGCAGCCGCTGCCAGGTGGGCTCCCGTAGCGGGTCTTCGGAGGCGAGCGGGGCGAGTAGCGAGATCGCCTCACCGGCGCGGCCGGCCGCCAGCAGCGCGTCCGCGAGGTCGTCCCGGGCCGACCATCGCAGTTCCCGCAGCAGTGCCGCCTCGGCCCGGGTCTGGTCGAGGTCGAGGGTCTCGAACGGTTCCCCGCGCCACAGCTTCAGCGCCTCCTGGAAGTGGGTCACCGCGGCGGCGGGGGAGGCGTTGCGGGCGGCCGTACGTCCCCGGCCCACCAGATCCGCGAACGCGGTGGCGTCGCACTCCGAGCGGCCGGCCGAGAGGCGGTAGTACCCGGGTCGGGTCTCGATCCGAGGTTCGCCGCCGGTACGGGGCGGTAACTGGTGCCGCAGGTGATGTACGTACGTTTTGAGGTTCCCGGAGGCGGAGGCCGGTGGTTTACCCGGCCAGACCGCGTCGACGAGCAGCTCCACGGCGGCCCAGCTGTCGAACTTCAGCAGCAGCGCGGTGAGCAGGCGACGACGCTTCTCCGCGGTGATCTCGATGAGGCGCCCGTTGTCTGCGTGGACTTCGAGTGGCCCCAGAACATGGAACAACACTGGTGTGCCCCCTGCTTCCAGTGGTTCGCCAGAAACCGATGCCCGGCGGTGGATGTGCAGCAGCATGGCACAACGGGATGGCTGAATGGCAGACCGTACTGTCCTCGTTCATCCCTTTTAAGCGATGTTCATTGCCGTGCTGCATGAGTGCTGAACTGCCGCTGAACCCGGACCCGGGAGGTGCTGAACCGTCGCTGAAGGTGCGTGCTGGACGGTGGTCGTACCTCGGGTCGGTGACGGAAGGGCACGCCATGGAGTTCTGCATTCTCGGGACCTTGGAACTGCGCGACGCGGATCGGTCGCTGCCGTTGGGCGCACCGATGCAGCGGATGCTGCTCGCGCATCTGCTGCTCGCGGGCGGCAGGCCGGTCGCCGCC
>JBOGDK010000120.1:0-11991 GCA_050701795.1 Micromonosporaceae bacterium
ACCGGTGCGGGTGTTTTCCGCAGCAGGTCTGGTTCGTTGCGCAGGATCCGCTGGTGCAACTCGCCGAGCTCGGGCCCTGGTTCGATCCCGAGTTCGCTGACCAGGGTCTGTCGGGTGTCGCGGTACAGCTCCAGGGCTTCGGCCTGCCGGCCGCACCGGTACAGGCCGGTCATCAGGTGCGCGATCAGCCGTTCCCTGGTGGGGTGCTCGGCCGCCAGCGGGATCAGGTCGGTGACCACCCGGTCGTGTTGCCCGGTGGCCAGGTGCGCCGCGGCACGTAGCTCACTGCTGGACAGGCGCAGTTCGAGCAGGCCGGTGCCGAGTCGCCCCCGAAGCCGGTCGTCGGCGACGTCGCTGAGCAGCGGCCCCCGCCACAGGTCGAGCGCCTGATCCAGCAGCCGGATCCGCTCGGCGGGTTCGGCCACCGCGGCGGCCTGCTGGGCGACCCTGGTGAACTCGGTGGTGTCGACGGTGTGCGGTGCCACCTCCGCCAGGTAGCCCTCGCCCAGGGTGAGGATCCGCAGGCCGTACTGCTGCAGGCTGTTGCGGAGCCGGCCGATGTAGGTGTGCACCGCCCCGCGCGCGGACTCCGGAGCGTCACCGTTCCAGAGCAGATCGATGAGCCGGGTGACCGGCACCATCCGGTCCGCATCGAGCAGCAGGATGCCGAGCAGGCACCGCTCCTGGCGGCGGGTGCCCACTTCGATGTGCTGACCGTCGTGGCGTGCCTCGAACGGTCCCAACAGACGAAACTCCACGGTGGTGCCGGAGTCTATCCCGCCGGGCCCGGGGCGGCCCAGGACGCCATATCTGGTGGTCAGGTCGGGGTGACAGCGGTTACGACCGGGTCACAGCGGTCACGGCGGGGTCACAGTCGGGTGCCTGGGCCAGGGACGTACCGGGTGATCGGCGTACCGCGACGGTGAGGGTGTGGTCAGTGGCACCGGCCAGACTCAGCGGGCAGCCCAGTCGGTAAGGAGTAACCGTGTTTCGATCAATACTTTCCGCGTTCGCCATCGGGGTGTTGGCCCTCGTGGTCGCCCCCAGTTCGGGCGCCCTCGCCAGCCCCACGCCCACCGCCGGCGACCGCACCACGAACGCGCCCGGCGAAGGGTGGGAGCCCGTCGAGTACCACGATTTCAACCTGGCGGCCGGCGTCCGCTGTGACTTCGCGGTGCACGGCACGCACCCGGTGAACGAGGTCATGGTGAAGGTCCTGGAGCGGTACCCGGACGGCTCGCCGAAGCGGGAGGCGTACACCGGGGACCTGATCGTACGGACCACCAACACCGAGACCGGTGCGTCCACCGACTCTGACGCCAGCGGCGACGCCCTGGTCGAGTACCGTCTCGACGGCTCCCAGTTCTGGTACGTCAAAGGCCCGGTCTTCATCGGCTTCGGCGAAGGCAAGGGCAACATGCCCCGTGGCCTGTACGTCGTCGACGGCACCTACACGTTGGAGATCAGTAGCACCGGCTACAAGACCGTCACCATGAAGAGCGGCTCGACGCACGACGTGTGCGCCGACATCGACTGACCTGGCACCTCCCCGGTGAGGCGCCACCGCGGCCGTGACACGACGGTCGCGGTGGCGCCCCCTTCGTTCAGTGCACCGACAGGCCAGCCCGCGGAGGGCGGCGCTCCAGTACTGTCGGGTACGACCGGTCGGGCCGTCGTACCAGACCAGTCGGAGATGACCATCGGTGTACGGCATGCAGATCGGTCGTCACCGCGCCACACAATGCGGCATCGGACAACTCGTCGTACGCCCCCGGGCGAGCCGTTCGCGAACGTGTGTGGCCATCGCGGTCGCCCGGCTCGGGAACACGTAGTTGCTGGTGAGCCGCTCAAGCACGGCGTCCATGAGTGGTGCGCGCTGGCTTCGGGTCACCCTACGGAGCCGCTACTCACGTCAGGGGAGCCGGGCGGCACCCTGTACGCCGCCCGGAGTACCGCGGAATACGTCGTACGGCAGACGACGGACTTGTCACCAGCGGGCGAATCTGACCCGGCAGCGGATCACCACACGCTGACGTACGGGCGGATCGACGACGAAGGGTGGCACCCGCCATGGCGACTGTGAAACCAACCGGTACCCGGCGGCTGGACGCACGTACCCGTAAGGCTTTTCTGGCACTCCATATCGCGTCCGCGGGCGCCTGGATCGGTATGGACGTCGTGATGGGTGTTCTGGTTTTCACGGCGATGGCCAGCGACGGCGCGGATCGGGCACTGCGGCTGCGCGCTCTGGAGTTGTTCGCGATCTGGCCGATGGTCAGCGCCGGTCTGATCTGCCTGGTCTCCGGCGTGGTGCTCGGTCTGGGCACGAAGTACGGCCTGGTCCGGTACTGGTGGGTCGCCGTGAAGCTGGTCCTGAACGTCGTGCTGTGCGCCCTGGTCCTGGTGCTGCTACGCCCGGGCGTGCAGGAGGTCGCCGAACAGGCCCAGCGGTACTCGGCCGGTGAGGTGGCAAGCCTCGTGGCGGGGGACATGGTGTTTCCGCCGATCGTCTCCACGTTGGCGTTGCTGGTGGCCGTGGTGCTGTCGGTGTTCAAGCCGTGGGGGCGGATCCGGAAGCAGAAGCACGTGTCCCGGAGCAACTGGCGGACCACTCCGGACACCGGGTCGGCCACGGGTGGTGAGTCGAGGTCGACCGGCACGGGACGCCCCCCGGCGGCGATCGGCGCCGAACGGTCCGCGACACCGGCGTTGGACACCGCCGGCTGAGGTCGGTGGACCGCACCAGGAACATCGTGCGCGTCATGCCGGCCGGGGGAAATCTGTTTGTCACCAGCCGGGACCGCTTCGTAGCGTCGCGGCATGAGCTTCTTCGTGATGGTGCGCCGTGCCCGCCTCCGGGCAGCGGCGGTCTGGTCGGTCGGCATCGGGCCAGCCGGCACCGGGCCGGTCGGGATCACCCCGGTCGGGATCACGCCGGGCATGGGGTTGGCACCCGCTCGCTGACGACTGGGCCGCGACGATCGTCGAGTCGGCGCAGGTGCGTCCGGGTGAACTGGTGCTCGACATCGGTGCCGGCGACGGTGCGCTGACCAGGCATCTCGTCTCCGCCGGCGCCCGCGTGATCGCCGTCGAACTTCACCCCGGGCGGGCCGCCACGCTGCGGGACCGGTTCGCGAAAGATCCGGTCACGGTGGTACGTACCGACGCCGCTGATCTTCACCTCCCTGTCCGGCCGTTCCGGGTGGTGGCGAACCCGCCGTACGGGGTCACCAGCGCCCTGTTGAGTCGCCTGCTGGGACGTGGTTCCCGGCTACGCGCCGCCGACATCGTGCTGCAGCGCGCGGTGGTGCGCCGCTACGTACAGGGCGCGGTGCGGGGGGCCGGCCGTTGGCTCCGTGAGTACGACGTCAGCCGCGGCATGTCGCTGCCGAGGCGGGCGTTCCGGCCTCCGCCGACAGTGGACTCGGCCGTGCTGGTGGTACGCCGTCACTGACCCGCGACCAGTGGAATGGCTGGGCCGGAGAACCAGCGAAACGCTGGCCCTTGGGCTCAGCGGCAGCGTTGCTCCCAGGCGGGTACCGAAGATGATCTACCAATTCTGCAGCCACTGGCAGCAGAGTGGCAGGAGTTGGCTGCTACACGGCGATCACATGAGCCTGGCTCGGGCGGTTGTGGCTTGCCCATGGTGAACTGCTAGCGGGGTGACTCGGCCGCGGGCATGACATCCACTCTTGGGGCTTGCGCGGTGTCGCCGGAGTTCTCCTCCACGTCCAACACGACGATGTCGGCCTGCGGTGTGGCGTCACGGGCCGCGATGTGCAACGCGGCGACGTACCCGAACGTCATGGCCGGTCCGATGGTGGCGCCGGGTCCGGCGTACGTACGCCCCATCACGGGCGCCGCGGTGTTGCCGGTCGCGTACAGCCCGTCGATGCTGGTGCCGTCCGGACGCAGCACCCTGGCACTGGTGTCGGTACACAGCCCGCCCTTGGTGCCGAGGTCGCCGGGGACGAGCCGTACGGCGTAGAACGGTGCGTGGCTCACCGCCCCCAGACACGGGTTCGGGGCATTCCGGGGGTCGCCGAAGTACCGGTCGTACGCACCGCCGCCACGGCTGAAGTCTTCGTCGGTCCCGGTGCCTGCGAAGGCGTTGAACCGGTCGACGGTGGCGCACAGCACGTCAGCCGCGACGCCGATCCGGTCCGCGAGCGCGGGCAGGCTGGCGGCGCGGCGCACCACGTCGTACGAATACCACTCACTGGGGATCGGCTCGTTGGCCGCCAGGCCGGCGAACGGGTACCGGCTGCGGTACCGCTCGTCGAAGATCAGCCAGGTCGGCATGTTCTGAGCCGGGCCGCCGCTGGGATCGGTGGGCCACCCGGCCCCGGGCCCGTACATCGCGTGCACGGTGTCCACCGACGGCGCGGCCTCGTTCACGAACCGTACGCCGTCCCGGTTGACCATCAGGCAGCCCGGCAGGGCGCGTTCGGCGAGGCAGAAGTACGGCCCGTCGGGCAGCTCGATGGCCGGTCCCCACCAGGCGTCGTCCATCACGGCGGTCGCGGCACCGGCTTCGATGCCGGCCACGATTCCGTCACCGGTGTTCTCCGGAACCCCGATGGTCCACTCAGTGCCGACCGGCTCCCGTTGATGTTCCGTGCGCAGTTGCTCGTGGTGCTCGAAGCCGCCAGAGGCGAGGACGACGCCGTACCGGGCGCGTACCGTGACCGGCTTGCCCTCGCGGAGCACCGTGACGCCGGTGATCTGCCGGCCGTCCTGTACCAGGTTGACCAGGGGCGAATCCAGCCACAGCGGTACGCCTGCGTCAGCCAGCCCCACGCGTAGCCCAGCCACCAGGGCCTGGCCCATGGTGAGCAGCTCCCGTTCCTTCTTCCAGGCCGCCTCGTACCGCCGCAGTCTCGCCTGGAGCAGGCGCCAGAGCCCGAGCGGATGCCGCGCCGCCAGGTTGAGCCACCGGTACTCGGCCTGCGTGACCGCGAGGCCCGTGCCCGCGTTCCGGTACGGCGGTCGCAGCCGTTCCCGTTCCTCGCCGAGCAGGTCAGCGGCGAGCGGCTGGGGTTCGACCGCGCGTCCGGCCGCCACTGCGCCAGGTGCCTCGGGGTAGTGGTCGGAGTACCGCGGCACCCAGTTGAAGTACAACGGAGTGTGTTTCTGAATCAACGACAGCATCGCCGGACCGTGTCTGATGAACGCGCGCTGGAGGGGTTCTGGCGAGCTGTCGCCGACGATGTGGGCCAGGTAGCGGCGGCCGTCGTCCGGGGTGTCCTTGACCCCGGAGTCGGCGAGCTCCTGGTTTCCCGGGATCCAGATCGCGCCGGTGGAGCGTGCTGTGGAGCCGCCGTACCGCGTCGCCTTCTCGACCAGCAACGGCTCGAGACCGTGGTGTGCGGCGGTCAACGCGGCGGTCATCCCGGCCGCCCCACTGCCGACGACGACCAGGTCGTACTCCTGCATACAGCCTCCTGGGTGGCGACGCCGTCACCCCGGTCACCTTACGCAGATTCCACGCGGTGGGCGTGCCCGTGATCGCCACATTTGCCTGGGAAGTTACGCAACCTAGCAGGAGGGGCTGAAACCTGCGACAGCGCGGCGGCGTGGCATCGTCCCTATGATCGCTCAGGTGGTCGCCGCCGCCGCTTTCCGTACCTCGCTGGGGCACTTCTGCACCGGCGTCACCGTGATCACGTCGTCTACCGGCACCGGGGCGCCGGTGGGGTTCGCCTGTCAGGCGTTCGCCGCCCTGTCCCTGGAGCCGCCCCTGGTGCTGTTCTGCCCGAGCGTACGGTCACGGAGCTGGCCGGTGATCCAACGCGCGGGACGGTTCTGCGTGAACATCCTGGCCCACGATCAACAAGAGGTCAGTACGGTGTTCGCCACCGCGGGGGCGGACAAGTTCGCGTCGGTGTCGTGGGCTCCGGCTCCGTCCGGGGCTCCGGTGCTCGACGGCGTACTCACCTGGGTGGACTGCCTGGTGCAGTCGGTGACCACCACCGGCGACCACCATGTGGTGACGGGCCGGGTCACCACGATCGGCGGGTACCGGGACGCACAGCCGCTGCTGTACTACCGCGGTGCGTACGCCTCCACCGCCCAGGTCGAGCTGGGCGGCGAGGCTCTCAACGACCTGATCACCTCGCCACCACGCACCGACCCTTGAACGCGCCGGCGCCCGACCACGCTGTCACGCGGCGCTGTCAGTTGCCGGCGGGACGCAGCGCGGCCAGGGCGCGCACCGCGTCCGCCAGGGAGATCGGCTTGTCGTCGCCGAGTACGGTCAGCTCCGCCGCGACGCAGTCCCGGATGAACTGGCTGACCGTCTGCCCCCGGCCGGCCGCCGCCGTGGTGATCTGCCGGTACAGCTCGGGGGGCCACTTCACCGACTTGGTGACCATCACCTCACTGCTCGGCGGTGGCGGCAACTCGGCACCACTGGCGCTGCCGTAGTCGAACTCGATGTCGCCCTTCGCGAATGCTTCTGCCGCTGCCCGGTTCTGCTCCCGTTCCGTCATTGCCCCTCCCACCGTTGGAACCGTGCGAGTTCGGTCGAGTTCATGCCCCGTGCGCCGAGGATCGTCCAGTCCAGGCCATGCCCGGGGCGTACCACCACGATCAGTGGCCGCCCGGCCTGCGTGCGTGACCAGATGCTCAGCACCTTCACCTCACCCGACATCGCTGGTACGGGCCACCTTCGCCGCGCCCCCAGTGCCTGCACGACCTCGTACGGTTCGACGCCGTGAAGGGCCTCCAGGGCTCGGGCCAGCCACTCGTACCCCATGTGGGGATCGTATTACGTACGTAATACCTGAGTCCAACCGGAGCCGCTCGGCCAGGGGCTTTCCACCTGGGCGTCACACGGTGCATGCGCTTTCCGCGGCGCAAGCCAGGTGTGCAAAGCTGAGCACGTTGAGCGTCAGGAGCGTGACAGATGGCGATGATGCCGATCACCGACTCGATGTTTCTCCTCGGTGAGTCGCGAGAACACCCGGTTCACGTCGCTGCCCTGAAAGTCTTCGAGATACCACCCGGTGCCGGCCCCGACTTCGTCGCGGAGACGCACCGCCGGATGCTTGAGCACGTGGACGTCGCACCGACCTTCCGCCGGCGGCCGCGCCGGCCGTTCAGCCGGCTCGGGCAGTGGGCGTGGACCGACGACGACCAGCTCGACCTGGAGTACCACGTACGGCTCTCCGCCCTGCCACGTCCCGGCCGGGTACGCGAGTTGCTGGAGCTGATCTCCCGGCTGCACGGGTCGCTGCTGGACCGGCACCGTCCACTCTGGGAGTTCCACATCATCGAGGGCCTGGAAGGCGACCGGTTCGCGATGTACACAAAGGTGCATCACGCACTGCTCGACGGCGTGTCGGCGCTGCGGCTGATGCGCCGGGTGCTCTCGGAAGACCCGAACGAACGCGACATGGCGCCGCCCTGGGTCACCCGCAACGACGGACGCACCAGCGTGGTCGAGGCCACCGACGCCGACTCCGAGCGGTACGGGACGCCGTGGCGTGGCCTGTGGGCGGCCGCCCAGGCGATCGGGGACGTGGCGGGGATGGCGCCTGCGCTGGTGCGGTCGATCAGCGACATACTCACCGACCAGGCCGCGATGTTGCCGTTCCAGGCGCCGAAGTCGATGTTGAACGTACCGATCACCGGGGCCCGCCGGTTCGCCGCGCAGAGCTGGTCGCTGGAGCGGGTACGCGGGGTGGCCCGCAAGACCGACGCGACCGTGAACGACGTCGTACTGGCGATGTGCGCGGGGGCACTGCGCCGGTACCTGATCGAGCACGACGCGCTTCCGGAACGACCGCTGGTCGCGGCGACGCCGGTGTCGGTGCGTACCGACGGCCGGTCTGTCTCCGCCGGCGTCGGGATGCCCACACCGCCCGCGGACCGTGTCAACAACAACGGTGCGGCTTGGCCGGAGTCCGGCGCCGGCCCGGACGCCGACGGCGACACCGCCGTCGGCCTGATCCTGTGCAGTCTCGCCACGCACCTCGCCGACGATGCCGCCCGGCTGATCGAGATCAGTAACGCGATGCGCCGGGGCAAGGAGTTCTACAAGGGGAGGAGCCCGTTGCAGATCACCGCCCTGTCGGCGCTGCCGATCATGCCGCTGGCGCTCTACCTGCTGCCGGCGGCGTTGCGGGTCAGCACGCCTCCGTTCAACCTGGTGATCTCGAACGTGCCGGGTCCCTCCGCTCCGCTGTACTTCAACGGCGCCCGGATGCAGGGCCTCTACCCGCTGTCCCTGCCGTACGAGGGTCAGGCCCTCAACATCGCCGTCACCCGGTACGCAGGGAACCTGGAGTTCGGGTTGATCGGGTGCCGGCGCAGCGTGCCGCACCTGCAGCGGATGCTCGGGCACCTGGAGGACTCGCTGGTCGCCCTGGAGTCGTCGATCCGCTGACGGCTCACGCGCCCGCGGATGGCGGGCCGGGGAGCCGCGCACCCGTGTGACCAGCGGTTGTGCCAGGCTAGTGCGGCGTCCAGCAGGGAGGAGCGGTATGGAGCTGATGCCGATCACCGATTCGATGTTCCTGCTCGGCGAGTCCCGGGAGCACCCGCTGCACGTCGGAGGGCTGCAGCTGTACGACGTCCCCGACGGCGAAGGCCCCGGGTACGTCATCGAGCAGCACCGCAGGATGCTGGCCGGCACCGACGTGGCCCCGCTGTTCCGGCGCCGGCCGGTCAGCCCGGTCAACAGCCTCGGACCGTGGGCGTGGACCGACGACGACCAGCTCGACCTGGAGTACCACGTACGGCTCTCCGCGCTCCCCACCCCAGGCCGGGTACGCGAACTGCTGGAACTGACGTCCCGGCTGCACGGATCGCTGCTGGACCGGCATCGTCCACTGTGGGAGTTCCACCTGATCGAAGGCCTGGAAGGCAACCGGTTCGCGACGTACACGAAGGTGCATCATTCGTTGCTGGACGGCGTCGCGGCGCTGCACCTGATGCAGCGGAGCCTCTCGCGCGACGCCGCGGAACGCGACATGCCGCCACCCTGGGTCCGGCGGGGGGACAGCGACACGCCGAACGGTTCGGCCGGGCCGTTCTCGCCGTGGAAGACCCTGGCGTCGGCGGCCCGCGCCGTGGGGGAACTGGTCGGCCTTGCGCCGTTGGCGGCCAGTGCGCTCAACGACGTGTTCCAGGAACAGGCCTTGCCGTTGCAGGCGCCGAAGTCGATGGTGAACGTACCGATCACGGGGGCTCGCCGGTTCGCCGCCCAGGGCTGGTCGATGGAGCGGATCCGTGCCGTCGGCAAGGCCGCCCGGGTCACCGTGAACGACGTGATGCTGGCGATGTGCGCCGGTGCGTTGCGCCGGTACCTGGGGGAACTGGACGCGCTTCCGGAGCGGCCGCTGGTGGCCGCCGTACCGGTGTCGTTGCGGGGCAGGGCGCGTGCGGACTCAGGTGCCGGAAAGTCCGACGCCGGCAACGCGGTCGGCCTGATCCTGTGCACTCTCGCCACCGACCTCGACGACCCGGCCCGCCGGTTGGCCGCGATCGCGAGCTCGATGCGCCGTGGCAAGCGGATCTACGCCGGGCTGACCCCGTTGCAGATCACGGCGTTGTCGGCGATCCCGATCGCGTCCCTGCTGTTCACGCCGATTCCGGGGCTGCTGCGGATCACGCGCCCGGCGTACAACGTGATGATCTCGAACATCCCCGGGCCGTCCTCGCCGCTGTATTTCAACGGCGCCCGGATGCAGGGTCTGTACCCGGTGTCGATCCCGTACGACGGGCAGGCCCTCAACATCACCGTCACCAGCTACGCCGGCAACCTGGAGTTCGGCCTGACGGGATGCCGGCGCAGCGTGCCGCACCTGCAGCGGATGCTGGGCCACCTGGAGACCTCCCTGGCGGAGCTCGAGGAAGCCACCGCCTGACCGCGCCCTGGTTGCCGCCTGACGGTGGCCCGGGCGGCCGCCGGCCAATCGGCTCTCCGGCCGCCGGCTGAGGTCCACAATGAGTACATGAATCCGCAGGTCGGAGTGATCGAGCGGTGGGCCTTCCTGGCCGGCGTCACCGGCGTCGTCGCCAGCCTGCTCCTGATCGCCCTGTACGCCCTGGTTTTCGGTGCCGGCATCTCCGAGTACGAGTGGACCGGGCCGGCCAATGACGTGACCGGCGCCGTCTCCATGGGCGCCACGATCCCGGTCGCGTTCGCGCTGCGTGACCTCACCGGCGGCGGCCCCCCGGTACGGGTGACCACCTGGCTCGCGGCCGCGGGGATGGCGGTGATCGTCCTGCTCTCCGTACTGCTGGTGGCCCGGGTGATCCCGTTCGAGGTGCAGGCCGCGGGCGCAATCCCCTCGATCGTGGTGGTCATGGTGTGGTTGGCCGTACTGGGCTGGGCGGCGTCCCGCAACGGCAGCCTGCCGTACGGGCTGGCGCGCGCCGCCGTACTCATCGGAGTCACCGCGGTCGCCGGACTCGTCGTGGTCGGCGCCAGCCTGCTCCTGCCGACACGGTCGGTCGCCCAGTACGTCGTCGGCGGTGTCGGGGTGCTGCTCGGGGGGCCCGCGTACCTCGCGTTCCCGGTCTGGCTGATCGTGCTGTCCTTCCGGATCGGGAGTCCCACCACCTGACTCGGTGGCCGCGGGGCCCGACCTACAGTTCAGCAATGTCTTTCCAGGTACGGGTCCAGGTCCGCGGCTACGAGCTGGACACCCAGGGGCACCTCAACCAGGCCGTCTACCTGCAGTACGCCGAGCACGCCCGGTGGGAGTTTCTGCGGGCGGCCGGGGTCGGCCAGGCGGCGTTGATCGACAGCGGGATCGGCCCGGTCGCGTTGGAATCGACGATCCGGTTCCACCACGAGCTGCGCGGCGGCGACGAGATCGACGTGTCCTGCCGGTACGAATTCAGCGGCGGCAAGACCTTCCGGATGCTCCAGGAGTTCCGCCGTGCCGACGGCACGCTGGCCGCCGATCTGGTCGGGGTGGCCGGGCTGATGGATCTCAAGGAACGCAAGCTGGTGGCCGAGCCGTTGGACCGGCTACGCGCGCTCGCCTCGGACCCGGACATGTTCGGCTGAGCCCCTGCCGCCCACCAGGGTTCGAGGGCGCGGGTCACGAACCCACGGCACCCCGGTCAGTGGACCCGTTCCATGAGACACGCCCAGGTGTTTCATGAACCGGGTCCAGTGTCGGGTGAGGCCCCAGGTGGGGCCCGGCCCTGGGGGTGGTTCGTCCCGGGTGTGGCCGCCGCGATGCCGTTGCGTCACTGGAGCAGGTGGCGGAGCAGCTTGCCGGTCGGATTGCGGGGCAGGTCCCGGACGTACACCACCTCGCGGGGCACCTTGAATCTCGCCAGGTGGCCGCGTACGAACCCCTGGAGGTCGGTGGGCTCCACCCAGGCACCGGGCCGCAGCACCACGTACGCCTTGAGCCGTTGCCCGAAGTCGTGGTCCGGTACGCCCACCACGGCTGCGTCGTACACCGCCGGGTGCTCGAAGAGCAGGTTCTCGATCTCGCCGGGGTAGACGTTCTCACCACCCGAGATGATCATGTCGTCGGCCCGGCCGTCGACGAAGAGCAGCCCGTCGCGGTCGACGTGGCCGATGTCGCCGGAGGCGAGCAGCCCCTGGATCTCCTCCTTGCCACCGCCGCTGGTGTATCCGCCGAACTTCAGGCCGCTGCCTACGAAGATCCGCCCCTGCTGGTACGGCTTGCGCACCCGGTTGCCGTCGGCGTCGTACAACCGGACCCGGCACCCGACGGGCGGCTTGCCGACCGTACCGGGGGCGCGACGCCAGTCCAGCGGGGTGGCGATGGTGGCGACGGCGACTTCGGTGGAGCCGTACAGGTTGTAGATCACGTGGCCGAAGACCGCGGTGGCGCGACTGCCCAGCTCGGGGGGCAGCGCTGAGCCCGCGCACAGCAGGATCCGCAACGACGAGGTGTCGTACTTGCGGATCACGTACTCGCCGAGGTCGAGGATCCGCTGCAACATGGTCGGGATCAACACCACACCGGTGCAGCGGTAGTGGTGGATCCGGGACAG
>JBOGDK010000121.1:0-11922 GCA_050701795.1 Micromonosporaceae bacterium
ACGGCACGCCCGACTCCCTGAGCGGCGCCGGTGACGAGGGCCTGGCGCCCCGTGAACTCACCGGTCACCGGCTGCCACCCGCAACCGGGCGGCGACGCGGCCGGGTTCGGCACTTCACCACGCAACGCGGTCGGGTGCGCTGAGCGCGGAGTGGCTGCGACGGCCGCCACAGGGCGTGCCTGGAATCGATTACCACCTGCATCTTCCGCCAATCTGCCACAGCCCTGAGGGCGGCACAACGCTTTGACGCCGGACCCGTACTAGCTTAGTGTCTCGGCCAGAGGTCAGACCACTGGGAGGAGTGTTCCTGTGTCATCGAGCGCGAAAGAGCCACCGGGGTTCCTCGCCCATCGCCAGGGCGACAACGTCGCTGTGGCAGTGCGCGACCTGACCCCCGGCGAGGTCGAAGGCGGCTACCTGAAGGGGCCGGAGTCGGTCACCGTCGAGCTGCTCGCGGACGTGCCGCTCGGCCACAAGTTCGCACTCGCGCCGATTGCTGACGGCGCCGAGATCATCGAGTACGGCGTCCGTACCGGCATCGCGACCCGCGCGATCGGCGTGGGGGAGTACGTACACGTCCACAACGTGAGGAGTGCCCGGTGGCAGACCAGCGTCGCCTGACTGGATTCCGCCGTCCCGACGACACCGCCGGGATCCGCAACCACGTCGTCGTACTGCCGGTTGACGACCTGTCCAACGCCGCCGCCGAGGCCGTCGCGAAAGTGGTGCCGGGCGCCCTCGCACTGCCGCACGCGTACGGCCGGCTGCAGTTCGGCGACGACCTCGACCTGACCTTCCGTACCTTGATCGGCACCGGCGCCAACCCGAACGTGGCCGCCGCGATCGTGATCGGGATCGAACCCAACTGGACCGCCCGGGTGGTCGACGGGATCGCCAAGACGGGCAAGCCGGTGACCGGGTTCGCCATCGAGGGCACCGGCGACCTGCGGGTGATCGAGAAGGCGTCCCGGGTGGCGCAGAGGTACCTGCAGAACGCCAGCGAGCTGGTACGCGAGCCGGTCGAGATCGCCGACCTGATGCTCTCGATCAAGTGCGGCGAGTCCGACACCACCTCGGGGCTGGGCTCCTGCCCCACCACGTCCGAGGTCGTGGACCGCTGGGTGGACGCGGGCGGCACCGTGCTGTTCGGGGAGACCACCGAGCTGACCGGTGGCGAGCACCTGATCGCCGAACGCTGCGCCGACGACGGGGTACGCGCCGACTTCCAGCGGCTCTACGACCGCTACATGGACGTGCTGGAACGTGCCGGTGCCAACCTCCTCGGCTCGCAGCCCACCCAGGGGAACATCGCGGGCGGTCTGTCCACCATCGAGGAGAAGGCGATGGGCAACATAGCCAAGACCGGTTCCCGGCCCGTGGTGGGCGCCCTGGAGCCGGCGCAGGCACCCACCCGCGCCGGACTGAACTTCATGGACACCAGCTCCGCCGCGGCGGAATGCATCACCCTGATGGCGGCCGCCGGTGCGGTGATCCACCTGTTCCCGACCGGCCAGGGCAACGTGATCGGCAACCCGATCGAGCCGGTCATCAAGCTCACCGCGAACCCGAAGACAGCGGAGACGATGTCCGAGCACATGGACCTGGACTGTTCCGGGCTGCTCTGGCGTGAGTGCACCCTCGATCAGGCAGGGGACCAGTTGATGGACGTGGTCACCCGTACCGTCAACGGCCGGCTGACCGGCGCCGAGACGTTGGGACACCGGGAGTTCGTCTTCACCAAGCTGTACCCGAGCGCCTGATGCCGGGCACCACCCTGGTCGGCGGGGTCTGGGACGATCCCGCCGACCGGCGTACCGTCACCGCCCCCGCGGACGGCTCGGTCGTGGGCAGCGTGGGCTACGGCGACGCCGCCCTCGCTGGCTCCGCCGCCGATGCCGCGGCCGCCGCCGCCTCCGAGTGGGCGGAAACCCCTCCAGCGGTACGGGCAGCCACCCTTGTGCGGGCCGCCACGGCACTGGCCGACCGGGCTGACGAGATCGGCCGGCCGCTGGCCGCCGAGACCGGCAAGCGGCTCCCGGAAGCCGTCGGTGAGGTGGGCTTCGCCGCGGCGTATCTGCGCTGGTTCGGCGAGCAGGCACGGCGTCCATCCGGCGAGGTGCTCGAACCCGACCAGCCGGGACGCCGGCAGATCACATTCCGCAGGCCGGCCGGTGTGGTGGCGAGCCTCACCCCGTGGAACTTCCCGGTCTCGATCCAGGCCCGCAAACTCGCCCCGGCGCTCGCCGCCGGGTGCACCGTGGTGGCCCGTGCCTCGGAGAAGGCGCCGCTCGCGGTGGTCGAGCTGGTCCGTTGCCTGCAGGAAGCGGGGTTGCCGGACGGCGTACTGAACCTGGTGCACGGGCCCGCTTCCAAGCTCACCGACGCGCTGCTGGACCACCCGGCGGTACGGGTGGTCAGCTTCACCGGTTCCACCGAGGTGGGCCGCCGGGTGATGGAGCTCTCCTCGCGGCGGATCGTACGGCCGCTGCTGGAGCTGGGTGGTGACGCGCCGTTCATCGTGTTCGACGACGCCGATCTCGACGCCGCCGTCGACGGGGCGATGCTGGCCAAGTTCCGCAACAACGGCCAGTCCTGCATGGCCGCCAACCGGTTCTACGTCCATTCCGCCGTGTACGACGAGTTCGCCGGCCGGTTCGCGGCGAAGGTGGACGCGATGACCGTCGGGGACGGGCTGGCCGACCCGACTCCCGACCTGGGCCCCTTGATCGACAACAGCAGGGTCGAAGCGGTACGCGACCTGGTGGCGGAAGCGGTCGACGCGGGAGCCAAGCCGCTGACGGCGGCGAAGCCGGTCCCGGACGGCGGCAGCTACGCCGCCCCGGTGCTGCTGGGGGACGTACCGGAGGGGGTCGGACTGTCCTGCCAGGAGGTGTTCGGGCCAGTCGCCGGGGTGTTCCGGTTCGACACCGAGGCCGAGGTGATCGCACGGGCCAACGCCACGGAGATGGGGCTCGCGGCGTACTTCTTCACCCGGGACGCGTCCCGGGTGTGGCGGGTCGGCGAAGCGCTGGAGGCCGGCATCGTGGGCGTGAACACCGGCCTGCCGAGCGCACCACACGCGCCGATGGGTGGCGTCAAGCAGAGCGGCCTGGGCCGAGAGGGCGCCGACCTCGGTCTCGAGGAGTTCCAGGAGGTCCGGTACCTGTGCCAGAACCTCTGACCGGAGCCCGGGGCGCGACAGACGACCCGGCGGCGGAAGCCGGCGCCGGCGCCGGCGCGACCGGCCTCCGGTCGCCCGCCGGTAGCGCCGACGTGGCGGTTCTGGAGGGTGTCTGGGGAGAACCGTTCGCCCGGTTGTCCGACCGGCTGTCGGTACGGCGGATCTCCCCGCAGCCGGAGCCGGACCAGCTCCCCGACTGCCTCGCCGGAACGAGTGCCCTGGTGGTGCGCAACCGTACCCAGGTGACCCGGGACCTGCTGGGCTCACTGCCACGGCTGCAGGTGGTGGCGCGCGCCGGTGTCGGACTGGACAACATCGACGTGGCCGCCGCCGACGACCTCGGCGTGGTGGTCCTCGCAGCGCTCGGAGCGAACGCGGTCAGCGTCGCTGAACACACTCTCGGCGCCGCACTCGCCGTCGCCCGCCAGATCGCGACGCTGGACCGGCACACCCGTGACGGCGGCTGGGACCGCCGCGCCGGGCGGGAACTGGCCGGCGGCACCTGGGGGCTGCTCGGGCTCGGCGCCACCGGTCGTGCGGTTTCGCGGCTCGCGCTCGCGTTGCGGATGCACGTGGTGGCGTACGACCCGTACGTGGCCCGGGCCGAGCCGGAAGTGCGGCTGGCGTCCCTGGAGGAGACGGCCGCGGCGGCGGACGTGCTGAGCATCCACCTGCCGGCCACCCCGCAGACCAACCGGTTGGTGAACTCGGACCTGCTGGCGACCATGCGCCCGGAGGCGATCCTGGTCAACGTCGGACGTGGTGAGGTGGTCGACGAAGCAGCGCTCGCCGATGCCCTGGAGGCCGGACGGTTGGCCGGGGCGGCACTGGACGTACGGGCCACGGAACCGCCGGTGCCGGGCCGGCTGGAGCGGCTGGACAACGTACTGCTGACGCCGCACGTCGCCGGGATCACGGCGCAGAGCCAGCACCGGATCGCCACCGTGTTGGCCGACGACATCGCGCGGGTGCTCTCCGGCGAGCGGGCCCGGGACGCGGTGGGCGCGGTTCGCCAGGCCCGGGAGGTGTCGTGACCACCACCGTGGCCGAGGCCCGCACGCTGGCGGGTGAACTGCTCGCCGCCACCGGGATGGCGCCGGAGCACGCGGACCGCAGCGCCTGGGCGATCGTGCTGGCCGACTGCTGGGGGCTCGGCTCGCACGGCCTGATGCGGCTTCCGCACTACCTGCGCCGGCTGGTCGCCGGGGGCTGCCGGCCCGATGCCGGGCTGCCGGTGGTCAACGACACCGGCCCACTGCTGGCCCTCGACGGCGAGGACGGTCTCGGGCACTGGCAGGTGTGGCGGGCCGCGGAACTCGCCGCGAAGCGCTGCGCTGAGTACGGCGTCGCGGTCTCCACGGTCGGCCGGTCCTCACACTGCGGTGCGCTCGGCATCTACACGCTGCCGCTGATCCGCGCCGGGTACGCCGGTCTGGTCTTCAGCAACGGACCGGCCGTGATGCCGCCGACCGGCGGGGACCGGCCCGTGGTGTCGACCAGCCCGATCGCGGCCGGGTTCCCTTCCGGCGCTGACGGTGAGCACCCCGCGATCGTGGACCTGGCGACCAGCGCGGTCGCCCGAGGGAAGATCGCACAGCGAGCGGCGGCCGGTGAGCCGCTGCCCGAGGGTTGGGCGTACGACTCGGCCGGCGTACCGACCACCGACCCGGCGGCGGCTCTGGCGGGAATGTTGGCGCCGCTCGGGGGCGCGAAGGGGTTCGCGTTGGCGTTCGGAGTCGAGGCGCTCACCGGGGGACTGGTGGGACCGGCGCTGTCCACCGACGTGGTGGACATGTTCGCCGCCGAGGACGCTTCGGCGCCACAACGGATCGGGCACCTCGTGGTGGCGCTGGACCCGGCACGCACCTCCGTGGACGGCGGCGGCGTCCAGCGGCTGGGTGCGCTGGCCGAGGTGGTACGCGCCGCCGGTGGCCGTACCCCGGGGCAGCGCCGCACTCCGGTCGAGGAGATCGCCGACGACGCGCCGCTGTCGATCGCGCCGGAGGTGGCCACGGAATTGGCCGACTGGGCCACCCGGCTCAAGGTGTGACGGTTGCCAGTCCACGGCTCGGGGTCTGAGCCTGGTCAGTCGGTGAGGCGCCTGGACCCGGCTACCAGTCCACGACGGGGATCCCCAGCAGGTCCGCCGCGGTACGCAGCTGGGGCCGTACGTCGGTGAACCCGAGCACGGTGTGGTGCGGGAAGCCGCCGGTGACCAGGTGGTGCACCACGGGCAGTACGGGAGTGTCCAGCCGTACCGCCGCGGTGTTGCCTTGGAACCGGTTCGGCTCCGGCAGCGACTCACCGGCGGTGAGCAGCAGCCGCAACCCGCCCGCCGCGGGATCCTCGGTGAGCCGTGCCACGATCACCGGCCCGGTACGCAGCGCGAAGTTTCCGGCGACGCCGAGCCGCCGGTTGCAGTGCACGTCCTGGGTGGCGTGGTCCGGGTCCGCGGCCAGCGCCGTCGCGGCGGATCCGCAGTGCCAGAACCGCACCACGTTCTCCACCGGGTCCGCCTCCACCGTGTCCACCAGGTACGTCATCCCGCCCCCGAGTGCCTGGATCAGCAGCATCGTCATGGCGCCGTAGACGTCCCGTTCGCAGGCGGTGGGGGTTCCCAGGTCGGCAAGCCGGGACAGCGAGGCGCACGGGCACGCGCCGAGCTCGGCCGGGAACTCCGGCCAGCACCGCACCGCCATCGCCGCGAGCGCGGAGCCGGTGGCCCAGCCGCCCAGCGCCGTGGTGATGCCCGCCGAGAGCGACACCTCAC
The DNA here is from genome assembly GCA_050701795.1 of Micromonosporaceae bacterium. Classification (GTDB taxonomy): domain Bacteria; phylum Actinomycetota; class Actinomycetes; order Mycobacteriales; family Micromonosporaceae; genus WHSM01. Next base: position 5,952 of record JBOGDK010000121.1, read on the forward strand.
CGTGGTCCAGCGCCGCCACACTGGGTTGCGCACGCAGCGCCCGGTCGCGTTCGGCGGTGGCGTCCGCGGGGTCGACCTGGCGCACCTGATCGAGGAAGTCGGCAACCGGTAGCGCTTCGACGGTCACACCGAAGAGCCGCTGCAGCAGCACGGCGTCGTAGCTGCTCGGGGTGAACCCGTCCGGTGCGTCACCGAGCAGCCCGATCCGGGTGCCACGCAGCTCGGCCAACCGACCGTTGACGTCTCCCGGGGCGGCGCGTTCTCCCTCACGGAGGGCCGGCGCGGGTACCCGGGGGAGCGTCCCATGGAGCGCCTTGGCCAACGCGTCTGCGACCTCGGGCTGCGACGGGTCGCCGTAGAGCAGGCTGGCCTCGCCCCCGGCGCGTACCAGCGCGTGCCCGAACAGGTTCGCGCCGCACAGCGAGTTGAGCCAGAGCCGGTCCCCGACCGGGCCGGGCTCTTCGAAGGCCCACAACAGCACCGGGCGGCCGAGTCCTTCGTAGAGACGCAGCGCGGGGGTGGCGTCCGAGAACGAGGCGCACACGTGGACGAACAGATCCGCCGACGGGTCCAGGTACGCCTTCGCGGCCCCGGCGTCCTGCGGCGTCATCACCAGCTCCCGGGGCCCGGAGACGTCGGCGCCCAGTCGCTCGACCAGGGCCCGCGCGGCGGCGGCCCGCTCGGCCGCGACGTCGGTCCGGAACGTCGGGCGGGCGGTCGGCACCATCACCACACGCGGCATCTCTGCTCCTCTCCAGCGTCCGGCGGTCTCCTCTGTTCTGCCCGGCCCGGCCCGTCGCGGGCGGGACCGGCCCACTCAGCCTCCAACGGCCTCGTCGACCACGTCACACAGCCGGGTCAGCCGGTCCACGGCCGGCCCCTTCAGCGCCGCGTCCAGGTCGGGAGCGCCGACGCAGGCGGCCCACACGGCGCGCCCCGCCAGGAACCCGGACGCGCCCGCCGCGCAGGCCAGCGCCACCGCGCGAGGAAACACCTGATGCGGTACGCCGGAGGAGAGCACCACCCACGGGGAGTCGATCATCTCCGTGAGCCGCCCGCACCGGCGCCGGATCTCGTCCGGCTCGCCCTGTCCGCGCAGCGGCACCTCCGCCTTGTAGAGGTCCGCGCCGAGCGAGCCGAGCTCCGTGGCGGCGGCCAGCACTCCGGCGTCCCAGTCCCACTCCCGCCCGTCCAGCGGCGGCCGGGAGACCGGCTCGATGATGCTCGCCAGTCCCGCGCGGTCGCACCCGGCCACGAACTCCCGCACCATCCCGATCCGGGTGGCGGGGTCGCCGTCCGGGCGGTGGAGCACCAGCAGTTTGGCGGCGGCGCCGCCCTGGGTGCGTACCCGCGACAGGTCGACGTCCTTGTCGATGGTGACCTCGCCGACCAGGTCGCCGTGCGCCGCCTCGAAACGGTCCGCGGCGGCGATCAGGCCACATCCCGGGGCCACCGCGGCCTCAGTCACGGCACGGTCCCAGACGAACTGCCGGTCCAGCAGCACCCCGGAGGCGTACCGGGTGAGGGCCCGCGCGGCGGCGAGTTTGAACTCGGTGACCTGGCCGTCGGTGACCGGGGAGTCCTGGTGCTCGGCGAGCATCGCCCGCAGCGCCTCCCGTTGGTCGAGGGCGAGCATCGCGAAACCGCCCGACGGCCGGCGCAGCGGCGACAGCCTGGCATGGTGGTCGCCCGGTGCGGTCTGCTTCGGCGGGCTCGGCTGAGTGGCACTGTCGGTGGACGTCACGGGACTCACTTTCTTCAGATGGCGGCCAGCACCTGCTGATGCCTCGGGATCGCGGAGCGTCCGTCCAGGCCGCGACAGGACAGGGCCGCCGCCGCGTTGGCGTAGTCGAGGCAGGCACGGAGCGGGAGACCCCGTACCAGGGCGGCCAGCAGGGCACCGTGGAAGACGTCGCCGGCCCCGAGCGTGGAGACCAGGTCGGGTACCGCCACACCAGGCACGTCGACCGACTCGCCACCGGAGGTTGCCGCGATCGCCCCGTGCCCGCCCCGGGTGGCGACGACGGTGTCCGCTCCGTCCGCCACCGCCGTGGCCAGCAGGGCCGCGTCGGGACGGTCGCCGTACTCTCGGCGAAGTGCCTCGATGGTGGGTACGAACAGGTCCACGTCTCGGAGCAGCAGGTCGGGGACCGGATTGCCGGCGTCGACCGACAACCGGGGCCCAGACCGGGCCGCCGCTGGCTGCCGTGACCGGAAGGTGCCGAGCATCCGCCCCACCACGTCCCATCCGACGTGGTCGGCGTGGATCCACCGAGCGTCGCGCAGCAGGTTCTCGGCCGCGGGGCTGAGCGTCGTCAGAGGCGGTGGTGGCCGGGTGCAGATCGCCCTGGTGTGCTGGCCGCGGTCGACGATCACGGCACTCGCGGCGGTACGCCGTCCGGGGGCCACGGTGACCCCGCTGATGTCGACGCCCTCGGTGGCGAGTTCGTCCCGTACCCGCTGGCCTTCCGGGTCGTCACCGACGCACCCGACGTACGCCGTGGGCACACCGAGCCGGGCGAGGGCGACCGCGGCGGTGGCGGCCGGCCCTCCTCCGGCGAAGCTGATCTCCTCCGCGACGAGGCGTTCGTCCGGTGAGGGGAAGTGCGACACCGACGCGATCGCGTCGAGGGTGGCCACGCCGACGCACACCACAGCGACGTCCGGGCCCACCGCTGCCCGCCCGGGACCGGGGCGCTGGTCGGGCGGCGGTGCATCGGGCGGCATCGCGGCTCGGTCCCCCCTTTCCAGGCTCGACGGTCGGGACCTATGCTGACTCTAACCAAGAATGGTGGAAAAACAACATCCTCTGTTGGTGACCAATCAAACCGGCTCTGGAGGCCGTGTGACCAGCCATCCGCCCAGCTCCGCGCGCAGTTCTGGCAGTTCTCCGAGCACCGATGCGACCAACCCCCCGACCCAGGGCGCGCTCCGCTACAACGGGGCACCCGGCAGGCGGCAGCGGATCATCACCTCGCTGCGCGCCAGTGGCTTCCTGTCCGTGGCGGAACTCGCCCGCGAGCTCGCGGTCAGTGACATGACGGTGCGCCGGGATCTGCGCCGGCTCGCCGAACTCGGCGAGGTCCGGATGGTGCACGGCGGAGCGAGCCTGCCCCACGGCACGCTGCAGACACCTGGCTTCATCGCCCGCGCCGGGGAGCGGGCGGAGCCGAAGCGACGGATCGCCCGCCAGGCCGCGGCGTCGATCGAGGCCACGGAGGCCATCGCCGTGGACGCGGGCACGACGGCGTACGAGTTGGCGGTCGCGCTCCCGGAGGCGTACGCCGGGATGGTCGTCACCCACTCCGTACCGGTGATCAGCCACCTGCTGCACCGGCCGGAGGTCACCGTGGTCGGGCTCGGTGGCGAGTTGCATCCCCCGAGCCAGGCCTTCGTGGGCTCGATGACCGTGGAGGCGGCGCGCCGGCTGCGGGTACGTACCGCCTTCATGGCCGCCGCCGCGGTGGACCCCGACGGGGTGTACGTCCATGCGGATGCCGAACGGGAGACCAAGCTGGCACTGATGGACATCGCCGAGACCGTGGTGCTGCTGGCGGGCCGGGAGAAGTTCCGGCGTGCCGGGCCGATGCTGCTCTGCGGTCTGGAGCGGATCGACAACCTGATCACCGACGCGCCGCCAACCGAGGCGCTGGCTCAGCGGCTGGACGCCCAGGGGGTGACGGTCACCGTTGCCTGACCGGGTGAGCCCCCAGAACGCACCTGGGAGGGCGCCACTGCTGACGAGTCGTTGCCCATCACGCCCGCCGTCTGCCTGGAGCTTCCATGACCGGTGACACCAGCCGGAGCGCCGCCGCCGCGCGCCACACGTTGGCGACGGTGGCGGGCTTCCACACCAGCGACGTGCCGCGGGCCGAGTTCACCGCCAAGCCGGGCAGTCACGACGACGGCCCCGGGCACGGGATGTTCCTCGGTGGCATCGGCGGTCCGGCGTTCTCGCGGGACCTGTCCGGACGGTTCACCCGTTGGCACCTGCAACCCGGGACACACCTGCTCGCGGACGTCGAATCGGCGTTCCTGATGGTGCACTGGCAGGACGAGGCCGGGCACCACAGCCGTGCCCTGCGCCGGGACGACGTGGACCAGCACGACGTCTCGGTGCTGTTCCCGGTCAGCCACGAGACGTTCCGGGCGGCGGACATGCCGTTCGTGGTCACGCTGGCGGCGTACTCACCGGTGGTCGGCGGTACCGAGGACGACGCCGGTCTGCCGGTGGTGGTCTTCGACGTGGACGTCGAGCCGGTTGCCGGGCAGCCCGAGTTGCCCGCGATCGACGTGGCGCTGTTCTGGCCGAACCTGAACGGGTGGCGCGCCTCCTGGGTGACCTCACAGGACCGGGGAGACCGCGCGTGGCCTGGGCATCACCATGCCGGGAACCACAACGTCGGCGTGGCGCCTCCGGTCGTGGGTGGCTTCGTGTTGCAACGCCGGGATCTGTCTGTCGGGGGGCCGCGGGACGTCTCCGGGGAGGTGTGCGTCGCGGTGACTGGGGACGCCGACGGGTACTCCCGGCAGGTGCAGTACCGGACGGGTCAGGCCACCACGGGGCTGCCGGACGCCGAAGAGCACTTCACCCTCGGCGCGGTACGCCACGGCTTCGCGACCACAGGTCAGCTCGGCGTCACCCCGGACGACTCGTGGCGCGCCCACTGGCACGAGCCGATCGGCAGCGCCGTCGCGGCACACCTGACGGCAGGGCGCCGGCACGCACGTACCCGGTTTGTGCTGGCCTTCGACTGGCCGTACGTACGGTTCGGCGAGGGTCGGTGCTGGATCCGCCGGTACGCCGCGTTGCGGCAGCGGGCCGGCCAGCCGGTGCCGGACGCCACGGCACTGGCCCGGTACGCACTGGACCGGGCGGACCAGTGGCTCACGGGGATCGACGAGTGGCACGAACGTACCCTCAGCGCATTGACGTCCCGGGGCTGGTCGGGGCGGGTCGCCGGGTGTGTGGTCAATGAGCTGGGGCTCGTCAGCAGCCTGGGCACGACCTGGGTGGACGGCGTGCTCCCGGGTCAGGAACCCGATCCGGAACTGGGACCGCTGCGAAACGCCGAACACCTCGGGCTGCTCGAAGGCTTCGACGAGGGCTACTTCTACTACGACACCAGCGACCTGTGGCACTACGCGTTTCCCGCCCTGACCGCCACCTGGCCCCGGCTGGGCGACACCGTGTTCGGCGACCTCAGCGACGCACTGGCCGGCGAAATCCGGCAGGCCCGGCCGGTCTACCGGGTCACGGAGTCCCGCCAGGTGCTGGTCGCGGACAAGCTGCCGCACGACCTGGGCAACCCGGCCGAGGATCCGTTCGTACGGCTCAACGGGTACGTGATGCGGGACGACCCGAACACCTGGCGGGACTCGAATCCGGCGTTCATCCTGGCGTGGCTGCTGCACGCCCGGCTGTCCGGGCAGCACCTCGACGAGACCGGGTGGCGCCGGTTGCGCGCCGCGGCCGAGGTGACCACCCTGCAGGACCCCGACGGTGTCGGTGTGCCCCGGCACGACGAGTTCGGCGACAGTACCTGGGACAACCTCGCGCTTCGGGGGTTCTCCACGTACACCACGTCGCTGTGCGCGGGAATGTGGGCCGCGCTCGGGTACGAGTCCCGCCGCCGTGGCGAGGATCTGGGCGAGTACGACAACCGGCTGGACCGCGCCCGCCAGGTGCTCGACGCGCTCTACACCGGCGAGTTCTACCGGGCGGCGTCGGAAGGCAAGTACCGCGACGCGGTGATGCCGGACTCGGTGTTCGGGCTGTTCTACGCCGACCTGCTGGGGGCCCCGCCGGTGGTTGAACGGGAGCGGCTGCGCAGCCACCTGCGGGCCGGGCACCGGATCGCCCATCTCGGGTACGCCGATGGCAGGGTCGGGCCGCTACTGATCGCCGAGCCGGGCCGTCACCGGTACGAGCGCGACGGGGGACAGGAGCTGCAGGTCAACGAGGTGCTGC
>JBOGDK010000122.1:0-11860 GCA_050701795.1 Micromonosporaceae bacterium
TTCCCACACAGTGCCGCGTTCCCACACAGTGCCGCGTTCCCACACAGTGCCGCGTTCCCACACAGTGCCGCGTTCCCTCACAGTGACTGGCCGACCTCGACGATGGTGAGCCGCTGGGTGGCTCGGGTGAGTGCCACGTACAGGTCGTTGCGACCCCGCGGTGACTCCGCCACGATCCGCTCCGGATCCACCACCACGACCGAGTCGAACTCCAGGCCCTTCGCCTGCCGTACGGTCAGCAGCACCACCGGGTTACGCAGCAACGATGGCGCCTCTCGCCCGTGACCCAGCACCGTCCCGGGATCGGAGCCGACTGCGGTGCCCGGCACAGTCGCCATGACCAGGTAGGCCAGTTCGTCGGCCCGGCCGGCAGGCACGATCACACCGACCCTGCCGTCACCGACCTCTGTGGACTCCGTGGCGGCCACTTCAGCCGTCGTGGCGGCCAGCCGGTCAGCCGTGGCCGACAACCGCACCGGCGGTACGCCGGTGCTGCGTACCGCCCGGGGCACGGTCAACGACGGGTCGATCTCGGCCAGTACGCCGCCGGCCAGCTCCATGATTTCAGACGGCGTACGGTAGCTGATCGTCAACTCCTCGGTACGCCACCGCCCCGACGCGTACGGCTCCACGACCCGTTGCCAGGACGACGCGCCGCCAGGATCACCGGTCTGCGCCACGTCCCCCACGATGGTCATCGAACGCGCGGGGCACCGCCGCATCACCATCCGCCACGCCATCGGGGACAGCTCCTGCGCCTCGTCCACGATGATGTGCCCGTACGCCCAGGTACGGTCCTCCGCGGCACGTTCCGCCGTGGTGCGGTAGTCGATCTCCTCGTGCCGTTCGGCCAGGTGCTCGGCGCCCAGCAGGTCCATCGCCACCAGCACCTCGGCGTCGTCCTTCTCGAGGCCCTCGAAGTCGAACGAACGGGAGCCCTCCATCAAGTCCAGGACGCCTTCGGCGTACTCGCGTTGTTGCCGGCGGCGGCGTTCGGCCTGCGCGCGTTCGGCCCTGTCGTCGACGCCGAGCAGTTCGGCCGCCTCGTCCAGCAACGGCGCGTCCGCCGGAGTCCAGCCGCCGTCGGGAGCGTCACCGCCAAAGGTGTCGGCGTCGGGGGTGTCACCGTCGGGCGTGTCGCCGGCAGCCGCGGCTCGCTCCAGCAGTGCCCGGTCGGCGGCCTTCAACCTCGGCGCCGCCGAAGCGAGCGCCTCGCCGGACGCGTACAGGTCGGTGAGGAGCCGCTGCGGGGTGAGCGTTGGCCACAACGAGTCGAGCGCCTCGTACAACGCGGTGGAGTCCCGCAACTCCTGACGGAGTTGCGCCACGTCCCGCTCGTCGAGCAGGTTGCCGCCGCCGTACGGGTCATCACCCAGCCGGCGGGTCAGCTGCCGGGTCAGAGACTTGATCATCTCCCGTACGAAGATCGGCCGGGCCAGGTTGTGTGGTCGCCGGGAGCGCCGGGCCTTGTGTCGCGCCTGTTCACACATCGCCCGGTCGAGCCGCAGCGTCTCGTTGCCCAGGCCGATCTCGGCGGTGACCTCCAGGGCTTCCTCGGGGATCCGTTGCCGGTCCGCGACCGCGTTGGCGATCACCTTCCGCATCGCGGGCCGCCCCTTGATCTCGGCGACCTGAGGTGGTTCCGTCCGGGTCGCGGTCACCCCGGGGAACAGCTCGCCGACGGTACGCAGCAGCACGTCCGTCTCGGCGAGCGACGGCAGCACCTGCGACACGTACTTCAGGAAGGTCTCGTTGGGGCCGATCACGAGGACGCCGCGCTTGGCCAGCTGCCGCCGGTACGTGTACAGCAGGTACGCCGCACGGTGCAGCGCGACGGCTGTCTTGCCGGTGCCGGGCCCTCCCTGCACCACCAGTACGCCGCGCAGCTCGGAGCGGATCACGGTGTCCTGCTCGGCCTGGATGGTCTGCACGATGTCGGTCATCCGGCCGGTACGGCTCGCGTTCACCGCGGCGAGCAGGGCGGCCTCCCCGGTCAGCCCCTCGGGTTTCGCCGTGGCGAGATCGAGCACCTCTTCGTCGACCGCGGTGACCTCGCGTCCCCGGGTACGGATGTGCCGGCGCCGGCGTACCCCCTCGGGCGAGGCGGCGGTAGCGACGTAGAACGGGCGTGACGCTGGTGCGCGCCAGTCCAGCAGCAGCGGTTCATAGCCATTGGCGTCATCAAAAATGCCGATTCTGCCAATGTGGCACAACTCGCCGTCGTCGAAATCCAGGCGGCCGAAACAGAGCCCTTCTTCTACGGCATCAAATTGCGTTATCTGATCGGCGTGCCGGGTCATGGTGGCGTTTCGTTCGTACCGGGCCTGGTGTGTGCCGCCGGTTTCCTTGAGCGCCTGCGCCAACCGCCGCTGGGCCTGTTCGCGCAGGTCATCGACCTTGCCGTAGAGGACGGAGAGGAAATCCTGCTCTTCGTCAACCGCATCAGCAAGGCTGTTCGCGACCGTTACCTGATTTGACAAGCTGGCTCCCTGTCAGTTATTCTGCTTCCCGTCAGACGGCGTATTCAGCGCCGTCTATTTTTGTGCCGTACAAACAGAACAAGATAGCGCAGTCGCTATTCGTACGCCAACACCAGCCGTAGTATCGTCGCGGCCGCGGCGGACCGCTTGGAGTTCAGCGTCCAGGGTGCCGCTACTCGGGCGCCGCTGCGGCACGACGCCGCCACCGGTCAGCCTCCGCGCTCCGGCCAGTGGTCTCGAGCAGGCTGGCGAGCTTGCCCATCGCTTCCCCGTGTCCCGCCTCGGCGGCCTTCCGTAGCCACCACTCGACCTCGTCGCCGGCACCTTCCTGATACCGGAAGACCGCGAAGTCGTACATGGACTGGGGGTCGCCCGCCTCGGCCGCCTTGCGGTACCAAGCACGGGCCTCGCCCGTACGCCCCTGCTGGGACAACAGCGCGGCCACATTGTGCATCGCGTCGGTGTTGCCACCGTCCGCGGCGCGACGCCACCACCGGTCAGCCTCGTCCATCTGACCGCTCTGACCCTGTAACACGCCGAGGCAGTACATCGCGTCGACATGCCCCTGCTCAGCAGCCGATCGGAGGGTCTCCTCCGCGCTGGCCAGCTCACCGGCCTCCACGTGTGCCATACCGACCTGGAACAACGCCTCCACGTCACCGCGATGGGCCCGCTCCAGGATCTGCACGTCCTCTGCCGCTTCCGGATCCGACAGGAGCTGGAACAGCTGCTCGGAGGTGTCGAGGAAGTCTCGCAGCCCGGGGTCGTCCCCCGCAGCCGTACGAGCCTTCTCCAACCACTCGGCACCCTCTTCCGGCCGCTCCGTACGCGCCAGCAGCACCGCCAGCCGCGCCATCGGGAAGGCATCGCCACGGTGCGCGCCACGGCGGTACCAGCGTTCCGCCTCGTCAAGCCGCTCCTGGCGGTCCAGGACGTCACCGAGGCTGCTCATCGCGCCAAGGTGCCCCAACTCGACGGCACGCCGGAGCAACGACTCCGCCTCTGGAAGGTCTCCCGCGTCCAGCCGCACCACCCCGCGCTCGTGAAGGTCGTCCGGATCCTCGGTGTCGTCCGCCGAGCCCGAGCCGGCCAGCTCAGAACCCTCGTCGACCCCGGGCCCGCGCGGTTCCCTGCCCTGCTCGCGATCCAGCTGTGCCGCCCGTTCCTGCCACTGCGCGGCCTCGCCCCCGCGATCCGACTGCTCCAGCAGTCTGGCGAGCGTACGCATCGAGTCGGCGTCTCCAGCCTCGGCGCCGCGACGCCACCAGATCTCCGCCTCTTCATCACGATCCGCCTGCGCCAACAGCACGCCGAGATTGAACATGCCGTTGATGTCGCCCGCCTCCGCGGCTCGGCGTAGCCACGTCTCGGCCTCGCGCTCCCGACCCGTCTCCCCCAACATGCCACCCAGCGCAGCCATCGCATTCACGTCGCCGGCCTCGGCTGCCCGCCGCCACCAGCGCTCAGCCTCACCTGGGAATCCGGCAGCCTCGCGGCTGACTCCGAGCTGGAGCATCGCTTCGGTCGACCCAGCTTTGGCGGCACGCTCCCACCACCCGATCGCCTCGTCCTCCCGGCCAGCGTGTACCAGCAACAGGCCGAGGTCTGAGGCCGCTCCGGTATGTCCCGCCTGCGCCGCGCGCCGCCACCACGTCTCGGCGTCAGCCTCTTCGCCGTCCTGAGCGTGCAGGCCGCCAAGGATGTACATCGCGTCGGCGTCGCCCTCGTCGGCCTGACTCGCCAGGGTCGACCAGAGCAGCTCCGGATTCTGATCCGGAGTGGCGACCCCGACCAGCTTCCCGCCCGCCGCTATCACCGCGCTGAGGCCCATCTCGTCTTCGACGCCCGCTTCCTGCGCCTTGACCAGCCACTCCTGAGCCTCGTCCAGCCGGCCGGTACGGGCGCACAGCATCGCGAGGCCGTACATCGCCGTAGCGTCGCCGTGTTCAATACCTTTCCGGTACCACTGCTCCGCCTCGGACTCCCGTCCGCTGCCCACCAGCAGACCACCCAGATTGGTCATCGCCTGCGCGTCGCCGACGTCGGCGGCACGGACATACCACTGTTCGGCCTCAGCGAGCCGATTCGTCTCCGTCAACAGCAGACCCAGGTTGAAACATGCCTGCGGGTTGCCGTGTTCGGCCGCGCGCCGATACCACTCCTCAGCTTCGACCAGGCGCCCGCTCTGCTTCAGCTCCACGCCGAGTTGCGCCATGCCGTCCGGGTCTCCGGCCTGGGCGAGCTTCCACAGCAGCATCTCCCGAGTGCTTGCCGGCATCTCATCAGGCCCGACAGCGATCAGCTCCGCTTTCGCGGCGGCGAGCTCGTCGATGGTGATCGAGGCCGCAGCGGCTACGGGGGCGTTGTCCTGCTGATCCGCGGCCGCCGGCAGCTCGGCCTCCGGGGGCGGGCCGTCACGCCGTACCTGCGCCGCCTCCTCGTGGCGGCCGTTCTGTTCAAGGAAGGCGGCGAGCGCGTCCACCGCCGCGGGATAACCCAGACCGAGTGAGTGCCGGTAGAGGCGTTCCGCTTCAGCGGTCTGCCCGCTCTGACCAAGCACCTCACCGTAGTTGATCATCGCCGCCCGATCGCCAGCCTCGGTGGCCCGGCGCCACCACTGGAAGCCCTCGGGCCTGCGGTTGGTACGTACCAGCAGGTTTCCGAGTTCGTTCATGCAGCTGCTGTCGCCGAGGTCAGCGCCACGGCGGAACCACTTCTCCGCCTCCTCGGCGCGTCCGGTGTTGTTCAGTACGACACCAAGGTCGGCCATGATCATCGCGAGCCCGTTCTCGGCGCCCTGCCGGAACAGCTTCTCCGCTTCCTCCAGACGACCAGCCTGCTCCAAGATCAGGCCAAGATTGCGCATCACGTAGGCCGGGTCGTGGTACCCGCCGTCGAGCGCCTGGCGGTACCAGCGTTCGGCGGCGCCCATGTCGCCGGTCTCCGACTGTGCGAGAACCCCCAGATAGTACGCGGCATCCGGGTCGCCGGCCTCAGCCGCCTGCTGCCACCACGGCGCGGCCTCGGCCGCACGGCCGCTGTTGACAAGCAGCTCGGTGAGGATGCTGACAACTCCGGTGTGCCCCTGCTCGGCAGCCTGCCGCAGCAGCGGTTCCGCCTCCTCGACCCGACCACCGTGGAACAGCAGTGCACCGAGGTTGGCCACCGCCAGGGTCTCACCGTGTTCAGCGGCACGGCGCAGGAACAGTTCAGCTTCCGTATCGTGGCCGGCACCAGCCAGCAGGGCCCCCAGGTTGGACATCGCCGGTGGGTGGTCGGACTCGGCCGATAGCCGCCAGCACCGCTCGGCTTCCGCGTCGTCGCCGGCCTCCCTGGCCCAGAGGCCCACCTCGTTCAACGCATCCGGGTCACCAGCGGCGGCGGCCCGTTGCCGGAGCTGCCGCGACTCGTCCGTACGGCCCGCGTTGGCAAGGACGTCGGCAAACCGGTCCATCGCCGCGGGGTGACCGGCATCGGACGCCTTCACCAACCACGTCGCCGCCTCGGCACCACGACTCTGGACCTCCATCAGGGAGCTCAGCAGGTACATCGACGCCGGATCGCCTGCCTCTGCCCCGCGCCGCCACCACCGCTCCGCCTCAGCGGGCTGATCCGCGTGGAATTGCCGCAGACCCAGCTTCGCCATCGCGTCGTGGTCGCCAGCCTCGGCCGCCCGGGTGAGCCACTGTGCGGCCTCGTCCGTACGCTCGTCCGCCTCCAGGTGGCTGGCCAGCAGAAACATCGCCCGTGGATGACCCGCCTCAGCGGCGCGCCGATACCACTCCTCCGCCTCGGACGTCCGCCCGGTACGCGCCAGCTCCGAGGCACGCTCGTACATCTCGTCGGGGCTCTCCGCCGCCGGGTGCCCGGGTGCCCCGGCCGTCGACGGTACGTGCCCCGAAGCCTGCGCCGCACGTTCTGTGGGCACCGGCGTACCCCCGGATGGCGGGCCGGCATCGTCGGCGGGTGGAGGCGGAGCAGCCGGTGGAGGCGGCCACCCCGGTGGCGGGGGCCACGCCGGCGGCGGCCCCTCCGGCATACCCACTGCTGGGGCACCCGCGATCCCGGAAGCGGACCCTGCCGGCTCACCTGCCCGGGGCAGTACGGCAGGCCCAGCGGGCGGAGGCGGTACGGCCGGCGAAGTGGGCGCTGGGACCGCTGACTCATTCGACGCGCGCTGCGCCGGCCGCGCGGCTTCCTCGGCTGCGCCATCCGGAACGAACTGAGCCTTGGGCGGAGGTATCGCCCAGTCGCCTGACCCGGCCGGGCCCGCTGGTGCGGCGGAAGCCGGAGCCGCCGGTGCCGTGGAAGCCGGAGCCGCCGGTGCCGCGGAAGCGGCCGGTGACTCGCCGGGAGCCTGCTCACCGGCTCGCGGTCCGCCGGCCCACGGCCCATCCGCCGGCGGAGGAGCCGGGCCAGCCGGCGGCGGAGAAGGGGCAGCGGCCCCGTGCGGAGGCGGCGCAGCGGAAGGCGGCGGAGGAACCGGGGGACCGGCAGGCGGGGCGGAAACAGGCGGAGGCGGCGCAGCGGGCGGAGGCGGCGCAGCGGCAGGGGGCGGAGCCGGAGCGGTGCGGCCACCCGACCCACCGAGCAGGGCACTGATGTCCGCGCTCGCGGCGCGGCTCATCCAGGTGTCGGCATCATTCGTACGCCCGATGCGGTGCAGTAGCTCTCCCAGGTGGTGCATCGCCCGGGTGTGGCCGGCCTCGGCGGCGCGCCGCCACCACTGTTCCGCATCCGTTACGCGACCGGCACGGTTCAGGTACGTCCCCAGACGGTCCATCGCGTCGAGGTCGCCAGCTGCCGCCGCGGCGTACAGTTGCTCCTCAGACCCGTCCACCATTGCCCTCCTGACTCTGGTGCGCCGACCCATAGATTGGCGCACATTAGCAACCCAGGAGCGTGCTCGGGGACGCCCGTGAGGAGCCCTCAGGTGGACCAAACGTACCCTTAGAAGTCTGCTGAACAACTCGCTGGCCGGCCGGCGGGAGTTATCCGGCAGGCTCCTCGGAGGGGTCCAGGCGTACCACCACAGACTTCGACGTCGGGGTGTTACTCCCGATCGCGGTGCTGTCCAGCGGCACCAGCACGTTCGTCTCCGGGAAATATGCCGCACAGCAGCCGCGCGCCGTCGGGTACGCCACCGCGCAGAACCCCGGTGCCCGGCGTTCCGACCCGTCCGACCACTCGCTGACCAGGTCCACCCTCGCGCCGTCGTGGATCCCGAGCGCGTCCAGGTCGTCGCCGTTGACCAGTACCACCCGGCGCCCGTTCCTCACACCGCGGTAACGGTCGTCATGACCGTAGATGGTGGTGTTGTACTGGTCGTGTGACCGGATGGTCTGCAGCAGCAGCCGGTCCCTCGGCACCCGTAGCACCTCCAGCTCATTGATCGTGAATGTGGCCTTGCCGCTCTTCGTCGGGAACGAGCGGCTGTCCCGAGGTGCGTGCGGCAGCGTGAAGCCACCGGGCTCGGCGAGCCGGCTGTTGTAGTCCTCGAAGCCGGGGACCACCTCGGCGATCCGGTCCCGGATCGTGTCGTAGTCCGCCTCGAAGGCCTTCCAGGGCTCGTCCGTACCCAGCACCTCGTGGGCCAGGCGGCAGACGATCGCCACCTCGCTGAGCATGCCCGGGGCGGGTGGTGTCAGGCGGCCCGCCGAGGCGTGCACCACGCCCATGGAGTCCTCCACCGAGACCTTCTGCGGGCCACCGTCCTGGACGTCGAGGTCGGTACGCCCGAGGGTCGGCAGGATCAGGGCACGTTCCCCCGTCACCGCGTGCGACCGGTTCAGCTTCGTCGACACCTGTACGGTCAGCCGGCACCGCCGCATCGCCGCTTCGGTCACCGCCGAGTCCGGGCTGGCGCTGACGAAGTTGCCGCCCATCCCGAAGAAGACCTTGATCTTCCCGTCGCGCATCGCGCGGATGGTTTCCACGGTGTCGTAGCCGGCCTCGCGGGGTGGCTCGAAGTCGAACTCGTCACCGAGCCGGGAGATCCACGGCGGCGGCTTCTCGTAGATCCCCATGGTGCGGTCACCCTGGACGTTGCTGTGGCCGCGTACCGGGCACACCCCGGCGCCGGGCCTGCCGATGTTGCCGCGTAGCAACAGGAAGTTGACGATCTCGCGGATCGTGGCGACCGAGTTGCGGTGCTGGGTCAGACCCATCGCCCAGCAGACGATGATCCGTTTCGAGTCGAGCACGAACGTGTGGGCGAGGTTGATTTCCTTGGCGGTCAGCCCGGTGGCCTCTTCCGCGTCGGACCACGACGTGTTCGTGACATCGAGGGTGAACCTGTCGTACCCGGTGGTGTGCTGCCGGATGAAGTCGAGGTCGAGCACCTTGCCGGGGGCCGCCTCCTCGGCCTTGAGCAGGAGCTGGTTGAGCGCCCGGAACAGCGCCAGGTCGCCGTTCACCCGGATCTGCAAGAACAGGTCCGCCAGTGCGGTGCCCTTGCCGATCAGCCCGGAGAGCTTCTGCGGATTCTTGAACCGCAGCAGACCCGCCTCAGGCAACGGGTTCACGGCGATGATCTTCGCGCCGTTGTGCTTGGCGCTCTCCAGCGCGGTCAACATCCTGGGGTGGTTGGTGCCCGGGTTCTGCCCGACCACGAAGATCAGATCCGCTTTGTCAAGATCCTCCAGCAGTACGCTGCCCTTGCCCACCCCGAGGGTTTCGGTGAGCGCCGTACCGCTGGACTCGTGGCACATGTTCGAGCAGTCGGGCAGGTTGTTGGTCCCGAACTGCCGTACGAACAGCTGGTAGACGAACGCCGCTTCGTTGCTGGTACGCCCCGAGGTGTAGAACGCCGCCTGGTCCGCCGAATCCAGCTCTCTGAGCTCGTTCGCGATCAACTCGATGGCGTTGAACCAGGTGATCGGCTTGTAGTGGGTCTGGCCGGCGCCCTTGAACATCGGCTCGGTGAGGCGCCCCTGCTGGCCCAGCCAGTATCCGCTGCGGCCGGAGAGGTCCTCGATGCTGTGCGTGGCGAAGAATCTGTCGCTGACCCGACGCTTGGTGGCCTCCTCTGCGACCGCTTTCGCCCCGTTCTCGCAGAACTCGGCGAGGTGCCGTTTGCCCGGCTCCGGCCAGGCGCAGCCGGGACAGTCGAAGCCCTCGGTCTGGTTCACCAGCCGCAGCGCCTTCACCCCACGTACCAGGCCCTGCTGGTACGTGCGGGCCACGCTGGTGGCCACCGCGGGCACCCCGGCGGCACAGTTCTTCGGTGGACTGACGTGCAGTTCCTTGCCGTCGCCTGAGTCGTCACCCATGGTGCCGAGGCTAACCTGTGTGGCGACTTCTGAACGCCTACTAGTGGGATGTGTCCGGGGTTCGGTCAGCAGCACCGTCCGTACCGCGGTGTCACACGCTCACCACGGTGAGCGCGCCCTCGAGGCCCTTGAAGTCGGCGCCGTTGCGTGTGAAGAGCGGCAACGAGTGGGCGGCGGCCACCGCGGCGATCATGAGATCGATCCGCCGGGGTCGCGGATCGTGTCCCGCGGCAACCGTCATGGCCACCAGGGTTCCGTAGCGCCGCGCGGCCTGGGCGTCGAAGGGCAGAGCGTCGAACCTGCCCTCCACGTCGGACAGCAGTTGCGCCCGGGCCATCACCGCGGTGGAGCTCTTCGCGGTCGCGACGCCCTGGGCCAACTCCGCGAGTGTCAAGGCGCTGACGGCGCTCTCGCGCGGCAGTGTGCCGGATCCCGCCAGCTCGGCGAGGTCGATCACTACGCAGGTGTCGAGCAGTCCCCGCTCGTGGCCGGGCGCCGAGCCAGTCTCAGTCGACACGGTCACCACCGTCGCCGAAGAACTCGTCGGTGTCGCGCCGCATGGCCTCGTAGTCAACGTGTGGCAACGCCGCCACGGCCTGAGCCAGCTCCTCGGTCGGTACGTACCGGCGGCGCGCGGGCAGCGGCCGGAGCTCGGCGACGGGAGTGCCTGCCCGGGTGATCCGATAGGTCTCGCCGCGCTCAACGTCGTCCATGACGGCCGCGGAGTTGTTCCGGAACTCGCGCTGCGTGATGGTCTTCATGAAGGGATCGTAGCCCGCCGTGTCCCGATGCGCTACGCTCTGAGCTCGAGGAGCCGACCCGGTGGCGGCCCGGCATACATCTGTGCAACAAATTCGTGATACCTTCTTGGCATGGCTGCGCGACCTGACCACACCGTCGGGCTCCGGGAGTTGCGCCACAACACCCGTGAGGTCCTTGGGCGAGTGCGGCACGGCGAGACCATCGACGTCACCGACTACGGGCGCCTGATCGCGCGGATCACCCCGGTGGAGGACAGGCCGCCGGTCCCCACGATGGCGCGCCTGGTCGAGTCGGGCCGGGCTCGATTGGCGACCCGGCCCGGGTACCGGCCCAGGATGCGGCCCAGCGACGGCACCGATCGGCTGAGCGACGCGCTCCAGTCACTGCGTGACGAGGAACGCTGGTGACCCTCTACTACATCGACACCTCCGCGGCTCTGAAACTCCTCGCCGAGGAGCGCCACTCCAAAGCGCTAGCTGCCTTCTACGACGCCCACACCGACGCCGCGTGGGTGAGTTCCACGCTGCTCCGCATCGAGGTGATGAGAGCCGTGACCCGGGCGCTGCCCGTCGCGCTCCCCGATGCCCGCGACCTGCTGTCCGCCTTCGACTACATCAGCGTCGACGACGACATCGTGGACAGCGCTTTGAACGAGCCCGACCGGACGTTGCGCTCCCTGGACGCCATCCACCTGACCACCGCGCGAGTGCTGGGCGACGAACTCGACGGTCTGGTCACGTACGACGAGCGGCTCGCCGCCGCCACGACGGACGCGGGTCTGCCTGTGGCCAGCCCGCGGGACTGACCGGCATCACCCGGGCGGCTTCGCCGCGATCTCGGGCAGAATCGGTCGCCCACACCGTCACAACCGCCCAAGATCGTTTGGATGGGTACGTGCGACCGGGCGCGTCAACTGGCGGTGGTGGACTTGTGGACCCAGATCAGGCAGTCATGCCACGTGTCGTTTACGGGGTCGTCGGACATCCAGTCCCGGCAGTGCTGCGGGAGGCGCGCTTCGAACCGGTAGCCGGCACGCTGGGCAAGCCGTAGCGAGGGCTCGTTGCCGGGCTGGATCTCCAGCCAGATCCGGGGCACGCCGAGCGCGAGGTGGGCCCACAGCGTCGCGGCGGACACGGCACGGGAGGCGAGACCCCTGCCCCGCTCCTCCGGCCGTACCCAGTACGCCAACTCGACACTTCCAGGGCCGTCCGGCATCAGGCCGACCGCACCGAGCAGTCGCGGGCCTCGCAGGGCGCCCAGCGAGAACTGGCCACCCGCGGCCGGATCCCAGGCGGCCAGCGCCGCTTGCGCGTCGAGTACCGAGTAGGGCCCTACCGGATGGGCACC
>JBOGDK010000123.1:0-11769 GCA_050701795.1 Micromonosporaceae bacterium
AGTGGCAAACCGCACTGCTCAGTGGTCCGGCTCCGTCGCCGGCTCCACCAACTCCACCAGGACACCGCCGGCGTCCTTCGGGTGGACGAAGTTGACCCGCGAATTCGAGGTACCCCGTTTCGGGGTGTCGTAGAGCAGGCGCACGCCCCGTTGCGTCAGCGCCGCGCAGGCGGTGTCGATATCGGCCACGGTGTACGCCACCTGCTGGATCCCGGGCCCCCGCTGGTCCAGAAACCTCCCGATCGTGGAATCCGCTGACAACGGGGCCAGTAGTTGCACGTACCCGCCCGTGGCGTCGGGGCCGACGGCGAGCATCGCCTCCCGTACCCCCTGCTCCGGGTTGGTTTCGGTGTGTACGCACCGCATCCCGAAGGTCCGCTCGTAGAACGCGATGCCCTCGTCCAGGTCGGATATGGCGATTCCCACGTGATCAATGCGCAGCAGCCCGATGCTTGCGGAATCCATGCTCGGTAGTGTGGCGCTTGAACGCTGGTTCAGGTCACGAAATCGACAACGACATCGGTCAGAAGACAATGACATCGGTCACTCAGGAGGCGGCTCATGAGCGCGGCAACGAGCAGGACGACCGGCTCGGTCATCGTCGGCGGAGCACGTACCCCGATGGGGAGGCTGCTCGGCTCACTCAAGGACTTCTCCGGAGCCGACCTCGGCGGTGTGGCCATCTCCGGCGCGCTGGAACGCAGTGGCGTCACCCCCGACCAGGTGCAGTACGTGATCATGGGCCAGGTGCTGCAGGCCGGCGCCGGCCAGATCACCGCCCGGCAGGCCGCGGTGGCCGCGGGGATCGGGATGGACGTACCGGCGCTGACCATCAACAAGGTCTGCCTGTCCGGGCTGGACGCGATCGCGCTCGCCGACCAGCTGATCCGGGCCGGCGAGTTCGACGTGGTGGTCGCCGGTGGCATGGAGTCGATGACCAACGCGCCCCACGTACACAAGGGATCCCGTACCGGCGTGAAGTACGGCGACACCCACCTGATCGACTCGATGCAGTACGACGGGCTCTGGGACGTGTTCACCGACGTCGCGATGGGTGAGCTGACCGAGAAGCACAATGCCAAGCTCGGCATCAGCCGTGAGGACCAGGACGGCTTCGCCGCCCGTTCCCACCAGCGGGCCGCCGCCGCGGCGAAGAACGGCGTGTTCGACGACGAGATCGTCCCGGTCCAGATCCCGCAGCGCAAGGGCGACCCGGTCGGATTCGCCACCGACGAGGGGGTACGCCCGGACACCACCGCCGAGTCACTCGGCAAGCTGCGTCCGGCGTTCGCCGCCGACGGCACCATCACCGCCGGATCGGCGTCCCAGATCTCCGACGGCGGCTGCGCGGTGGTGGTGATGAGCGCAGCCAAGGCGGCCGAGCTGGGGTTGACCCCGCTCGCCGAGATCGGCGCCCACGGTGTGGTTGCCGGCCCGGATTCCTCGCTGCAGTCGCAGCCTTCCCGGGCGATCAACGCCGCGCTCGCCAAGCAGGGCCTCACCGTCTCCGACCTGGAGCTGATCGAGATCAACGAAGCATTCGCCAGCGTCGGCATCCAGTCCATGAAGGACCTCGGCGTCACCGAGGAGACGGTCAACGTCAATGGCGGGGCGATCGCGATGGGACACCCGATCGGGATGTCCGGGGCGCGCCTCGTACTACACATGGCGCTGGAGTTGAAGCGGCGCGGCGGTGGCCTCGGTGCCGCGGCGCTCTGCGGCGGTGGCGGCCAGGGCGACGCGCTGATCGTACGGGTCCCGGCGTCCTGATGACCGCCGTGCCGGGCCGGTCGCTCCGGCGTTCGCTTCACGTACCGGAGTTGTTGGAACGGGCCCGGGACGGTGACGCACGGGCGGTGGCGCGACTGATATCGCTGGTCGAGGACGAGCACCCAGTGCTCCGCGAGGTGATGGCGGCACTCGCCCCGCACACCGGGAACGCGCAGGTGGTGGGCCTGACCGGGGCACCGGGCGTCGGAAAGTCCACCTCCACCAATGTGCTGGTACGGGCGTACCGGGCTCGCGGGTTGCGGGTCGGCGTACTCGCGGTGGACCCGTCCTCGCCGTTCACCGGCGGGGCGATCCTCGGCGACCGGGTACGGATGCAGGACCACGCCACCGATTCCGGGGTCTACATCCGTTCCATGTCCTCCCGGGGCCACCTCGGGGGCCTCGCCGCCGCCACCCCCCAGGCGGTACGGGTGCTCGAAGCAGCCGGCTGCGACGTCGTGATCGTGGAGACCGTCGGGGTCGGGCAGGCCGAGGTGGAGGTCGCGTCGTTGGCCGACACCACGCTGGTGCTGCTCGCACCCGGAATGGGAGACGCGATCCAGGCGGTCAAGGCCGGGATCCTGGAGATCGCCGACCTGTTCGTGGTGAACAAGGCGGACCGGGACGGCGCCGAGGCGACCGTACGGGACATCCGCGGGATGATCGCGCTCGGCGAGCGTGGCCCGGGGGAGTGGCGCCCCGTGATCGTGAAGACCGTCGCGTCCCGTGACGAGGGGATCGACGACCTGATGGCCGCCGTCGACAAGCATCGCGGCTGGCTCACCGAACACGGCGAGTTGGAGCGGCGGCGCCGGGCCAGGGCGGCCGCGGAGATCGAGGCGATCACCCTCGCCGGCGTACGGCAGCGGATCGGAGAACACCACGACGGGGCACTGCTGGACTCGCTGGCGGCCAAAGTGGTGGCCGGTGGGCTGGATCCGTACGCCGCCGCTGACGAGCTGATGGCCGGCCTGGACATGTGAACTGGTGAGCCGCCGGGGACGTGGTCCGTTCCGGGGGGTGAACCCTGGTTCGGGTCCGGATTCATCCGGCCGCGCTGCGTGCGGCGGCAGCGATCTCACCGGGCGACGTTCCACCAGACGTCGCCATCTCGCCCGGCGGCGGTGATGAACTGCCACAGTTTCGCGTCGTAGTGGGCGTTCGACGGCACCGGTGGCGGCGGCGACGCCGGCTCGGCGAACGCCTGCGGCGCCCGCTGGAGTTCGGCGTTCGACCAGCCCGCGATCTCGGTCAACCGGCCGTCCCCGGTCGGCAGTACCCGTACGTCGACGCAGAGCAGCCGAACGTCGTCCCCGATAGCGCTGCGGAAACAGTTGGCGAGCGTACCGCTGCCCACGGGCAGCCACAGCCGCCGCGGGGACCCGCCGATCTGGTCCCGGAGCTGGTGCCACGCTGAGGTCAGCTCCGCGGCCATCAGCTTGCGGAACCGCTCGTCGTCGAAGCCCAGCGGCACCTGGTACCGGCCAGGAGCGGCGGCGTACCGCTGCGCCTTGCGGTGGCCGGTCGCCAGGTCGCGGACCAGCTCGATCCTCGCCCCGAACCCGGCCGCCAACGTGGTGAACTCGTGCCGAGCCATGCCCGGCCGAGCCGGATCAGACTCGCAGAACAACTGGCAGGCCACCCCCAGCCGGTCGGCCGCGGCGGCGAGCGCGACCTGAGCGAACCCGGCGAACGGGGACGCGTACACGAACTCGTGGTGGCCCTCGTCGACCAACCACCTCAGGTACGGTACGGCGGCGCGCTCCTTCGTGCCGCCGGGCAGCAGGTCGTCGCGCACCACATGGACGCGATGTCCACCCACCGGCAGCGACTCGACGACGAGGGAGCGGTGTGACGACTCTGTCATGGGGGCTCCAATCGGTGTGGGCGTGATCGTCCGGGAGATCGGCTGAGCATCCCGGCGCGGCACATGTGGGTACTTCCACGTACGCGAGGGCGATCCGGTTCGGCCCGGCGGTCTCCTTGTCCGGGACTCGCCGGAGGACATGAACCTCTCGGCGCGATGGTCCGTGGTACTGGTGGTGAAGGAGTCGGGTGTTCGGGTGGTGCCGGATTCTGATGACGTGAGTGAGGCCGACGCCGAGCTTCTGACCGCGCTGTACACCGCGCACGGCGCCGCGTTGTACGCACACGCGCTGCGCCTGACCAGTGGCGATCCGGGCAATGCCGAGGAACTGGTTCAGGAAACCCTGCTGCGCGCCTGGCGGAACCCCGGTGCCCTCGACCCGAACCGTGGATCCGTACGCGGTTGGCTGTTCACCACCGCGCGGCACCTGTCCATCGACGCCTGGCGGCGGCGCCGGGCGCGACCCGTGGAAGTGGTGACGGACTCGGCGCCGGAGACGTACACGGCCGACGAGACCGACCGGGCGTTGGAGTCCTGGGTGGTCGCCGATGCGCTCGCGAGGTTGTCGCCGGCACACCGGACCGTGCTGGTGGAGTGCTTCTACCGGGATGCGTCGCTCGCGACTGTCGCTGCCCGGCTGGGAATCCCACAGGGCACGGTCAAGTCACGCCTGCACTACGCACTGCGGTCGTTGCGTCTCGTACTGGAGGAGATGGGGGTGACCCGGTGACGTGTGAACGCGCGCATGACGACGCGGCGTACCTGCTGGGGGCACTCAGCGCCGCGGATCGCGACTCGTACGAGCTGCACCTCGGTGAGTGTGCCGAGTGCCGCGGTGAGCTGGCCGGTCTGGCGGAGCTGCCCGCGCTGCTGAGCAGGCTTCCGACCGCCACCGCCGAGCGGTTCACCGCACCGGAGGCGCCCGCTGAATGGCCGGCTGACGCGCTGCTGGAACGGATCCTGTCGGCGGCGGGCGAACGACGTCGTGCCGAGCGACGTCGTGCCCGGTGGCGGGCGGCCGCGGCCGCGGTGGCCGCCGCCTGTGTCGCGCTGGTGGTCGCGACCGGGGTCTCGGAGCTGTGGTGGGGCGGGCCGCCGGGCGATGTCACACCGAGCGCCAGCGCAAAGCCCGAGCCCGCCGCGGTGGCGATGGAACCGGTGGTACGCCCGGAGCGGGTGAAGGCCGATCTGACGCTGCTGGACGCACGTGACGGCACCCAGGTGCGGATGGACTGCGTGTATCCCACCCCGCCCGGCTACCAGTACGGAAAGCCGGTCGAGTACGTACTGGTGGTGACCGCGCGCGACGGCCGTACCGATCGCCTGGTGTCCTGGCGGGTGGGGCCGGGCGAGGACCGCAGCATGACGGTGACGACGCGGTTCCGGTTGGAGGAAATCGCCCGGGTCGAGGTCCGCCTGGCGGACGACACCGTCGTGCTGCGACACCAGCCGTGACCGGATCGGCCGGCCGACCTTGTACGCTCCCGAACACCGCCAGCCTCATCGTTTCGGGAGCAGACCATGACGGACGCCGCTCGTCCCTTCTCGTACGGCCCTCCACGGCACCACGTCGGCAGGGCGTCCGTGCAGGTTCCGCAGCCACCGAGGCTGGTCGGTGACACGCAGCAGTTCCCCGCCGCTGTGGACGACGAGGAGGTGACCGGCGCCGTGGTGTCCGAACCCGCTGCCGCGACCGGGAACGACGTGACCGGCAATGATGACGCCGACGCCGACGCCGACGCCGACGCCGACGCCGACGCCGAGGCCGAGGTCACCGGAGCCCGGACCGGGACCGACGAGGACGCTGGTGAGAGCCCGGACGCTGAGTCTGGTGAAGGCCCCGAGCTCAGGTCCGGCGATGAGGAGCCTCAGGACGCCGGTGACGCCGATGACGTGGCTGGCGAGCCGACCGATGCTGACGGCGATCCTGAGGAGTCGGCCGACGCCGGTCATGAGCCGACCCATGCGGACGACCGGCCTGATGGACCGGCTGACGCCAGTGATGAGCCGACCGATGCTGATGACGGTGCTGGTGAGCCGACCGATACTGACGAGTCTGAGGAGTTGGCCGACGCCGGTCATGGGCCGGCCAATGCTGCTGATGGTGCCGGCGAACCGACCGACACCGGTGGTGAGCTGGAGGACGCGAGTGACGTGGCGTCTGGTGACCTGACCGCCGGGTTGGCGACTGAGGACGCCGACCCGGAGGTATCAGGCGACCCCGCGACGGGGTCGGGCAGCGACGACGGGGCGCGGCGCTCCGCGGTTGCCGGGGCTGACGTGTCCGAAGACGCATCGGGCGAGGTGCTGGACGGCGCCGCTGGATCTCCACCCGGTGCCGGACCTGAGGACGCGGCAGCCGAAGACCCGACGCCGACTCCGGATGGCGGATCCGAGGCCGAGCCCGTGGAGACCGATGCCGGGAGCGTCGCGTCCGACACGTTCGGATTCGGGACCGCGGCCTCCCACGCCGAGGTCCGGCCCGAGGCTGAGCCCCAGCCCGCGGCCGTTGCCGCCGGCGATGGTGACGCTGTGGTGGCCTGGGCGGCGGGTGGGCCCATGACCGCCGGGTCCGGTCGTACCGCCGGCAACGGCAGCGCGACGACGTTCGACCGGGACCGCGTCGTCCCTGAGCCGTCGCCGGTGGCGCTGGCGGCGCAGGCGGCGCCCAGGGGCGTACGGAACGGTGCCACCACTGTTGCCGACGAGGTGGTGGAGAAGGTCGCGATGATCGCGGCGCGGCAGGTGACCGGCGTTCACGC
This sequence comes from Micromonosporaceae bacterium, assembly GCA_050701795.1. Lineage (GTDB taxonomy): Bacteria > Actinomycetota > Actinomycetes > Mycobacteriales > Micromonosporaceae > WHSM01. Next base: position 6,400 of record JBOGDK010000123.1, read on the forward strand.
GCTCGGCAGCGGCGCGGCGGGACTGCTCGGCGTGGCGGGCGCGGATCCCGACAAGGGCCTGGCGGTACGGGTCGAGGGGCGTACCGCCACGATCGCCGTCACGCTCGTGGTCGAGTACGGCAACCGCGTCTACGATGTCGCCCACCAGCTCCGCGAGCAGATCGCGGACGCGGTGGAGTCGATGGTCGGGGTGGATGTGGTGTCCGTGGACATCGTGGTGGAGGACGTGCACATCCCGGAGTAGCCGGAGGTGTCCGGCAGGTACGGATCTCGCTGCGCTGCGTAGCAGCGGCTACGGTGCGGAGGTGGGAAAGCCGCTCAACCTGCCTTTCGATCCGATCGAACGCGCCGCCGAGCACTGGGAGGCGGAGTTCGGGTCCAGCACCGCGATGAAGGTCGCCACCTCGATCATGCGGGTGCACCAGTTGCTGCTGGCCCGCTACGACGAGATCCTCCGGCCGTACGAGCTGACGTTCGCCCGGTACGAGGCACTCGTACTGCTGCGGTTCAGCCGGCGGGGTGAGCTGCCGATGCGGGTGATCGGTGAGCGGCTGATGGTGCATCCCACGAGCGCCACCAACATCGTGGAGCGGCTGACCCGCCAGGGATACGTACGACGACGCCGCAATCCACGGGACGGGCGGGGCGTGCTGGCGGTGATCACAGGCGAGGGGCGCGCGGTGGTGGACCGGTCCACCAAGGATCTGATGGCGGCGGGGTTCGGCCTGCGGGCCCTCGACGCCGGCACCTGCGACGAGGTGTTCGGCGCGCTGCGTCAACTTCGTCTGGCGGCCCAGGACTTCACCGCCTCGGACTAGACCTCGTCCTGCGCGACCAGGAATCGACAGGACGTAGGACCGGCGTCACAGCCACGGCCCCCGCGGCGGGGAGGGCGTCGCGGCTCGTCCACTATCTGGGAGTTGTGATCTTTGTCGATCCCTTCGAGGAGGGTGTGACGTGTTCCGCGATTCCGTCACCGGGTTCCGAATCGCCGCGGTTGCTGAAGCGTGCTCGTGGCTCGGGCTGCTGGTAGGCATGTTCTTCAAGTACGTCGTGGTGCACGACGAGATCGGGGTGAAGATCTTCGGACCGATCCACGGTGCGCTGTTCCTGGCGTACTGCCTGATGGTTCTGCTGGTACGGGGTGATCAGGGCTGGGACCGGCGTACCACGGTGCTGGCGTTGCTGGCCTCGGTGCCGCCGCTGACCACGATCTGGTTCGAACGGTGGGCGAGCAGGCGGGGTCATCTGAGCCGTACGCCTACTGCGGAATCGGCCTGACCGCGGCGCGGGGTCAGACTGGTGCCGGCGCCGGCTCCGGGTCCTCGGAGCCGGACAGCTCCGGGCTCGGGGCTCTGATCGCGGTGGCTGCCTGCGCGATGAACGCTCCGGCGAGCACCACGCCGCCGCCGATGATCTGCACGACGGACAGTGCCTCCCCCAACGCCACCCAGGCGACCGCGGCGGCCACCACGACCTCGAGACAGGCGACTGCCGCGGCGACCTGCGCGGAGAGCCGGCGTAACGCCGAAATCCCGGTCAGGTACGCGACTACCGTGGCGATCAGTACGACCCACGCCAGCAGCGCCAGCGCCGGTGCGGTGCCCGAGCCGACGGGCAGGGCGGTGCCGAGCACCGCCCAGTCGATCCGCCACGGCTGGCTGACCAGCGTCAACGCGATCGCACCGAACAGCAGGCCGTACGAGATCAGGGCTCGTGGGTCGATCGGCTCGGCGTCCTCCCGATCGCCGAGTACGAAATAGAACGCCTGGCAGCACGCGGCGCCGAAGCCGAGCAGCAACCCGAGCGGGTCCAGTCGAAGCCCCGCCCAGACCTCGACCACCATGGCGAGCCCGGTGACCGCGAGCAGCACCCCGAGGGCGGCGCGGCGGGAGACGTGCCGGCGAGCGCCGAATCGCAGCCACAGCAGCACCAGCACCGGCCCCATGAACTCGAGCAGGATCGCCACCCCGACGGGAATCCGGGACAGCGCGGCGAAGTAGAAGGCCTGGCATCCGGCGATCGCGGTCAGCCCGTACGTCACCAGCAGGCCGGGGTGGCGGCGTACCACCGCGCGATGCCGTACCAGCAGGGGCAGTAACACCACAGCCGCGCCGGCCACCCGCAGCCAGGTGACCTGCAGTGGGGTGATGCCGGCCTCGATCAAGGGTTTCGCGAACGCGCCCGAGCCGCCGAACGCCACCGCGGCGACCAACGCCAGCGCGAGCCCCGAACCGCGGTTGCGGGCGTGGCTGACGTAAGGGGTGGACACGTGTTCGGATGTTACGGCCGACTCGGCTGGGCACCAATGGGATGTGAACACTGACACCGATACGGCGAGATTTACTTGGACGTCCTACTATTTTCCCAGGGACGCGTCCTCGCCGGACGCATCGTCACCGGACGTACCGCCGCCGAGGAGGCAACCGATGGACGCTGACCGGATCGCCGAGGGGCAGGAGCGCTGGCAACGGCGCTACGACGCGGCACACAAGCGGGACGCGGACTTCACCACGCTCTCCGGCGTCGAGGTCGAACCCGGGTATGGTCCACCGCCCGGCACCGAAGACCCACGGATGGAACGGATCGGATGGCCGGGGGAGTACCCGTACACCCGGGGCCTTTATCCGACCGGCTACCGGGGACGGACCTGGACCATCCGGCAGTTCGCCGGATTCGGCAACGCCCAGCAGACCAACGAGCGCTACAAGATGATCCTGAACGCCGGCGGCGGCGGGCTGTCGGTGGCCTTCGACATGCCGACCTTGATGGGGCGGGACTCCGACGATCCGAAGAGCCTGGGCGAGGTCGGCCACTGCGGGGTCGCCATCGACTCCGCGGCCGACATGGACGTGCTGTTCGGTGACATTCCGCTCGGCGAGGTCACCACCTCGATGACGATATCCGGCCCGGCGGTGCCGATCTTCGTGATGTACCTGGTCGCCGCGGAGCGTCAGGGCGCCGACCTGAGCAAGCTGGACGGCACCCTGCAGACCGACATCTTCAAGGAGTACATCGCGCAGAAGGAGTGGCTGTTCGAACCCGAGCCGCACCTGCGCCTGATCGGTGACCTGATGGAGTACTGCGCCACCGAGATCCCGAGATACAAGCCGCTGTCGGTCTCCGGCTACCACATCCGGGAGGCCGGCTCGACCGCGGCGCAGGAGCTGGCGTACACCCTCGCGGACGGTTTCGGATACGTCGAGCTGGGCCTCTCACGCGGCCTGGACGTCAACACCTTCGCGCCCGGGTTGTCGTTCTTCTTCGACTCGCACCTGGACTTCTTCGAAGAGATCGCGAAGTTCCGTGCCGCGCGCCGGATCTGGGCCCGTTGGATGCGCGACGTGTACGGCGCCACCAGCGAAAAGGCCCAGTGGCTGCGGTTCCACACCCAGACCGCCGGGGTGTCGCTGACCGCGCAGCAGCCGTACAACAACGTGGTGCGTACCGCGGTCGAGGCGCTCGCCGCGGTGCTCGGGGGCACCAACTCGCTGCATACCAACGCCTTCGACGAGACGCTCGCGCTGCCCAGTGACGAGTCGGCCGAGATCGCGTTGCGTACCCAGCAGGTGATCATGGAGGAGACCGGCGTCACCAACGTCGCCGACCCGCTCGGCGGCTCCTGGTACGTCGAGGCGCTCACCGACAAGCTGGAGGCCGAGGCGGAACGCATCTTCGCGCGGATCAAGGAGATGGGTGCGCAGCGGCAGACCCACCCGATCGGCCCGATGACCAGCGGCATCCTGCGGGGCATCGAGGACGGCTGGTTCATGGCGGAGATCGCCGACGCCGCGTTCACGTACCAGCAGGCGCTGGAGAAGGACGACAAGAAGATCGTCGGGGTCAACTGTCACACCAAGACCGTCGAGGAGCCGGTGGAGATCCTGCGGATCTCCCACGAGGTGGAGCTGGAGCAGAACAAGGTGCTCGCGGGGCGGCGTACCGGTCGGGACGACGCGGCGGTACGCGCGGCACTTCGCCGCATGGTCGAGGTGGCGGGTACCGACCAGAACATGATCCCGGCGATGCTCGACGCCGCCCGGGCGGAGGCGACACTCGGCGAGATCTGCGACGCGCTCCGGGCCGAGTGGGGCGAGTACCGCGAGCCGGCCCGGTTCTAATCGTCGGCGATGTAGGGCCGCGCCCGATCGCAGGCGTCAAACGCCTTGCGGGCGTCCGCCCTTCCGTTACGTTCCACCTTGTCGATCATCTTGGTCACCTCGTCGACGCACCGGGAAAGCGCCCGGTTGGCCGCCTCGGAGTTCCTGAGTTCTGCCTTGTTGTCGCGAAGCGCCTCCCGGGAGTCCTTCAGCGCGATTCTGAGGTCCTTGATGTCGCGGTTGGCGGCGTCCAGATCCGAACCCTTGGACAGGTACAGGCCGGTCATCGTGGCCGACAGGATGAAGAACAGCGCCGTGGTGATCGCGAGGACCAACACCGTACGGTTGCGCGGCGGTGCCGACGAACCATTACCGAACTGCGGAACCGGGGCCGGCTCGCCCGGTATGCCTGGCAACGGCGCCGGAGCGGGGACCCACGCGGCGTCCTGAGTGGGTGTGGCCCCGGGGACGGCGCTGCCGATCTGCTGTGACGGATCGACGGCCGCGTGCCCGGGCGGGGCGAACCCGGTCGAGTCGCCCGGCGGTGTCGGGTGGCCCGGCGGCCCAGGCGTGGCCCCCGGTCCGGGCGGAGAGCTGTCGGCGGTCGGTTCGGTGTGCCGCCGGGGCGCCTGGTGGCCGGCGTTGGCAAGCTGATCGGCGCGCTCGGGTTCGGAGGAGGGGTGCTGCGAGGGGAATGCCATCGGATTCTCCGACTGCGTAGGACGTCCAACTGCGGGCGGCGTGTCCCCCGTATCAGACATGAACCAGCTTGGGACCGGTCCCGAGGAAGGTCCCGCCGAGCCGGATGGGGGGATCCGGGATTGACCGCTTCTCGCAATATTTCCCCCATATCGGCCCCCTGGACGTTTCCGAGTCCTTCAGGTCGGTCCCGCGAGACAGGTCTTGACAAGGTGCGCCCCACCTGGGAGACCTAACCGTTGCCCCAAGGTTTGTATGCCTATCGAACTGGAGGCGTGAAAAGTCCCATGAACTTCCTCATCGCCGTACTCATCGGTGCCGTCGTCGGGGGAATTGGCGGGTTCGTACTCCGCGGTAAACAGTCCAACGCGATCTGGCTCGCCCCGGTGCTCAGCATCGTCGGCGCGTTGATCGCCTCCATCCTCGCGACCGCGGTCGGTGACCCCGGGTACGGGTGGAAGGAGGCGACCCTGCAGATCGTTCTCGCCCTCGCTGGTGTGGGTGTCGTCGGTTTCCTGGCCAGCCGTGGTGGCAGCCAGTCTTCTGACGCGGCCAGCACCACGTCCTGAAC
>JBOGDK010000124.1:0-11706 GCA_050701795.1 Micromonosporaceae bacterium
CCCGCTGGCTAGCGAGCCTTACGGAAACCGTGAGCTGGCTGACAGTGCCGGCTGGCGCGGATCACCGTCTGGGCCCGGAGGCACCGCCGTCGGCCCCGTCGAGCAGTCTGAGGAGCGTCTTCGGGGCCACCATCCGGTACGCGTCCTGCACGATCTCGGCGATCTCGTCCCAGTCGACCGGTACGTCCAGGTAGACCCCGAGCCAGCCGCGGTGCCCCACGTACGCGGGTCGGAAGAACCGCCGCGGGTCGGAACCGACCAGCGCCTCCTGGGCACCGGGCGGGGCGGCACACCAGAATCCCAGCCGGTCGTCGTGATGGTGGCCGGCGTACGTCACGAACGTCTTCTTGCCCCGCACGAACCAGGTCGGCTCGCCGTGGCTGAGCCGCTCCGTCGCCTCCGGCATCGCCAGGCACAGCTCGCGCAGCCGCGGTAACGGGTCCTCGTTCACGCGATCCCTCCTTCGGGGCAGACGGGTCTGTAGCGGTTCCCTGGTTGTCGAGGTGCTAGCCGACGCTGGTGTAGCCGACCACGCCCCTGGTGAGCGCGTCGATCGCCTGCTGCGCGGTGGTTCCCATCGGCCGGTCAGCTGCCGCGCGGGCGATCTGGCCGAGCAAGTCGATCACCTGGCGGGTCCACCGTACGAAGTCCCCCGCCGGCATCTCACCGTCCACCGCGTGGGCGCTGGCAAGCACTTTCTGCAGCGGCTCCCCCCGTGCCCAGCGGTACATCGGCCACACGAACCCGAGATCCAGTTCCCGGGTCAGCGACAGCTTGCGGCGGGACTCCTCGTGTTCAATGCGTTCCCACAGTCGGAGCATCTCGTCGATCGCGTCAGAGACCTTCCCCCGCGGTACGCCGGCCCGGTCCTCGGCCTCCCGGCGCGCCTCGTACACCACGCTGGAGACCACCGCGGCGAGCTCGGCGGGATTCAACCCGTCCCAGATGCCGGCGCGCAGACACTCCGCCACCAGCAGATCGGCCTCTGTCCAGATCCGGGACAGCACCTTGCCGGCTCCGGTGATCCCGCCCGCGTCCAGGTACCCGCGTGCCGTCAGGACCTCACACACCTGGTCGAACGTCCTGGTCAGCGACCCGGTCCGGCCGGCGACCTTCTCGGAGATCTGCTCGGTCTCGCGTTCCAGCCGTACCTTCCGTTCCGCCCACCGGGCATGCTCCTCCCGGTCCGCACACCCGTGGCAGGGATGCCGCCGCATCGCGGTACGAAGCTCCGCCAGCTCCCTGTCGTCACCGGCACCCGAACGCGCCCGCCGCGGCCGTCGACCGGCGCCCCGTTCCAGCCCGGTACCGCGCAGCGAAGAAGCAAGGTCCCGCCGGGCCTGCGGGGAACGGTGGTTGAAGTGCCGTGGCACCCGTACCTTCGCCAGGGCCTCCACCGGGGCGATGAAGTCCGCCGCCGGCAACCGGCCGGCCCAGCGGTCCTCGGTGAGCACCAGCGGACGCGGTTCGCCGTACCCGTCGTTACCCGGGTCGATCACCACCGCGAGCCCGGCACGTTTCCCGGACGGCACCCGGATAACGTCCCCGACCCGCAGCTTCTCCAGCGACGACACCGCGGCGGCACGCCGATGCGCGGCCCCCTGCCGGGCCAGCGAACGTTCCCGGTCGGTGATCTGCACCCGGATCGCGTGGTACTCGGCGAAGTCTCCGAGGTGGCACCGCAGCTTCTCGGCGTACCCGGAGATGGTCTGGTCATTGCTTTTCACCTGGCGTGCCAGGCCCACCACCGAGCGGTCCGCCTGGAACTGCGCGAAGCTGGATTCCAGCAGGTCACGGACGCGTTCGGCGCCCACGGTGGCGACCAGGTTCACCGCCATGTTGTACGACGGCCGGAAGCTCGACCGCAGCGGGTAGGTACGGGTCGACGCCAGGCCCGCCACGTGTCGCGGCTCCACGTCCGGCGACCACAGCACCACCGCGTGGCCTTCCACGTCGATGCCGCGGCGCCCGGCCCGACCGGTGAGTTGGGTGTACTCCCCCGGCGTCAGGTCGACGTGAGCTTCTCCGTTGAACTTCACCAGACGTTCCAGCACCACCGAACGGGCCGGCATGTTGATGCCCAGCGCCAGGGTCTCGGTGGCGAACACCGCCTTCACCAGGCCACGTACGAACAGTTCCTCGACGACCTCCTTGAACGTGGGCAGCATCCCGGCGTGGTGGGCCGCCAGACCGCGTTCCAGTCCGTCCAGCCACTCCCAGTAGCCGAGTACCTGCAGGTCTTCCGACGCGATGTGGCCGGTACGGCTCTCCGCGATCCGCCGGATCTCGGCACGTTCGTCCGGACCGGTCAGCCGCAGCCCGGCCGCCATGCACTGGGCCACCGCGGCGTCACACCCGGCCCGGCTGAAGATGAACACGATCGCGGGCAGCAGGCCGTCGGAGTCCAGCCGGTCCACCACCTCGAACCGGGGCGGTGGCTGCCAGCGACGGCGACCGCCCCGCCGGGGGCCGGTGTCCCAGCCGATCCGCCGCATCACCTCGCGGGCGTAGCGGAGCAGCTGCGGATGCACCTCGTGCTTGGACGCCGCCTGCCGGTCGTGGAACAGGTCGAACATCCGGCGCCCCACCAGCATGTGCTGCCACAGCGGCACCGGTCGGTGCTCGTCGACGATCACCTCGGTGTGGCCGCGTACGGTCACCAGCCAGTCGGCGAACTCCTCGGCGTTGGACACCGTCGCCGACAACGACACCAGGTTCACCGACTCCGGAAGGTGAATGATCACTTCCTCCCAGACCGCGCCCCGGAACCGGTCAGCGAGGTAGTGCACCTCGTCCATCACGACGTACCCGAGGCCGTCCAGAGTGGCCGAACCGGCGTAGAGCATGTTGCGGAGCACCTCGGTGGTCATCACCACCACCGGGGCGTCGCCGTTGATCGCGTTGTCCCCGGTGAGCAGCCCGACCCGGTCCGCGCCGTGCACCCGCTGCAGGTCGGCGTACTTCTGGTTGGACAGCGCCTTGATCGGCGTGGTGTAGAAGCACTTGCGGTCCTGCGCCAGTGCGAGGTGTACGGCGAACTCCCCGACCACCGTCTTCCCGGCCCCGGTCGGGGCGCACACCAGTACGCCGCTGCCACGTTCCAGCGCCTGGCAGGCGTCGCGCTGGAACGGGTCGAGGGTGAACTCCAGTCCGCCCCGGAACTCGGTGAGCGCGGGGTACGCGGCACGCTTCCTGGCCGCCGAGTACCGCTGCGCGGGAGTGCTCATCGACCCCCCTCTGACCAGGAGTGGCAGATCTGGGCAGCGTCGTACGGTCTGGGCAGGGTCACTCCTCCAGGCTATGCGAGGGAACGGAGAAACAGCCGGTCGGTATCGTTCACGGCGTGCCAGACGTGACTGACAGCTCCCCGGGCCGGCCGTCGAGCGGCTCCCCTGGCGGGCCGGTGAGCCAGACCCCGCGCCGGCCGGTGGACGCCGTGCTGTTCGACTTCCACGGCACCATCGCCCAGGTCGAGGACGCCGACCGATCCGTCGCTCTCGCCGCCGAGGCCTGCGGGGTTCCGCTGTTTACGGAGCGGCTCGCCGAGGTGTCGGCGGCGATGGAAGGTGCCGGTCTGGCCGCCGGATGGCCGCCCCGCACGATTCCGCCGCACGTGGCCGACGCCTGGGCAAACCGCGACCTGTCCGCGGCGGACCACCGCGCCGCGTTCGTCGGCATCGCCGGCACCGTGGACGCGGGCATCCCCGGCCTCGCCGAGGCGATGTACGAACGCAAACTGACCCCGGACGGCTGGGTGGCGTACCCGGACACGGTGCCGGTGCTGCGGGCGCTGACCGAGCGGGGGATCCGGGTCGCGGTGGTGAGCAACATCGGGTTCGACATCCGCCCGATCGGCAAGGCCCACGGGTACGCCGACCTGGTTGACGCCTGGGTGCTGTCGTACGAGATCGGGGTCTGCAAGCCGGATCCCGCGATCTTCCGGCACGCCTGCGCCGAGCTGGGAGCCGATCCCGCTCGGACGCTGATGGTGGGCGACACCGTCGCCGATGCCGGCGCGGTCGGGGCCGGATGCTCCAGCCTGGTGCTTCCGGCCTCTCCGCCGGGCGTACCGCACGGTCTCGGAGCCGTCCTCGCGCTACTCTGAGCGACCCGCCGCTGTAGCCGCGGTTACGGCCGGATCAGGTTCAGGGCCTTCGGCTGGAGCCGTACGGTGACCGGCAACTGGCAGAGGTAGTCACCGTCGGCGCACACCGGCACTGGACGGGCCGCGGCGATCGTGATCTCCCGTGCCCGCACCACATCGATCTCCGGGCGCTGCACGTGTCGCCCCTCAGCGGCTTCCCGCATCAACGCGACGATCTTGTAGCGGGGCATGTCGCCGGCGATCATCACGTCGAACACACCGTCATCGGCCACCGCGGACGGCACGATGTCCAGGCCGTGGCCGTACCCGCCGGTGTTGCCGACCACGATGGTGTGGCCCCGCAGCACGCGGGACGCGCCGTCGATGGTCAGCTGGAACTCCACGGCGTGCCAGCGCAGCATGGCCAGCACCGGAGCGAGCCGGTAGATCACTGGTGCGGGCATCCAGCGGCTTGAGTTGATCATCGCGTTCGCGGTCGCGTCGATGCCCGCGTACAGGTTGCCGGGGACGATCGAGCCGCCACATTCCAGTACGTCGATCGGACGCGGCTCGCCGTCGAGCAGCAGCTTCGCGAGTGGCCCCGGTTCGGTGGGGATCGCCAACCGGCGGGCCAGGTCGTTGCCCCGACCGGCGGGCAGGATCGCCATGATTCCGCCTGCGGGGGCCACGGCGTCCGCTACGTCGCGTACCAACCCGTCGCCGCCGGCCGCGACCACCATGTGCCCGGCCTCGACAGCCTCCCGGGCCGCAGTGGTCGCGTGCTCCGGCCCCTCGGTGCGCACCTGGTGCACCGAGGCCCCGGCGTCGGTGAGAGCGGCGAGGACCGGCGCCGCTTTGGCCTGCGCCCGACCTCCGCCCGAGATCGGGTTGACCAGCACCGTGTAGCTACGCATCTCACCTCACCAGTACGCCCGGATTCAGGATTCCTTCCGGGTCGAACGTACGTTTCACCGCCCGCAGCGCCTCCACCGCGAGTGGCCCGACCTCACGTACGAAACCGGCCTGATGGTCGGTCCCGATGGCGTGGTGGTGCGTGATCGTACCGCCGGCCTGGCCGATCGCGGTGCCCGCGGCTTCCTTGGCGGTACGCCACTGCGCGACCGGGTCGGCGGCCTGCGCGGACACCACCGTGAAGTAGAGCGAGGCACCGGTGGGGTACACGTGGGAGATGTGGCAGAGCACCAGGGGCGGGGTGCCCTGCGCCGTCAGGGAGGTGGTGAGCGCCTCGGTGACGGCCCGGCGGAGCGGGTGCAGGTTCGACCAGAACGTGGCCGTCTCCACGGTCTCCACCAGCGCCCCGGCGTCCAGTAACGGGTCCCGTAGGTACGGCCCACGGAACCGGCCCTGCCGCCAGGCCTCCCCCGGCTCGCTGCCGAGCGGTTCTCCGCCCGCGGCCGCCAGCAGGGACGCGCCCTGGTCCCGGCGGGCGGCGACGTCGGGGGCGGCGCCTTCGTAGCCGACGATCGCGAGGCAGCCACCAGGGCCGTCCCGCATCGCCGCCTCCGGGTCGGCGAGGTTGACCGCGGTCTCGGCCTCATCGGACAGCCGCAGTACGGTGGCCAGCGCCCCCGCCTGCCGCAGCCGGCGCAACGCGGTCGCGCCGGCCTCGAAGCCGCTGAACCGCCAACCCTCGTACACCCGGGCCGCTGGCCGTGGCCGCACCCGCAGGGTCACGGAGGTGATCACACCGAAGGAGCCCTCCGAGCCGAGCAGGAGCTGCCGCAGATCCGGCCCGGCGGCCGAGGCCGGGGCGGCACCGAGGGTGAGGGCACCGCGCGGGGTGGCGACGGTGAGCCCGACGACCATCTCGTCGAACCTGCCGTACCCCGCCGAGGCCTGACCGCTGGAACGGGTGGCGGCGTACCCGCCGAGGGTGGCGCCCTCGTACGACTGCGGGAAGTGCCCGAGGGTGTAGCCGTGTCCGGCGAGCAGCTTCTCTGCCCTGGGACCGCGTACGCCGGCTTCGAGTACGGCGGTGCCGGACTCGGGGTCGATCTCCACGAGCCGGTCCAGCCGCCGAAGGTCGATGGCGACCACCGCGGGGAAGCCTTCCCGTACCGGGGCGAGGCCGCCGACCACCGAGGTACCACCGCCGTACGGCACCACGGCGATCCGGTGTCGTGAGCACACCGCCAGGACGGCGAGTACGTCGTCGTGGCCACCGGGGAACACCACCGCGTCGGGCGCGTCCGCGGCGTCACCGGCCCGCAGCCGCAGCAGGTCCGGCGTGGAGCAGCCCCGGGTGTGGCCCACCCGGTCGGCGTGGTCGGTGCTGACGTACTTCCCGCCGAGTGCCGCCACCAGGTCTGCCGTGGCCGGCTGGGGCAGTCGGGACGGCGTCAGGGACACCTGTTCCGGGGCGACGGAGGGCTGGGACGGTTCACGTACCCCGAAGCCGCGGAGCGCGTCGAGGACGGCGTCCGGCAGGGTCGCGGGATGCGCCGGGTCTCCCCAGCGGTACGGGTGCATCTCGACGACGGGAAGTTCTGTTTCGGTCATCGGCCGACCTCGGATCTCGACTGTCCGGGTATCTCCCGGCTGGATACGCTGATACATTTGGCCATGTGATGTCGCAGCGTATCAAGGAACCGTCGCCGGGCACCCCCGTTACCAGGCAGGCGCCGCCCGCGAACGCCATCGATGAGCAACGGATTCTCGATGCCGCGTACGACCTGCTGCTCGCGGTCGGGATGCGCCGCATGACGATGGCGGACATCAGCCGCCGCGCGGGCGTCTCCCGCGCCACCCTCTACCGCCGCTGGCCCAACGTGACCGCCGTGGTCGCGGCGTTGATGACCCGGGAATGGGGTGTGGTCGCCGCGGCGTCATTCGACCCGACCGCCGCGCCGGCCCGGCACCGGCTCGTCGAGGGGATCGTGTCGGTGGTACGCCGGATCCGGGAACACCCGATGCTCCGCAAGATCGTCGACGTCGACCCGGAGTTCATGCTGCCGTACCTGCTGCACCGGCGGGGCAGCAGCAACGAAGCCCAGCTCGCCGCCATCGAAGAGGGCCTGCGCGCCGGCCATCAGGACGGCTCGATCCGGCCCGGCGACCCGGTCTGGCAGGCCCGGGCACTGCTGCTCACCGCGATGTCGTTCACGCTGACCGGCCCGATCATGGCGGAGCCGGCCGACCGGCCCCGGCTCGACGACGAGCTTCGGCTCCTGCTCGACCGCTATGTCGCGCCATGACCCGGACCGCCATGTCACGCCATGAGACGCCGCCGGCCGGGTTCAGCACCTCGCTGAACGCCGCCCGCCGGGAACGGGAACTGGACGAACTCACCGGTGCCCCGCAGGTGGACGTCCTGGTGATCGGCGGCGGCATCACCGGAGCCGGAGTGGCTCTCGACGCGGCCTCCCGGGGCCTGTCCGTGGCGCTCGCGGAGAAGTACGACCTGGCGTACGGCACCAGCCGGTGGAGTTCGAAGCTGGTGCACGGCGGGCTGCGTTACCTCGCCTCCGGTGGGCTCGGGATCGCGTACGAGAGTGCCGTGGAGCGCGACATCCTGCTGCGGCGTACCGCCCCGCACCTCGTACGCCCATTTCCCCAGGTCATCCCGCTGCTGCCGCGGGTCAACGGCACCGTGGTACACGGTGGCTACCTCGCCGGTGACGCCCTGCGGCGCTTCGCCGGCACCAGCGGTCAGGTGCTGCCGCACTGCCGGCGGATCAGCCGTACCGAGACCTGCCGGTACGTACCCACGGTGCGGATGGACGGGTTGCGCGGCGGCATCCTCGGGTGGGACGGGCAGCTCTACGACGATGCCCGCCTGGTGGTGGCCGTGGCCCGTACCGCGGCCGGGTACGGCGCCCGGATCCTCACCAGATGCGCCGCCGAACAGGTCACCGGCACCGGCGCGGTGCTGCACGACCGGTTGACCGGGCACCGGTTCGACGTGGCGGCCCGTACCGTGATCAACGCGACCGGCGTATGGGCCGGGCACGTGGCGCCCGGAGTCACGCTCCGCCCCAGCCGCGGCTCCCATCTCGTCTTCGGCGCCGACCGGTTCGCGGGGCTGAACGCCGGGCTCACCGCGCCGGTGCCCGGCGAACGCAACCGCTTCGTCTTCGCCCTGCCCGCCCCGGGGGGACGGGTGTACGTCGGGCTCACCGACGAGGCGACCGACACCGTGCCCGACGTGCCCGCCGCGACCGACGCCGAGATCGACTTCCTGATCGACACCATCAACACGGTGCTCCGGGTACCCGTCACCCGGGCGGACGTCCGGGGCTCGTACGCGGGGCTGCGGCCGCTGCTGGACGACGGTGACGGCCGTACCGCGGACCTGTCGCGACGGCATGCCGTGATCACGGCGCCGGACGGCCTGGTGACCGTGGTGGGCGGGAAGTTGACCACGTACCGGCGGATGGCGCAAGACGCCGTGGACACCGCGGTGGCGCACACCGGGATCGACGCCGGATCATGCGTCACCCAGAGGCTGCCGCTGGTCGGTGCCAGAGGCCGGTTCACCGGTCGGGTACCGGAGACACTGCGCCGCAGGTACGGAGCGGAGGCGCATGCCGTACTCACCGAAGCCTCTGACGCGCCGGAGCTGCTGGCCCCGATCGCCGACGGTTTCGAGGTGACCGGTGCGGACCTGCGTTTCGCGGTACGCCACGAAGGAGCCCTGGACGTAGCTGATCTCCTCGACCGGCGTACCCGGATCGGCCTGGTGCCGGCCGATCGCGAGCGCGCGCTGGCCTCGGCCGAACAGGCGTTGCAGGCGTCCTGACGCTCAGCCCCCCGGCCGAGACCAGGCCCGCCAGGTGCACCGCCGCTACGTGATGTCGTCGGTGTCCCTGCCGGTGGCGCCCTCAGCAGGGCCGTCCGCGGGGCCCGCGGGCGATACCGGGGTGGGGTCGTCGACGGCCGATGAATCCTCGATGGTGGAGGCCTCGTCGTCGTCGAGCTCCGCGTACTCGTCCTGACGCGCCCGGCGCCGGTCGTTGAGGTACGACACCCCGACCGCGGCGAAATACAGCCCGCTCATCGGGATCGCCAACGCGGTCATCCCGAACGGGTCCGGGGTGGGGGTCACGACGGCGGCGAAAGCGAAACACAGGAACACCGCGACCCGCCACCAGCCGAGCAGCCGCTTCGCGCTGACGACTCCCAGCAGGTTGAGCGCGATCACGGCGAGCGGGAACTCGAACCCGAGCCCGAACAGCAGCATGATGCTGGTGACGAAGTCGAAGTAGCCGTTGATGTCGAGGGTGATGGCGTACGCCTTCGCCAACCCCATCAGGAATTCCATGCCCTTGTCGACCACGAAGTAGGCGAGGAACGCGCCGGCGAAGAACAGCGGTGTGGCGGCGCCGACGAAGTAGTAGGTGTAGCGGCGTTCGTGTTTGTGCAGCCCGGGCGCGATGAACGCCCAGAGCTGGTAGAGCCAGATCGGGGCACTGACAAGCAGCCCGGCGTAGAGCCCGACCCGCAGGTTCAACAGGAAGATGTCCACCGGATTGCGGGCGTTGAAGCCGCAGGCCTTCCCGGCGTTCTCCTTCTGCTGGGTGAAGTATTCGCAGTACGGCGCGTTCAGAAAGTCGAGGATGATATCTGCGAAGAAGATGCAGACAACAAGCCCGGCCAGGACGCCCAGGCAGGCTTTGAACAGCCGGCTACGCAGCTCGCGCAGGTGGTCCATGAGAGTCATGGACCCGTCGGCAGCCTTCACGAACTGCGACTCGCCTCGCCGGCGGATGAGCGGTTTCACGGATCAGCGGTGTCAGTCGCGGTCAGCGTTCGCGCTGCTTATCGGCCCCGGATGTCGCCGACGACTTCTCAGCCGAGGCGGCCGGCGGCGTGTCGGTGACCTCGCCGTCGATGGTGGGCGCCAGTGGCTTCTGGTCGTACGTCGCGCCGGCCTTCGGCGCCGAGCCGGCATCATCGTCCGAGTCGCGGTCCTCGGAGAGGTTCTTCGTCTCGGCCTTCAGGATTCGCAGTGAACGACCCAGACCACGCGCCGCGTCCGGGAGCCGCTTGGCGCCGAACAGCAGGATCAGCACCACCACCAGGACGATGATGTGCCACGGCCTCAGAGCACCCATTGCAGCAACCTCCAAGAGGGATGACGACGCCCATCGTACGTGCCGTCACAGGCAGCGTCTCCACGGCACCGCGGAATCGAACGCCTCGGCGGAGTGGGCCAGCCTGGCCCGGCCCCGCACCAGGGTCCGCCTCAGCGTTCGCGCTGCTTCTCGGCCCCGGCCTGGGTGTCGGCCCCAGGTGGGGACGACGGTTCCTTACCTGGTGGTCGATCATCAGCGGACGCCCGGGACTTCTCACCTGGTTCGGCGTCCTCCGGCGAGAGTGGCTGCCGGCTGTGCGGCGCGTCAGCCTTCGCTTCCGGGTCGTCCTCGGAGAGGTTCTTCGTCTCGGCCTTCAGGATTCGCAGTGAACGACCCAGACCACGCGCCGCGTCCGGGAGCCGTCTGGCGCCGAACAGCAGGATCAGCACCACCACCAGGACGATGATGTGCCACGGCTTCAGAGCACCCATTGCAGCAACCTCCAAGAGGGATGACGACGCCCATCGTACGTTGCGTCAGGGGCATCGTCTTCCTGGCACTCGGGTATTGAACCCGGCACCCAGAATCAGCCCGAATGTCCGTTACCGGTCACGCGTCAGCCGAGCCATGTGGAGCTGCGCCTGACCCGCCTGCGCCGCCAGCCGCTCACTGCGTTGCTGCAGCTCACCGGTACGTTCCCCGAGCGCCTGACCCGCCTCGGCAAGCCGCTGCAGGCGTAGCCCGCTGTGTCTGAAGGCCGCGAGCCGCCGCAGTACCGGAACGCAAGCCATCACCAGCACCAGTAGCCCGACCAGCACCAGGCCGATCACCAGCCACCACACCAGCTGCATGCCCCACACGACGGTGTTCAGGTCCACGTGAAGCAGCTTAGCTGTCCCGGTACGCGGCGAGCGCCTCCTGGGCCTCCGCACCCACCGCGTCGGCCAGTTCACCTGGGGCGAGGACCTCGACACCTGGGCCGAGCCCGAGCACGAGCCGCCGCGCCCAGCCGAGATCGGATGCCCGCAGGGACACCTGCCACTGGCCGTCCGGCTGCTCCGCGATCTGCTCACACGGGTAGTACTCGGTGATCCACCGGGAGCGGCGACCCACCCGCAAGGTCACCAGCGGGAGCTCCGGCGTCGGCGTGAACACCCCGTCCCGTACGTCGGTCGGCCTCGCCTGCGGCGGCGGCGCGGCGGGCTCGGAAAGTTCGCTCATCGCGTCGATCCGGTCCAGCCGGAACAGCCGTACCCCTTCGGCTCTGCGGCACCATGCCTCCAGGTACGCGCGCCCGGAGGCGAACAACACCCGCATCGGGTCGATCACCCGTTCCGTGGTCTCGTCCCGGCCCGCGGTGTAGTACGTGATCCGTACCGCCCGCCCCCGCTCGGTCACCTCATGGACGGCGGCCAGCCGGTCGGTGTTGGCGGGCAGCCGTACGGCGACCCGGCCCGCGGTGTCCGCGGCGTCCCCGGCAGCCGATTCGATCTTGGCCAGGGCACGTTCCACGGACCCCCGGTTCGGCAGCCCGGGAGTCTCGGCGAGCAGTCGCAGCGCCACGATCAGGGCAAGCGCCTCGTCCGG
>JBOGDK010000125.1:0-11683 GCA_050701795.1 Micromonosporaceae bacterium
TGCGTACCGGCGACGTCGGATTGCTGTCCTCCGACGGGTTCATCACGCTGACTGATCGCGCCAAGGACGTGATCAAGTCCGGTGGGGAATGGATCAGCTCGGTGGACCTGGAGAACCACCTGATGGCACACCCGGCCGTCGCCGAGGCCGCGGTCATCGCGGTGCCGGATG
This sequence comes from Micromonosporaceae bacterium, assembly GCA_050701795.1. Taxonomy (GTDB): domain Bacteria; phylum Actinomycetota; class Actinomycetes; order Mycobacteriales; family Micromonosporaceae; genus WHSM01. Next base: position 172 of record JBOGDK010000125.1, read on the forward strand.
AACGCTGGGACGAGCGTCCGCTGGCCACCGTCGTACTCGAAGCGGAGGGTGCGGCCGTCTCCGCCGCCGACCTGCGGGCGTTCCTCGCCGATCGGGTCCCGAAGTGGCAGTTGCCGGAGCACTGGTCGTTCCTGAAAGAGGTGCCGAAGACCAGTGTGGGCAAGTTCGACAAGAAGGTGCTTCGGGCCCGGCACGCCGAGGGCGGCCTGGACGTGACCACGCTGTAGCTGTGCCGGGCGGGTGCGGGTGTGCGGCGCGCACAGCCGGCAACACCGCTGATGTGGTACGGGCGGTGGCCGTTCAGTGGCGTGTGCCGGTGGGTGGCCCGCTGATCGGATCCGTCTGCGAATCTGTGCCGTCGATGTCGTTGGCCGCCTCCCGTAGCGCTGCCAGGCGTTGCTCTTCACGCCCACGGGACGCCACGATCTCGGCCTCCGCCTCGACCCGTCCCACCCAGGTCGCGCCTTCCACGCTCTTGCCGGGCTCCAGTTCCTTATACACCTCGAAGAAATGCTGGATCTCGAGGCGGTCGAACTCGGGAACGTGGTGGATGTCCCGCAGGTGCTCCTGCCGGGGGTCGTCCGCCGGTACGCACAGCACCTTGTCGTCGCCGCCCTTCTCGTCCCGCATCCGGAACATGCCGATCGCTCGGGAGCGGATCAGAACCCCGGGGAACGTGGGTTCCTGCACCAGCACCAGCGCGTCGAGCGGGTCGCCGTCCTCGCCGAGGGTCTCCTCGATAAAGCCGTAGTCGGCGGGGTACTGGGTGGAGGTGAACAGCGTACGGTCCAGCCGGATCCGACCGGTCTTGTGGTCGATCTCGTACTTGTTCCGATGGCCCTTCGGAATCTCGATCGTGACGTCGAACTCCACGAGCTATCCCCTTTGTGCGTTGTGTCCCGGCCGGGGCCCGCCCGGACGGCGAAACGGCATCGCGAACGGCGTGGCCGGCGGTCTCCGGCGAACGTCGTACGACTAGTGTCGCCCAGGGGTGGCGGAGCGCGGGGAGGAGGGCTCGATGGCGAGGCCTGGCGCACACGGTGAGGACTTCCCGGCGTCCCAACCGGACAATCTCTCCCAAACTGACGCCACGCGGGGGTTTGGTGATCCAGCCGCGGGCACGGCGCGGGGGCGCGCTCAGGTGCCGCTCCGGCAGCCTCACGAGCACCAGGCGTCCACCGCGCACTCGCCCACCGCGCACTCGCACGCCACACATTCGCCCCCCGCGCACTCGCGCGTCGCACACTCGGCCCCCGCGCGCTCGCACGCCGCAGGCCCGCACGCCGCCGGCACGCACGGGCAGTGGGACGGCCAGCCGGCTGGGCAGGCCCGCCCGACCGCGCCGAAACGGCCTCCGGGCCGGCGGCGTGCCGTCCTGGCGCTCTCCGCCGTGGCGGCGGTGCTGGTCGCACTGGCGGCCGTGGTGCTGGTGCTGCGACCTGGACCGATCGGCGAGCTGTTCGCGGAATCGCCGGAGCCGCCCCGGTTCCGGCCACCGGCGCCGCGGCCGGTACTGGCGGGTGCGGGCAGCACGTCCGCGCCGACCGCGGACGGGTTGGCGGAGGCGATCGACGGCCTGGCCGCGGACCGCCGGCTCGGTGACCTCTCGGCGTCCATCGTGGATCTGGAAACCGGCGACCAGCTGTACGACCGGAACAGCGCGGCGCCGGTGGTGCCCGCTTCGGTGAACAAGGTCGTGACCGGATTCGCGGTGCTCGCGGCCCGTGGGCCGAACCACCGGTTGACCACCCGGGTGGTCGAGGGCGCCAACCCCGGCGAAGTGGTTCTGGTTGGCGCCGGCGACCCCACGCTTACTGTCAGTAAAGGCGGCACGTACCCGGGCGCGGCCCGGCTGAACACCCTGGCGGCCGAGGTGAAGAAGCAGCTCGGCGGCGCCACACCCACCAAGGTGCTGGTCGACAGCTCAGCATTCACAGGCCCGGCACTGGGTCCGGGTTGGGACTCGGACATCGCCTCAGCCGGATACGCCGCGCCGATCACTGCGCTGATGATCGACGGTGGGCGGGTCAGCCCAAAGAATTCGGCACGTTCGGCGAGTCCGGACATCGCTGCCGGGCGTGCCTTCGCGAAGCTGCTCGGCGTACCGGAGGACGGGGTGGCCTCCGGTACGGCGCCCGACGGCGCGGACAAACTGGGGGCGGTGGAGTCGCCGCCGTTGATCCGGCTTGTCGAGATCATGCTCAAGAACAGCGACAACGTGGTCGCCGAGACCCTGGCTCGTCAGGTGGCGCTGGCGCGCGAGGCGGAGCCGAGTTTCACCGGCGCCGGGCAGGCCACCATCGACCTGCTCGAGGAGATGGGCGTGGCCACCGAGCAGGTGGCGCTGTCAGACGGCAGCGGCCTGTCCCGTCGCAACCTGCTGACCGCGGGCCTGCTGACCTCACTGTTCGCCGTCGCGGCCGGCGACAAGCACCCCGACCTGTCGGTGCTCTTCTCCGGGCTCCCGGTCGCCGGCTACACCGGGACGCTGGACGACCGGTTCGGCGGCGGCTCCCGCGGCGGCATCGGGGTGGTACGCGCCAAGACCGGCACGCTGAGCGGCGTCAGCTCCCTGGCCGGAGTGGTGGTGGACGCCGATGGGCGGCCGCTCGGGTTCTCGCTGGTGGCCAATGACGTACCCGGCGGGTCGGCCTCCGCCGAACAGGTGTTGGACCGGATCGTCGCGACACTCGCGGGCTGCGGCTGTCGTTGACGCCGCCAGCGGCGGGCACACCCTCGGTGTAGTTGCCCCGAACCGGACGAGGATGTGGTCGGAGTCCGACAGCAGACGGCTCGCACGTTCTTCACCCGCGGGCGTTCAGTGATGCTCACTCCCCGTCGCCTACGCAGCGTATCCGCGTACGGTGGGGTGATGGTGCAGTTCGTGGACTGGGACCTCGCCGCTACGACGGCGGGCACGTTGAGCAAGTCCGGGCCGAAGGTGAGCTATTCGGAGGCCGCCCAGGTGGTGGCCGAGTTGCGTGAGCTCACCGAGCTTGCCGCCGATCACGTACGGGACTTCACGCAGTTGCGGCCCCAGGTCGACTATCCACCGGTACGGGTGGTCGACCGTTCCGACTGGGCCGCGGTGAACGTGGCTGGCCTCAACAAGGTGTTCACGCCCCTTGTGGAGCGGCTCGTCGAGGGTCGGGAGCCGAGCGCGCTGGCGCAGGCGGTCGGTTCCCGGATCGCCGGCGTGCAGGCGGGGACCGTTCTGGCGTACCTGTCCGGGAAGGTTCTCGGTCAGTACGAGGTCTTCTCCACCGACCCCGGGCAGCTGCTGCTGGTGGCGCCGAACATCGTGGAGGTGGAGCGCAAGCTCGATGCCGAGCCACACGACTTCCGGCTGTGGGTGTGCCTGCATGAGGTGACCCACCGGACCCAGTTCACGGCTGTGCCGTGGATGCGCGAGAAGTTCTTCGCGGAGGTGGCCGCCTTCGTCAGTGCCGCCCAGCTCGACACCGAGCAGCTTGTCGAGCGGGTACGTCGTTCGATCGACGAGATCGCCCGTTCGATCAAGGACCCGCGGCAGTCGTTCAACGTGATGGATCTGGTGCAGACTCCCGCTCAGCGGGAGGTGCTGGACCGGCTGACCGCGATGATGACGTTGCTGGAAGGCCACGCCGAGTACGTGATGGACGGGGTCGGCCCGTCGGTGGTGCCGACCGTCGACGAGATCCGCGGCAAGTTCAATCAGCGCCGAGAGTCGGCCAACCCGATCGAGCGGGTGGTACGCAAACTCCTCGGGGTGGACGTCAAGCTGCGGCAGTACGCCGAGGGGCGCAAGTTCGTCCACGGCGTGGTGGAACGGGTCGGCATGTCCGGCTTCAACCAGGTGTGGACGTCCGCGGAGACGCTGCCCCGGAAGTCGGAGCTGTCCGACCCGGACGCCTGGGTGGAACGGGTGCTGGGCCCACGCGGCGTACCCGGTGCGGGAACGTCGGCGACCAGCGGCAACCCGGGAGCCAGCACAGTCACCGACGATCCCACCGTGACCCGCGACGATCCGGCCGCGAGTTCCGGCGACCGGGCGGGGTCCGAGGCTGCCGGGCCGGGCGCGCCCACTCCCGCCAAGCCCGCCAAGAAGGCGGTCAAGAAGTCGGTCAGGAAGGCACCGAAGAAGGCGTCGAAGAGTGCCACGCCGGAGGAGCCCGAGGCCAGGAAGGCCGCCACCAGGAAGGTGACGAAGCCCGCCGCCAAGAAGCAGGCGAACGCCGTGGACCCGACCCACCGGATCCGCCCCCGCAAGACAACCCCGCCGCCCGACTCGCCCGGAGACTAGGGCCTGATGGCCGGTCCGCCGCCCGCGGTAGCCGAGGTGCGGGTCGCGGTACGCCGAGCGCTCGCGGACCTGCGTACCACCCCGGGCTGTCTGGTTCTTGCGGCGTGTTCAGGCGGCGCCGACTCGCTGGCGCTGGCGGCCGCACTGGCCTTCGTCGCCCCCCGGATCGAGATCCGGGCCGGGTTGGTCACTGTGGACCACGGGCTTCAGGACGGTTCCGCCGAACGCGCGGCCGGCATCGCGGACTGGGGCAAGAACCAGGGGTTGGACCCGGTGGAGATCGCCACGGTCGAGGTGGGCTCCGAGAGCGGACCGGAGGCCGCGGCACGTACCGCCCGCTACGGCGCCCTCGAGGAGGCGGCGACCCGGCTCGGTGCCTCGACCGTACTGCTCGGGCACACCCGTGACGACCAGGCCGAGACAGTGCTGTTGGCGCTGGCCCGGGGCTCCGGGCTACGGGGTATCGCCGGGATGCCGTTCCGCCGCGGGATCTATCAGCGGCCCTTCCTCGACCTGCCCCGCGAGGTGGTACGCCAGGCCTGCGTTGACCTTGGCCACCAGCCCTGGGAGGACCCGCACAACAGCGACCCGGCGTACTCCCGCGCCCGGGTACGCGCCCTGCTGCCGACGTTGCGAGCCGAGCTGGGCGAGGGAGTGGTCGGGAATCTGGCGCGTACCGCCCGGCTGGCCGCCGCCGACGAGGCGGTGCTGTCAGGGTTGGCCGGACGCGCGTTGGCCCGGGCGGCGGCCGACGGCGGGTTGGACGTGGCGAAGCTGGCGGCGTACCCGGCGGCGATCCGTACCCGGGTGTTGCACCGGTGGGCGTTGTCATTGGGGTGCTCGGGGTCGGCGCTGTCCGCCCGGCATGTTGATGCCCTCGACGCCCTCGTCACCAGCTGGTCCGGTCAGGGGGCGGCGGCGCTCCCGGGTGCGGTGCAGGTACGCCGTACCGAGGGGCGCCTGGTTGCCGACCAGGTCAGCCGCGGGTCCACTCCGGCAGCCACCGACCCCGACTGACGGCGCCCAGAACGCATCCGGCAGGCTGTGCCCATGGGCGCGAAGGCATCGAGTTCTGAGCGTGAGGCATCGTCGATGCTCCCGAACGGCACCTGGTATGCCGAGGACATCGACCGGGTGCTCGTCACCGAGGACGAGATCAGGCATCGGACGGCGGAGCTGGCCAAACAGGTGGAGGCCGACTACGCCGACAAGGACGGCCTGCTGCTGGTCGGCGTACTCAAAGGGGCGGTCATGTTCATGGCCGACTTCTCCCGTGCCCTCGGCCTGCCGGTGGAGCTGGAGTTCATGGCCGTCTCGTCGTACGGGCAGGGCGCCAAGTCCTCCGGCACGGTACGGATCTTGAAAGACCTGGACCGGGACATCGCGGGCCGCCACGTACTCGTGGTCGAGGACATCGTCGACTCCGGCCTCACGTTGTCCTGGCTGTTGCGGTATCTCGCCAGCCGCAACGCGGCCTCGGTAGAGGTGGTGACACTGCTCCGGAAACCCGATGCCGTGAAGGTGGCGGTGCCGGTCCGGTATGTCGGCTTCGACCTGCCGAACGAGTTCGTCGTGGGGTACGGCCTGGACTATGCCGAGCGCTACCGGGAACTTCCGTATGTCGCCGTACTCAAGCCTGAGGTCTACGCCCGCTGAGACCGGAACAGGCCTTATGATCTTGTGGTAGCTGAGAGCTCGCTGTGAGCCAACACGCCGGCTCGGCGGTAGGCGCACGCACGGTGTACCGTCGAATATCCACTTCAAGTCTGGGTTCGCGCGGCCCTGCGTCATGGTTGTAGCCGCGAGGGCGTGACGATGGTCTGAGATCAGGAGGGTCGGGCGCCGGAGCCCGCATGAGCATGGAACGCACGCGATTCTTCCGCAAGCCACTGTTCTGGGTCGTACTGGTGATCCTCGGTGCGCTGCTGCTCAGCACCTTCTTCACGGGTGAGCCCGACTACAAGAAGGTCGACACGTCAGTCGTCCTTGCCCAGCTCGAACGGGACAACGTCAAGAAGGCCACCCTTGAGGACAAGGAACAGGTCCTCAGCCTCGATCTGAAGAAGCCGATACAGGGCAGCGAGAAGATCCAGGCGTCGATCCCGGCGGAGTGGACCGACGAGATCAGCGAGGAGATCAGGGACCAGGAACGCGCCGGTGACGTCAACAAGTTCGACGTCGAGGTCACCGAAGACAGCGTCTTCGTCACGATCCTGATCACGCTGCTACCCGTCGTGGTGGTGGTGATTCTGCTGCTGCTGTTCATGAGCCAGATGCAGGGCGGCGGCAGCCGGGTGCTCAACTTCGGCAAGTCCAAGGCCAAGCTGATCAGCAAGGACACCCCGAAGACCACGTTCTCCGACGTCGCCGGCTGCGAAGAGGCGATCGAGGAGCTGCACGAGATCAAGGACTTCCTGCAGAACCCGGCGAAGTACCAGGCGCTCGGCGCGAAGATCCCGAAGGGCGTCCTGCTGTACGGCCCACCCGGCACCGGCAAGACCTTGCTCGCCCGGGCAGTGGCCGGTGAGGCCGGCGTGCCGTTCTACTCGATTTCGGGGTCCGACTTCGTCGAGATGTTCGTCGGTGTCGGTGCCTCCCGGGTGCGCGACCTGTTCGAGCAGGCCAAAGCCAACGCCCCGGCGATCGTGTTCGTGGACGAGATCGACGCCGTCGGCCGGCACCGCGGTGCGGGCCTCGGCGGTGGACATGACGAGCGGGAGCAGACCCTCAACCAGTTGCTGGTCGAGATGGACGGCTTCGACGTCAAGGGTGGCGTGATCCTGATCGCCGCCACCAACCGCCCCGACATCCTCGACCCGGCGCTGCTGCGTCCCGGCCGGTTCGACCGCCAGATCGCGGTGGACCGTCCGGACATGGAGGGCCGCAAGGCGATCCTCCGGGTGCACGCCAAGGGCAAGCCGTTCGCACCCGGCGTGGAGTTGGACACGCTGGCCCGGCGCACCCCCGGGTTCACCGGCGCCGACCTGGCCAACGTGATCAACGAGGCCGCGTTGCTGACCGCGCGCTCCGACAAGAAGGCGGTCACCGATGAGTACCTGGAAGAGGCGATCGACCGGGTGATCGCCGGCCCGGAGCGACGAACCCGGGTGATGAGCGACAAGGAGAAGAAGGTCACCGCGTACCACGAGGGCGGGCACGCACTGGTGGCGTGGGCGCTGCCGCACTCCGCGCCGGTACACAAGGTGACGATTCTGTCCCGCGGTCGCTCCTTGGGGCACACTCTCGTGCTGCCCACTGAGGACAAGTACACCCAGACCCGGGCCGAGATGATCGACACCCTGGCGTACGCGCTGGGCGGCCGGGCCGCGGAGGAGCTGGTGTTCCACGAGCCCACCACGGGTGCGGGCGACGACATCGACAAGGCCACCACCCTGGCCCGCGCCATGGTCACCGAGTACGGCATGAGCGCCAAGCTGGGCGCCGTGAAGTACGGCACCAAGGACTCCGAGCCGTTCCTCGGTCGGGACATGGGCCATCAGCGCGACTATTCGGACTCCGTAGCCGCCGACATCGACGCCGAGGTACGCGCGCTGATCGAGCTGGCGCACGATGAGGCCTGGGAGATCCTGGTCGAGTACCGGGACATCCTGGACAACATGGTGCTGGAGCTGATGGAGAAGGAGACCATCACCCGCGACGACATGGCGCGGATCGCGGCGCGGGTCACGAAGCGGCCGCCGATGGCGCCGTACAACGGGTTCGGGAAGCGGCAGCCGAGCGAGAAGCCTCCGGTGATGACGCCGCCCGAGACGGTCTCGTTGCGGAAGCAGGCCGAGCAGGACGGCGCTGACGCGTTGCTCGGCTCCCCGCCCAGCAGCAGTACGTCGTTCGACGCTTTCGGCAACCAGGCCGGCCCGAACGGCGCGGACACGGCGGCGGACCCCGGTTCGCGCCCCAGTCCGCGGCCCCGTGGCCGGCACACCGCCGACGATCCGCACAACCGTGGGCCGGAGCCGGGCCGCGGTACGTCCTCGTCGAACGATCCGCGACTGCCTGGTGAGGGCCAGCACTGAGCCAGGCCGGGGGCTCGAGCCCCGCAGGTCGTCCAGCGGCCGGCGGCGTACCACCGACTGACGGAGGGGCTTCGGTGTCAGCCCCGGAGGCTGATTCTGAGTCGACGACCCTGGACGTGTCCGCCACCGAGCCGGATGACGAGGATTCTGAGTTCGCGTCGATGGATCTGCTCGCCGCGCGGATCGTCAGCGGCAAGTTGAGTGGCGGGCCGATCGAGGATGCCGTGGATCTGGCCGCCATCGAACGGGCGGTGCGCGAGATCCTGATCGCGATCGGGGAGGACCCGGAGCGGGACGGCCTGCGGCGTACCCCTTCCCGGGTGGCGCGGGCGTACGCGGAGCTGTTCGCGGGGCTACGGGTGGACCCGGCTCAGGTGTTGACCACCGGGTTCGAAGAAGACCACGACGAGATGGTCCTGGTCCGCGACATGGAAATCACTTCGATGTGCGTGCCGAGCAAGCAGCTCGTCAACACCGTCGGCGGGGCACGGCCAGCTCGTGATGTCAGCTACGGCGATCAGTTGTGGACGCTGGTTGACGGGGAGGCCAAACGGACGACGGTGGTCGACGTCACGTCCCGCAAGGTGCGGGACCTCGTTGAGGTGGTTACTGAGAAGGGGTCGGTGAGGGTGACGCCCGATCACCCCTTCGCGACACCGGAGGGCTGGGTCGAGGCGAAAGATCTGGCGGGCAGGTACGTCGAGTGGACGCCGCCGCGGAGGCTGTGCCGGACCCGCCCGGAGCCGGTGCTTGGTTACGAATTTGGCTACGTGTTGGGCGCCACCTGTTCCGATGGCACGGTTGCGGATCGGTATGTTTCGCTGGTGGTCAACGACCGCGATTTCGCGAAGAAGTTCGCCTCCGCTCTGGAGTGGGGCTTCGGACTGTCACCGCGCATCGAGGAGGTGTCCCGTCCGTCTGGGTACACCGGTCAGGCGACGCCGGGATTCAGGGTCCGCGTGGTGTCGTCGTACCTGGCCGACCTGGTCCGTCAGTATGTTGGCGGCGATGCGCACCACATGCGGCAGCGGTTCCCTGAGGTGGTACTCAACGACCTCCCGACCTTCCACGGCTTCCTGGACGGCTATGTCGACGGGGACGGCTATCGCAAGGAGCCGTACGGCAACGTCGTCGTCAGTGCCAATATGCCGTTCCTCCGGAACCTCGCCAATGTCATGGGTGTCAAGTTCACTCCTCGTACGTCTGGGTGGTCAGCGCTTTACATAGCCGATAGCTGGTTCCGAAAGCACGGCTTTGCCCAGAAGTCGCACCGCACCACGCTGATCGAGTCCGAATGGGTACGAGTGGAAGCCGTTCGTGACGTGTCGGCCGCGGGAGCGAAGCCGTACACCGTCTACAGCTTCAAGTGTGAGCCATACCCGACGTTCCTGATCGGTGGGCACCTGAGCCACAACTGCGAGCATCACCTTCTCCCGTTCCACGGGGTGGCGCACGTGGGCTACATCCCGGGCGAGGACGGCCGGATCACCGGGTTGTCGAAGCTGGCCAGGTTGGTGGAGGCGTACGCACGTAGGCCGCAGGTGCAGGAGCGCCTGACTTCGCAGGTCGCGGACATGATGATGCAGCGGTTGGAGCCGCGGGGATGCATCGTGGTGGTCGACTGTGAGCACATGTGCATGTCGCTGCGCGGGATCCGCAAGCCTGGCGCCCGTACCCTCACCTCGGCGGTACGGGGCATCTTCCAGCGGGACGCGAAGTCTCGCAGCGAGGCGATGAGTCTGATCCTGCACCGCTGAGCCGGTCCCGCCGGCCCGGTCTCGCCGGCACCGTGACAGGCACCGGGCGGCTGCGTCAGTCGTCGATGAATGCGTGCTCGGGTTCCCAGCGCCGGCGGGTGAGCCAGACGCCGATCAGGGCGATGACCACGCCCGCGATGCCCGCACTCACCGGTGTGGTGACGGTGAGCAGGCGGAGCTTGGACGCACCGTCCCCGGCACGCTTGGCGTTTGCCCGAACGGTCTTGTCACTGAGCTTGATGGTGCCGGCCAGCAGCACGATCGAGTTGCCGGTTGTGGGGTTTTCGAGGGTCTGACGGATCTCCTCCGTGCCCTTCACGATGATCCCGGTCTCCGGTTCCACCCAGATGACGCGGTGGTTTTCGTAGTAGCGTCCGGCCACGACGCTGTCCTCGTCGGGCTGTCCGAGCAGACGGCCCGGCACCTCGCGGTCCTCGATCCGGGTTCGCGGGATGACCTGCTCGAACTTGTACACGGTCACACCGTGGATCTGCTCCTCCTTGAGGTACCGGATCATCGGTGCCCGCCGGAGGGTGGAGTCGAAGTACGAGTAGTTCTTGCGCTCGGTGCCGAATGGGAACTTGTAGACCTGGCCGGTGTGCGGGCCGTTGAAGGTCTTGTGCTCGTCGGAGCGTCCGGGGTCTTTCACGTAGTCGGAGGAGCAGGGGTCGACGGCCCGGCTGGTGTGCCGGTTGACGCAGAGCTTCTCTTCGGTGACGGAGATCGGCTTGTTCCGTTTCCGGTCCATGATGACCATGCCGACTTCCCAGACGGCGACGTCGCCGTCCACTTTCGCCTCCGGCGCGTCGGTGAGGCCCTTGACCGTACGGTTGGCGACCACGTCGACGTTGTGCCGCTCGGCGGGTACCTCGGGATCGACCGCGGACTCCGGGTCGAAGACGGTCAGCCCGCGGCCTTCGGCGATCGAGTGGGAGATGCCGCCGCGCTCCAGAAGAGCGAGGTTCGGGTACGCGTAGACCGGCATCGACAGGCCGAGGACCAGCGCGAAGGAGCCAATCGCGATCAGCAGGAAGCCGATGGTACGTCGCATGCCAACCGTCCCCGAGACGTGAAGCGTTTTCGGATTTCTCACCGATGTCCCGCGGAGCCTACCTGACAGTAACTAAGGGCTGCGGCCCCGCTTTAGCGCCCCTTAAGGACCAGTGCCAAATTCCAGGAGACAATCTCGCGCACACCGGGCACATGGATCACCGGCTTTGCCCACCAGGGGTGGTAGCGAGGGAACCCCTCGACCAGATCCGCGCCCGCGCACCGGCGCGCCCAACGAAGTCCGGCCGCGACGGAGACCGGAAAGAGGCTCTCGCCGTACCGGTTCTTGGGTTGTTTCCCGTTCCGCCTGGCGTAGCGGCGACGCGCCAGATGGCCACCGAGGAAGTGCCACGGAGACGTCTCGTGGCCGCCCCAGGGCGAGAACCACG
>JBOGDK010000126.1:0-11677 GCA_050701795.1 Micromonosporaceae bacterium
GGCCACGGCACAGCGCGCCGAGATCGCCGACCGGCGGTACGAACAACTCGTCGCCGCGCTCAGCCTCCGTGACGACGTGGCGCGGGCCGAAGGTGCCGGCCCGGTGACCAGCTAGCGCGGTGTCCAGCGCACGAGTGGCCCCGCCCGAGTGGGCACTCCGGGTTACCTGGCCACTCTTTCGGGTAGCGCAACCAGGAGTCCCAGCCAGCGAGGAGCACCCGATGGACCGCGACGAATCGGACGCCGACGCTTCAGCGGTGGAACCAGCGTCAGCGAGGGAGCCTGAGGAGTACCGACCCGGGTCCGACGATCAGTCACACGACCCCGACGTTTTCCTCGACGTACCGATCGTCAAGGTGGACGAGATCGACCTTGAGGTCGAAAACCTCCGGGCGCGAGTGTCGTTGCAGGCGGAGGTTCTCGACCTGCTCAAGCTGAATGTCGGCGCCGACGTCTTCCTCGGACGGGTCGGCCTCACCATCAAGGGTGTCGAGGCGCAGGCGCTGCTCAAAGTGAGGCTGCACAACGTACGCGACATCCTTGACCGCGTGCTGACCACCATTGATCGCCACCCAGAGATCCTGGAGCACATTGGCCGGGGCATCGAGTCCGCCGCCGAAAGCGTCGGAAGCGGCGCGGGCCAGGCTGTCGGGGAGGTCGGTCGTGGCGCGGGCAGCGCCGTCGAGGACGTGGGCGGTGGCGCAGGCAAGGCGGTGGAGGACGTCGGTGGCGGCGCCGGGCAGGCTGTGGGCGAGATCGGCCGCGGAGCCGGCAGCGCTGTGGAGGACGTCGGTGGCGGTGCCCGCAAAGCCGTCGGGGACGTGGGCGAAGGCGCCGGGAGAGCGGTCGAGGACGTGGGCGAAGGCGCCGGGAGAGCGGTCGAGGACGTGGGTGAGGGCGCCGGAGAGACCGCGAAGAGCACCGGCAGGGCTGTGGAAGATGTCGGCGAAGGTGCGGGGGAGACCGCGAAGAGCGCTGGTGAGGCCGTCGAAGGTGTCGGTGACAGCGCCGCAGAGACCACCAAGAGCGCGGGCCAAGCCGTGGGGGGCGCGACCGAAGACTCCGCGGACACCGACAGGGGGCGCGACCGGCCCCGTCGGTTTCGCCGGAGGTGACGCCGACAGGGCAGGGCACGCTCAAGCGCTCGAGATCGATGACTCAGCCGAAATCGCCTTCACCGCCGCTGTGACAGCACATGAGCTGCGCTTCACCGACGTACCTGAGGTGACGGTGGAGTTCCCAGGTGACACCCGGAAGGAGTCGGCGTCCGGAAGTACCCGGGTCAATCTGCCGTACGGGGTCACCGAGGGAACCACGTACCGGCGGGTCCACGTCGACTACGCGCTCGCCTCACGTATCGACCCGGACCTCCCTGACCGAGGTCCCGCGGACGACAGGTGAGCGGGACCGCGTACCCCATATCCTGGAGTTCCCAGAAACCGACGCAGGGGCGGCACATGACGGACCGCAAGCCGGCGGACGTGAATTTCGAGAGCTGGGTCGACAGGCAGATCCGGGAAGCCGCGGAACGGGGCGCGTTCGAGAACCTGCCCGGCGCCGGCAAACCGTTGACCGGTCTCGGGGCACCCAGTGACGAGAACTGGTGGGTACGGGGCTATCTACGCCGCGAGGGGCTGTCCACCGAGGAGCTGCTGCCCACCCCGCTGCGGCTGCGCAAGGAGATCGAGCAGCTGCCGGAAACGGTGCGCCGGCTCCGAACCGAACAGGCGGTACGGGAGACCGTGGACGCGCTGAACGTACGGATCGTGGACTGGCTCCGGTACCCCTCCGGCCCCCAGGTACGAGTCGGACGGGTGGATCCTGACGCCGTCGTGGAACAGTGGCGCAGGGACCGTGACGTCCAGGCGCCATCCGATCCTGACCGTGCCGGCACCGGACCCGTATCGGCTGACCGCGAAGCGGACGTGGAGCTGACCGCGCTGCCGCCGCGGCGTTGCGGCTGGTGGCGGCGGTTCACCCCACGGGGCCGCCGCTAACCCAGCCAGCGGGGCGCCGCTAGTTGAGCACTTCCGGGGCCCCATTCGCGATCCAGTGCCCGGGAAGGCCGCGTACCACCTCGGTGAACGCCTCCCGACGCGGCGGCGGCACCTGGTACAGCAGCGAACGTGCGGCTGTCGTCATCCGTGCATGATCATCCCGACATGTCCCTGCCGGACGCTGAACCGACGTCTCACGGCGGACGGCCCGGGGCTCAGTTCAGCTCCATCTGCCCGGCTACCGGAACGGTCGGGCCGAGATCGCCGGCGCGGTAGTGGCGCCGGCAGAGCACCTGGTAGCGCACGTCATCGGCGGCGGTGTCGCCGATCACCACCTGCGCGCCTTCCCGGAGGACCTCGCCGCTGACCACCCGGGCATTGAGGTTGCCTTCCCGGCCGCACCAGCACAGCACCTCGACCTGCAGCTGCATCACCTCGTCGGCGAGTTCGAACAGCCGCTTCACCGCGGGAAACAAGCAGGAGCGGAAGTCGGTGGCGAGGCCGAAGGCGTACACATCGACATCGGAGCAGTCAACGAGATCGGCCATCTGCTCCACCTGCTCCGGGCGGTAGAACTGCGCCTCGTCACAGATCAGGTAGTCGACCCGCTCCCCGACCGCCCACCGGGCGCGTACCAGCTCACGCAGGTCGGTGCTGTCACGCAACTCGATCGCCTGCCGTCCCAGTCCGATCCGGCTGGTGATCTGCGGGGCGCCCGACCGGTCGTGTTTGGTGAGCAGCAGACCACGCCTGCGCTGCCGGGCGTGGTTGTGGTCCATCTGCAGCGCCAGCGTGGACTTGCCACAGTCCATCGGTCCGTAGAAGAACTTCAGCCGGGCGCCATCGTGGCGGGAACGGCGGTCACCTGCCGCCGGTACGACGGACAACGCGTCGTCGGGCTCCGTCACGCGGCAGCCTCGCGAACCGGTCGTCTGTGTGGGGTGTTCATGGGAGGGCAGCCTAATAGGCGGAACCGTTGAAGATCACACCACACGTGGCGGGGTGTTGCCCGCGGCGACGATGGCACGGCGTACCGGCACCAGCGCCAGGACGACCAGGCCGACCACGAAGAAGATCAGCAACGACACGATGCCGACCCGGTAGCTGCTGGTCAGCTGGAACACCAGCGCGAACGCGAGCGGCCCCAACCAGCTGGTGCCCTTGTCGCTGATCTCGTACAGCCCGAAATACTCCGCTTCCTTGCCGCGCGGGATCATCTGGCTGAACAGCGACCGGGACAGTGCCTGACTGCCGCCCAGCACCACACCGATCAGGCCGCCCAATGCCACGAACGGCAAAACCTGACCGACTGGAAGCCAGAACGCCCCGATGATCACGCCGGTCCACATCACCAGGCTGATCATCAGTGCCTTCCCCGCCCCGATCCAGCGCGCCAGGCCACCGAGCGCCAACGCCCCGAAGAACGCCAGGAACTGCACCATCAGTACGGTCGCGACGAGTGCGCTCTGCGGCAGCCGCAGCTCCTCGCTGCCGAACTGGCTGGCCAGTGCGATCACCGTCTGGATGCCGTCGTTGTAGATCAGGTACGCCAGCAGGAAGTACAACGTCAGCGGGTACGCCTTCAGGTGCCGGGCGGTGTCCCGAAGTTGCCGGAACCCCTGGGAGACCACGTTGCCGGGCATCCGACCGAGCGGCGGACGATCCTTCAGCCACGCCAACGGCACCAGAGTGAACGCCGCCCACCAGACGCCGGCCGAGACCAGGTTCCAGCGCGCCAACTCCAGGGTGCCGATACCGGCGGCCTCCCCGTACGTCACCGCCGCCAGGTTGCCTGCCAACAGCAGGCCACCGCCGAGGTAGCCCACCGCCCAGCCGACGCTGGACACGGCGTCCCGCTCCTCCGGCCCGGTCAACTGAGGCAGGAACGAGTTGTAGACCACGATGCTGGCCCCGTACGCCACGTTGGCCACGATGAACAGCACGCCACCCAGCAGATACCGCTCGCCGGTGACGAACACCATCGCCACCGTCGCGGCGGCGCCCAGGAACGCACAGCTCGCGAGCAGGAGCCGTTTGCGGTGCAGCCGGTCGGCGATACCACCCAGCGCCGGCAGGACGAACACCGTGAGCAGAACCGACGTCGACACCACGTACGGGAAGTAGGATCCCGTCTTCACCTCGATACCGAGCGGATAGATCACACCGTCCCGGCACGTACTGCCGGCGTCACAACCCGCTGCCTGCTTCGCGATCGCGGTCAGGAACGGCCCGTAGAAGACCGTGACGACGGTGGTGATGAACGCCGAGTTCGCCCAGTCGTAGAAATACCAACCCGCCCGTTCCCGGCGGGTGCTGGTGCCACCCGAAGGACCGGACGAGGCCTCGCCAGCGATCTCAGAGACGCTCATCGCCCCGACCTTCTGCTCACGTGGAGTGGTGTTGACCGTGCGCGGTCATGATGCCATTGGAAGCCGCTGCGGAACGTCCCGGCGATCACCATCTGTACGTATCCGGACGGTACGGGCACTGGTGCGGCAAGCGGTACACGCAGTAACATCACGCGTTCCAGGGCCGCCGGGGACGCGGCGTGCGGGATCCGGCCGGGTGAGGGGAGCCCGGCCCGAATTGTGAACGCACTGTGACAGATATCTGGACGCGACCACTGTGGCCGAACCGGCCGAGCTCACGGGCAGTATCGTGTCCGCGGGGGAAGGAGATTGACGGATGCGGGTGCTCGGCATCGACTTCGGCACATCGAACACGGTGGCCATGCTTCGGATGCCGGACGGACGGGTACGGCCACTGCTCTTCGACGGCTCGCCGATGCTGCCGTCCGCGGTGTACCTGGCTCCTGACGGCCGAATGCTCGTAGGGCGCGACGCTGAGCGCAACGCCCGGGTCGATCCGACCCGGTTCGAGCCCAACCCGAAGCGGCGCATCGACGACGGCACGATCTTCCTGGGCGACCAGGAGATCCAGGTGCCCAGGGTGATGGCATACGTCCTGGAACAGGTGCTCACCGAGGCCCGCCGGCAGATCGGCGGCAACCCCGCCGAGGTACGGATGACCCACCCCGCACGGTGGGGGGAACGCCGCCGCAGCATCCTGGTGGAGGCGGCCCGCCTGGCGGGTCTGCCGCGTCCCCAGCTGATCGCCGAGCCGGTCGGTGCCGCCAGCTACTTCACCGCCGTGCTCGGGACCGCCGTGCCGGTCGGACGTTCGCTGGCGATCTACGACCTTGGCGGCGGTACGTTCGACGCCACCGTGGTACGGCGTACCCAGACGGGCTTCGAGGTGCTCGCCGAGGAGGGTCTGGCCGACGTCGGTGGCCTCGATTTCGACCACGCCATCGTGGAGCACCTCGGCAAGACGTACTCCGCCAGCCACCCGGACCTGTGGACCAAGTTGATCACTCCGCAGGAGGCGGGTGACCGCCGGTACCGCCGGATGCTGTACGAGGACGTACGGGGCTGCAAGGAGATGCTCTCCCGTACCTCCAGCGCGGACATCCACCTGCCGGCGCTGGAAGTGGACGCGCATCTGACCCGGGAGGAGTTCGAATCCCTGGTCAAGCCGTACCTGGAGCGGACCGTCGAGTGTCTCAAGCGCACCATCGGGCAGGCCCGGCTGCAGCCCAAGGACATGGTCGGCATCTTCCTGGTGGGCGGCTCCAGCCGGATCCCGATCGCCGGTCACCTGATCCATACCGAACTGGGGGTCGCGCCGACCACGTTGGAGCAGCCCGAGACCGTGGTGGTCGAGGGTTCGTTGGCGGTCGGCGGCCCGAGCGGCCCGCAGCGCAGGCCGGTGTCCGGGATGCCGCGTCCGATGCAGGCGCCGCCACGGCGTCCAGGGCCACCCTCTGGGGGCCGTCCTGGTGGTCCCGGCCCTGCGCCTGCCCGTCCGGTCGCGGCGCCGCAGCGGCCGGGTGGCCCGCCATTGGGCCCTCGTCCGCCAGCTGGTCCACGGCCTCCGGCGACAGGTCCCGTACCGCCCCGCCCCGTCGGCGGACCAGGCCCCGCACGACCCGCCTCACCAGCTGGTCCACGGCCCCCGGTTACCGGACCTCCGTCCGCCGGGCGACCGGGCGGCGCTGTCGCTCCACCCCGTCCACCCGCTGTGGCAGCGCCGCGGCCAGGGCCGCAACCACCACGTCCCGCGCCGCCGCGCCCGCCGATGTCGCCTGTCGCGATGTCGAGCCCACCACCAGCGAAGGACGACAAATCGATGGTGGTGATCTTCTCGGTCGTCGGTGGTGTGCTTCTGCTGCTGTTCGTGATCCTGATGATCGTCGCGGTCGCCAGCTGACGAGAGCCGACAACGGCCGGTGAGCGGCCACCAGACACTTCAGGGGCTACGACCCGGGTGTGAGTCGTAGCCCCTGCGCTGTGGAGCTGCGGTGCCTGTGGCGCGACCTGTGGCGCCCGGCCGCGGCGGTCAGCAGCTTGCTGGTGCCCTGTTCAGCCGCCCGGTGCCCAGAACCTCGCCAGCGAGCTCGTCGCGGGGTCCTCCGAGTCCGCCAGCGAGCCCCAGGCGTCCGTACCGTCGGCGGGAGGCTGGCCCCGGTCGTATGCGTACAGGTCGCTGACCGGGGGAGCGCCGGCGTCGGTTCCAGCCGGATCTCCGAGCGACCCATCGCCGTCAGCGGCGTCACCGAGCAGCGCCGGGTCGCTCCACGGCATCCCGTCCACCGGCTCCGGAGGTTCCTCCAGGTCCAGCGCCTCGGGGAACGGGTCACCGCCCCACGCCTCGTTGTCGGCCAACGGGTTGGTGTCCGGGTCGGTGCCGACCGTGGCATCTGGGGCGTACGTGTCGTCGGCCACCGGCGCGTCGTGAAGACCGGAGTCGTCGCTGAGCTCTGCGTCCCCGAGGCCCGTGGAGTCGTCCGGGCCGTCCGGGCCGTCCGTACCGTCCGGGGCGACGTCGTACCCGTCGGTGGGAGAGTCCGAATCGCCCGGGTCACCGGGGTCGTAACCCAGCTCGTTGTCCGACAAGGCACCATCGTCAGGTCCGCCCAGGTCGGCGTCGCCGCCGTCCGAATACCCGTCTGGTGGCCAGTCTGCTGGTCCGTCGTTGTCCATGGGAGTATCTGCCCTTTATCCAGTTATTCGGCGTCCGCGGTCGGCGGCGCGGGTACGATTCCGCGCGCCTTGACCAGGACCTCGTCGATTTTCGTGATCCGACCCTTCAGCGTCTCGCGTTCCTTGCTCAGCTGTGCCTTGTGCTTCTGCCGGGTCGTCTTGTCTTCCAACATCGCCTGGTCGATCGCCGAGATCTGGCCGTCGAGGTGCTTGAGTCGGCGCTCGATCGCGTCGTCGAGGGCGAGCGTGAGGGAGTACTGCAGATCCGTGAACCGGTGCAGGATCTCGTCCTGCAGCTGCGCCCGGGACTCGTTCATCACTTCACGCAGCCACTGCCGCGCCTGGTTCCGGTCGGTCTGCACCTTCCGCTTGTAGATCATGAACGCGGCGGCCGCCACGCCGATGCCGATACCTGCGGTACTCACCGCGAGCGCGGCAGCGCCACCCGCAGCGCCGATCCCCGCGGCGGCCGCACCGGCGGTGATCGCCCGGCTGCCCATCATCAGGGTGCCGGCACTGGACATCACCACCATCGTGGTGTCGCCGCCACCTTCCCGGCGCGGTTTCGACTGCATCGCCACCCGGAGTTGGGCGTTCAGTCGGCGCATCACGAACTGCAGTTCCTGCGGGGTGAACACCTGAGACAGGATCCGTTGCCCGATCACCCGGAACCGGTACTCCAGCTCGGCGGACATCCGTACCGACAGGGCGTGCAGGGCGCGATCGACGTCGTACGGAAGGCGCTTGAGATCCCCCCGGTCCGCCTTGTCGATCTGGTTCATGAACTGTTCCTGCAACTTCGAGAAGTACGTCCGCAGCCGCCCGGTCGCCTCGACCTTCGCCCGGTTGGTCTCCGTGTTCAGCGCCAACGACCACTGCTTGGACTCCGAACGCTTCCGGGAGTTGACCTTCTGGCGTTCCTCCTTGAGTCGGGCGGCCTGAGCCGGGTCCGGGTCAGCGGCCTTCATCTGCTCCATCGCCTGCATGTCGAGCCGTACGAACTCGCTGCGGATCGAACGCAGCACGTTGGTCGACTTGAGCAGGTGACCCCGCGACGCCAGCTTGATCAGAGCGTGCTGCAGGTCGGCGACCCGGGACTCTTTGACCAGCTCAGCGGCCGCGTCCTTCGGCATCCGCAGCGCCATCTCCGCCAGGCGCGACGACACCGGGTAGAACGGCGCTGAGCCGAACCTCGGTGCGTGCGCCTGCAACAGCGCCACGTTGTCGTCGAGGATGGTGCGCCATCCCGGGTACGCATCCGTCTTCGTCAACGCGAACAGCACCAGGTTGACCCGTTTGCTGGCCTCGATAAGGAAGTTCATCTCCGGCTTGGAGAACGGCGACGAGGCGTCCACCACGAACAGCAACGCGGTGGCGCGTTCCACCGCGTCCATGGCCACCTCGGCGTGCAGCGAGTCCAGCCCACCCACCCCTGGCGTGTCCACCAGGTTGACGTACTGCAGCAGCGGAGCCGAATGCCGGATCTCCAGGCGCCGCGGCGGTCGTACGCCGTCCGGCATCGAGCCGAGCACCGTACCCCAGTCCCGGATGTCCTCGGTACGCAGCGGCACCGGATCTTCCCGACCTGGGAGGAACGCCTGAGCGCCGTGTTCTGTGGAGTGTACGAACTCCAGGTACGCACTCGTCGCGACCGCCGCGTCCACGGGGGACAGGTTCGGCACCCCGACCAACGCGTTGGTGAGGGAACTCTTACCGCGCTTGGTTTCGCCGACCACCACGATGGTGGGCCGGGTCTGCTCCCGTCGCCGCAGTACGTCCATGTCGGACGCGGCGTCCGGGTCGTTGCGCCGCAGCTGCGCCAACGAGTTGTCGACGGCGCCCCGCATCATTTTCTCCAACTGGGAGACCGTGATGCCTTTCGACTGTGCTGGCGCGGTCATGTCGTTACCCCCTCTCGTGGTGCCCGCAGATGGCCGCCGTACCGGCAGCCGATCACTGTCCGTCCTGGCGGTAGACCGTCACCACCGGTGCCCGTAGCACCACACCACGGTCGATGTAACCAGGCACCTCCACCGCGGCGATCGTGCCGACCCGGGACGGATCGTTGGTCGTGGCCGAGCCACCCGCCTCATGGTGAGCTGGGTCGAACCGGGCACCGGCGGGTGACACGGTCGCGACCCCGACCTCCTGCAACGCCCAACCCAACCGGTCCTGCAAGGCCTTGCTGGTCGCCCGGTCACGTACATAGATGCAGGTCTGGATCAGAGTTGACCGTTCCCCATCGGACTGTTCCCGCTGCGTCGCGGACACCCCGTTGTCCGACACCGCAGCCGCTGACGGGGCAGTGGCTTCCTTACGCCTGGCGAAGGCGAGCGCGCCGACCGCACCGGCGGCCAGCAGTACACCGAAGAACCCGACCAGGGCCGACGGCAGCGAGAAGCCGTTGCTCTCGCACTCGCTGCCCGGTTGCGCCAACGGTCGGTTGCCGTCGGTTTCGGTGTTGAGCTCACCCTCGGTCGTGTTGTCCGGGTTACCGGGGATCCCGCCACCAGGACCCGGCTGCGTCGGGTCGCCGCCCTGGCCCGGGTCCTGACCAGGCTGGTCAGGACCCCCAGATCCGGGTGCGCCGCCACGGCGGCCGGTTGGTGAGACCTCTTCCTGGTTCTGACCGGGACCCTGGTTCGGCGGTTGGTCGGCCACGGTGCAGGGTTCACCGACGCCCACAATGCCTGTGAAGAGCCCGGTCAGCACCGCGAAAACAATGGCGATCCCGGCGGCGGCGATCCGAAGGCTGCTGGTCGTCATCGGCGCTCCTGAAAATGTCGCAAAAACTGGTCGGGGTGGGGTGTGGATGGTGGTGGGTTCACGTCCGGTTGGCTTCCGCGCGTACCCGCTGCGAGAGCAGGTAGAAGCCACGGTGGGCGACGTGCGCGATGCGCGCCTGCGAGGGACTGGCCCCGGCCACGGCGAACGCACGCCACCGGGTCGCGGCGTCGAGCGCCGCCTTGGCCAGCTGCGGGCCGGGAGCCCCCGCCATGTCCAGAATCCAGGCCGGATCCTGTGACAGTGCCAGACGGGTGAGCTCAACCTCCATCTGCTCAGGGAGATCGACGCTGCCGGCGCTGACCAGTTGCGCCACCTCGAGCAACTTCAGTCGGTGGTACTCGGGTTGCTGCACCACACGTTCGATGGCGTCCCGGAGCAGCTCACGATCCTGCGGACGTTCGGCGTGGCTGGCGAGTTTCTCCAGTGCGGACAGTCCCCAGCCGGCCTTGATAGCGTCGGTACGCCACCGGAACGCCTGGTCCAGGGTCTCCCGCAGCCGCGGGAACCCTGACGCCAGGAACAGCTTGCGTACCAGGTCACCCGTGGCGAGCGTGGGTTCGGCGACCAACGCGGCGACGGCGAAGTTGATGCCGTACAGGTCGAGCAGCCGCAGCAGGCGCTTGCGCTGCTCCACTGACACCGAGCACTCCCTGCTACCGAACAGGTCGACCGAGGCCATCAGAATGGTCCGCTCGCCCTCCGGCAGTGTGGCCAGTGTGCGCAACGCTTCACAGTCCGCGGCGGTGAGTCGGCCCGCCTCCGTGGTCTCGGCGAGCAGACCGATCACCGGCACCACATCGGAGACCGCGCGCCGCAGCACCTCGGCCTGCTTGAGCGCCAGCGGCCCGGCCACCGGCCACGGATCACCGCCGCCGGCGAGCTTGTCCACCTTGTTGAACAACGCCAGCGAGTTGATCGGGTTGCTCGACAGCTTCGCGGAGACCGAACGGAACGCCTCCAGGGCCTCCAGGTCGTCGGCGCGGACCGACTGGGTGAACACGTACACGATCGCCTCGGCGCTGGACAGCGCGCCGGCCGAGTCTCCGTCGAGGTCGTCGTCGAAGAGGAATTTCTTCGACTCCTCACTGATCGGCGAGTTGGTCGACGACAGGCCAGGGGTGTCCACCACGGTCAGGTCCCGCAGCCGGTCACTGGTCAGCGTGCAGTCGATGTAGCTGATCTCGCTACGCGGCACGTTCAGCTTCTGCGGCACCATGCCGCCCTCGTCCAGCGGATGGCTCACCCGGGAGCCGTCCCGCTTGACCACGTCGACCCGGTCGGACGTGCCGTACCGGAACTGCGTGACAAGCCGGGTGCACTCACCGACCTCGGTCTGTGCCACCCGCTTCCCGATCAGGGAGTTGACCAGCGTCGACTTCCCCGATTTCAGTCGCCCGGCGATCGCCACCCGCAACGGCTCACCGAGCCGCCGCCGTACGTCCATGACCGCGGCCTGGGTGGCTCCACCGAGCCGGTGGCCGGCCTCCATGCAGAGGCCGGCCACGCGCGCACTCAGAGGACCAGGTCCCATGATTTATCAGCCCGTGGTGTACGGGTTGCTGCCACCGTCGCCGTAGGTGACGGTTTCCTGGACGCCGTCGCCGTCGGAGTCGGTCATGATGACGTCGGCTTTGCCGTCCTCGTCCCGGTCGACCATCGTAGTGTCGGCCTTGCCGTCGGCGTCGGTGTCGGCCACGACGGTGTCGACCTTGCCGTCGCCGTCAGAGTCGGTGCCGAGGGCGTCCACGACGCCGTCGTTGTTGCTGTCCACGCCTACTGTGTCGACCTTGCCGTCGCCGTCGGTGTCGGAGTACATCGCGTCGATGGTGCCGTCACCGTCGTCGTCGACGT
>JBOGDK010000127.1:0-11635 GCA_050701795.1 Micromonosporaceae bacterium
GCCGGAACGCCACGGCACCGCGGGTCACAGCACGTCGTGGCCGGGGTGTGGCTCCGCCGGGACCACCCCGAGCTTGCCCGCCTGGAAGTCCTCGAACGCTTTGACCAGCTCTGCGCGGGTGTTCATCACGAACGGCCCGTACGCCGCGACCGGCTCCCGGATCGGCTTCCCACCGAGCAGCAGCACGTCCAGCGACGCGGTACGGCTCTCCTGCTGTTTCTTCGCCGCGACGGTGAGGGTGTCGCCACCGCCGTACACGACGAGCTGGCCGGTACGTACCGGGCGCTGTTTCGGGCCGACGGTGCCGGCCCCGCCGAGCACGTACGCCAGGGCGTTGAAGTCCTTCCGCCAGGGCAGTCGCAGCTCGGCACCGGGGGAGAGGGTGGCGTGCACCAGGCTGATCGGGGTGTGGGTGATCCCGGGACCGTCGTGGCCGGCGACCTCACCGGCGATCACCCGCAGCAGCGCCCCGCCGTCGTAGGAGCTGAGCAGCGAGACCTGGCCGCCCCGGATGTCCTGGTAGCGCGGGTCGGTCATCTTCATCGCCGAGGGCAGGTTCACCCACAACTGGAAGCCGTGGAACAGGCCGCCCTTGATCACGACCTCCTCCGGCGGCGCCTCGATGTGCAACAGGCCGGAGCCCGCCGTCATCCACTGCGTGTCGCCGTCGGTGATCAGACCGCCGCCGCCGTTGGAGTCCTGGTGCTGGAAGATCCCGTCGATCATGTACGTCACGGTCTCGAAGCCCCGGTGCGGGTGCCACGGGGTGCCTTTCGGCTCGCCGGGGGCGTAGTCGACCTCGCCCATCTGGTCCATGTGGATGAACGGGTCGAGTGCCCGGAGATCCACTCCAGCGAACGCGCGGCGTACCGGGAAGCCTTCGCCTTCGTACCCGGAGGGGGCGGTGGTCACCGAGGTGACCCGGCGGTCCGCCTGGGTCGGATCCGGCTCCGGCACCCGCGGCAGCGCGAGTACGTCGTTCACGGTGACGGCTGGCATGGCCCCTCCTGGTGCTTAATCCTGATGTCTCCCCACCAGAACCTTAGTTGCGGCTTCAACATTCCGTCCTGGTGCCCCCAAGGCCCACTTTAGGCCGAGTCGGCGGAACATCGGCCCATCCAGGCAGGGCCATCCAGGCAGGGCCCATCCAGAGCGTGTCCACGCGTTCCTCGTGTCCTGGTCGCGAGTGCGGCATTCGGCAGGCAACAGGACGATCGTGACCCTGAGTGAGATCCGGTCTCCCAGGGCACGGCCTATTCACGTCTGGGGTATCGCACATTGCGGGTCGGCTTCGGGAATGTATCGACAGCACGGGGTGGCATGAATTGCGGACGACCGTCGTGGATTCTTACCCGCCATTCACCTTTGTGGATCACCCGGTGGTGGTATCCGCACAACAGGACACCGTTGTTGATATCGGTGGCGCCGCCGTCGATCCAGTGAGTTACGTGGTGGGAGTCGCACCATGTTGGTGGGCGGTCGCAGCCGGGAAACGCGCATCCTTTGTCGCGGAGGATCAGAGCGCGGCGTTGTGCTCGGGTGAACAGCCGTACGGTCCGAGCGACGTCGAGTGGGATGGAACCGCTGCCGAGTGCGGCGGGGACGATGTCGGCGTCGCAGGCGATACGGCGCACCGTACCCGGGGACAGCTCCCCGCCGGTGTCGAGGACACCAGATCCCACACCCCGGCGGATTTTGTCGATATCGACGGTTACCACCAGCTGGGGGCGTTCGGCACGCTGCGCGGGCAGGCCACCGGCGGCCAATGCGCGGCGGCACACCTCGACCAACGCGTCAGCGCTACGAGCACCGGCACTACGCAAGTCAGGTTGATCAGCATCCGTGGGCCGTGGCCGCGCGAGGGGGTCCAGGGCGCGGCGCACGATCGCGGCGGACTCGGTGTCCAGGCGTCCCCGTAGCCACACGGTGCCGTGCCCATCCGGCGTGAACGACAGGCATCTGCGCTGGTGGGCGCGCTTCTCCTGGGCTGCGAGGCGGCGTGCCTCGTCAACATCGGCGGCGTCCGGGTCGACCGCGTCCAGGATCCGGCGACCCAACCGGGCCAACGCCACCGGATCACACACCTGTGCCTGCTCAATCAGAAACGATTCCGCCTGCTCGCGAACCTCGGGGTCGACTTTGTCGGGGAGCTCCGCCACGGCGTGAGTGATCACCTGGGCGTGTGAGGCGCTGACGACGCCCTCACCCATGGCTCGCCGTGTCAGGTCGCGTTCCCGGGTCAGCGCCCCGGCGAGTGCCACCTGCTTCTTGGCGACGGCCGGCGTCACATTGATGGTGGCGCGTAGCCAGGACGTGGTGGAACTGGCCGCTACCCGACCGGCGATATCACGACTGTCGGCCTCGGCGATGATCCGCAACTCCAGCGCGGCGAGCTGATTCTTCAGCTTCCCCGTTTCGGTCAGGAACTCGGTGATCCGGGTATCCGTGGCCGACCACAACGGAGTGTCAGAAATTGCCTTGATGATTTCGTGAACATGGGTGAGCGTGTCGGCGACATATTCACCGCCGGAACGCGTCACCGCTGAAGTCATAACCAGACTCTAAACAGGACCCCCGACAATTCCTGGATAGGAAAACCTGGCCGCCGGAATCAGCGCGTCCGTGCTGACCTGTTATTCGGGCCGAAGATCAGACCCGGGAGCTCAGGGCTGCAGCATCACCTGGCGACGTTCCACAGTCTTACGGTGCCGTCCCGGCTCGCGCCGGCGAGGATTTTGCCGTCGGGGCTGAACGCTACGTCCGTGACTGCGAGGGTGTAGCCGCGGAGTATGGCGATGGTGTCGCCGGTGCTCACGTCCCACATCCGGGCGGTGTCGTCCACGCTGGCGGTAGCCAGAGTCTTGCCGTCGGGGCTGAACTCCACGCTGCTGACCGAGTCTGTGTGGCCGGTAAGCGTGGCAGTGATCTCTCCGGTCGTTAGGTTCCACAGCCGCGCGGCGTCCCCGCTGCTGGTGGCGAGGGTCTTGCCGTCGGGGCTGAATGCCACGCAGGTGACCCAGTCGGGGTGGCCGGGGAAGCGCTTGATGGTCTTGCCGGTGGCGATGTTCCACAGTCTCGCGGTGCCGTCTTCGCTGGCGGTGGCAAGGGTCTTGCCGTCGGGGCTGAACGCCACACTCCGAACCCAGTCGGAGTGGCGGAAGGTGGCGGTGATCTTGCGGTTCGTCACGTCCCACAGTCGTGCGGCGCCCCGGCTGCCGGTGGCCAGGGTCTTGCCGTTGGGGCTGAATGCCACGCTGCTGACCGTGGCGTTATGGCCGGTGAGGGTGGCGGTGCTCTTTCCAGTCCTCACATTCCACAGCCGTGCGGTGCCGTCGTCGCTGGCGGTAGCAAGTGTTTTGCCGTCGGGGCTGAACGCCACGGCATGGACGTCATCGGCGTCGTCGGTGACGGTGTCGTCATGGTGACCGGTGAGGACGGCGGTGTACTTGCCGGTGGTCACGTCCCACAGCGCCGCTCTGCCGTCGTAGCTGGCGGTGGCGAGCATTCTGACGACCGGGCTGAACGCCACGCTGCTGACATCGTCGCCGTGACCGGTCAGGATGCGGTCCGGTCCGATTGGCTTCAGAGCGCCGTCCGGTCCGTCTGGCAGAAAGCTCCACTGCAGGCCCCACAGCGCGGCGGCGATGATCACCAGGGTGGAGGCGATCATGGCTCTGTCGCGGCGGACTCGGGGGAGTCGCCCACGTGCGAAGAAGGCGTCGACGGCGCCAAGGCCCGTCGTCGCCTCACCCGGAGGCGGCGGGTCGGAGTGGCCGGTGTTTACGGCCTGCTCAGGGGCTGGTGTCGGTGTCTGCTGACGCCGCGACAACCACCCCAACACCAGGCCAGCTGCACCGATGACGACCACTCCCGTGATCGACACCCACTTCTCGGCGCGGTCCAAACCTTCAGCCCGCACCAGTAGCCCAACGCCGGTCAGCCCCACCAACACCACAGCAGTGATCAACTTCGATGCTCCGCTCACGGCTCCATCATGGACAAGGGTTGGGGCAGTCTCAAAACCCGGGACAGTCAGGTGGACGCGTGTTGGCAGGTCTGACCGGGGCGGGATCACCCGAGGGGCCGGGAGGTCTGGACGCCGGGCACGTAGCGTGGGTGGAGCTGATCGGGCCACGACGAGGGAGAACGCGCTGTGCAGATCGTGTCCGTGGGGTCCACCGACCTGTTTGTCGGCACCGAAGATCAACTCCTCCAGGTGCTACGTGTGACCGTGGCGGGTGCCGCCGCCCCCGCGACCATCGAAGTGGCCGGTGCCGGGGTGGCGGGCACGGCGCCGCTGCCGGCCGGGGGCGGTGAGGCTGCCGGGGGCGGCGAGGTCACAGTCGAGGTCCCGGTGACGGTCGCCGCGCCGGACGGCGGGCCGGTGCCGGTCGGCGCCGAATTGGCGGTCACGGTGCGGTGCGGCGATGCCTCCCGCGAGGCCACGATCACCGTGGCCGAGCCGGGCTGGACGATGTACCTGGTCTCGCACTTCCACTACGACCCGGTGTGGTGGAACACCCAGGGCGCGTACACCCAGACCTGGGCATTGCAGGGTAACGACGGCAGTACCCGGCCGGTGTGGCAGCACAACGGCTTCAACCTGGTACGCGCCCACCTCGACCTGGCGGCCACCGACCCGGACTACCGGTTCGTGCTCGCCGAGGTGGATTACCTCAAGCCGTTCTGGGACGTACACCCCGAGTACCGGGAGGTGCTGCGGGAGCTGATCGCGTCCGGTCGGGTGGAGGTGATGGGCGGTACGTACAACGAGCCGAACACCAACCTGACCGGCTCGGAGACCACGATCCGGAACCTGGTGTACGGGATCGGCTACCAGCGCTCGATCATGGGCGCGGATCCGCGTACCGCCTGGCAGCTCGACGTGTTCGGGCACGACCCGCAGTTCCCGGGCCTGGTCGCCGAGGCCGGCCTGACCAGTACGTCCTGGGCGCGCGGCCCGTACCACCAGTGGGGTCCGATCCTGAAGAACTTCAAAGACGCCGACGGCGACGCCAGGAACATGCAGTTCCCCGCGGAGTTCGAATGGCTCTCGCCGTCCGGGCGCGGGGTGATCACCCACTACATGCCCAACCACTACTCGGCCGGCTGGTGGATGGACTCCTCGGCGTCCTTGGAAGAGGCCGAGCAGAAGGTGTACGAGCTGTTCAGCCGGCTCAAGCCGGTGGCCGCGACCCGCAACGTGCTGCTCCCGGTGGGCACCGACTACAGCCCGCCGAACAAGTGGGTCACGGCGATCCACCGGAGCTGGGCGCGGAAGTACGTATGGCCCCGCTTTGTCTGCGGCAACCCGCGGGAGTTCTTCGCCGCGGTGCATTCCGAACTCGCGGCCCGGGGCGTGACACCGAGCCCGCAGACCCGGGACATGAACCCGCTCTACACCGGCAAGGACGTGTCGTACATCGACACCAAGCAGGCGCAGCGGGCCGCCGAGGTCGCCGCCACCGACGCGGAGAAGCTGGCCACGTTCGCGGCGCTGCTGGGGCTCGGTCGCTATCCGGAGGCCGCGCTGGACAAGGTGTGGCGGCAGTTGGCGTACGGGGCGCACCACGACGGCATCACCGGCTCGGAATCCGACCAGGTGTACATCGACCTGGTCACCGGGTGGCGGGAGGCCCACGACCTGGCCTCTGAGGTGCGTGACCGCGCGCTGGCGGCGTTGGCCGGACGGATCAACACCAGCGGGGACGGGCTCGCGGTCACGGTGACGAACACGGTGTCGTACCGGCGTACCGACCTGGTACGGGTGACCGTGCCGGCCTCGGCCGTGGGTCGGCTGGTCGACGACACTGGCACCGACGTGCCGTTCGTGGTCGAGGCCGCCACCGACCGCGAGGCCGCCACCCCTGCCGACCGCCAGGTCGCCATCGCCGCCGACGGCGACGCTGGGGACGATGCCGGCGCCGGAGGTGTTGCCACGGCAACGGGCGACGGCGAGGCGGTGTTGGCGTTTGTGGCCTCCGACGTACCCGGAATGGGGTGGCGCACCTGGCGGTTGCTGCCAGGCGCGGCGGGCAGCGACGCGGTGGGTGGCCAGGCGTGGGCGGATGGGGCCGGCTGGGCGCCGGCCAGCGGCGTGTCGATCGGCAACGAGTACTTCCGGGTCACCGCCGACCCGGCGCGGGGTGGCGGGTTCAGCAGCATCCGGGAGGTCGGCACCGGCCGGGAACTGCTCCGCGACGGTGCGCTCGGCAACGAACTCCGGGTGTACGACGAGTACTCCAAGCACCCTGACTTCGGGGAAGGCCCGTGGCATCTGGTGCCCAACGGCACCGTTTTGACATCGGCCGACAGCGACGCCGACATCAGGGTCGAGCACAGCCCTGCTGGCCAGCGGATCGTGGTCACCGGTCAGGTGGGCGAGGTGACGTACGAGCAGCGCGCCACCCTGTGGCACGGACTGGACCGGCTGGATCTGCGTACCCGGGTGCTCGACTTCACCGGCTCCGACAAGCTGCTGCGGGTGAAGTTCGCGGTCGACGTACCCGGGGCGCGCCCGGTGTCCGAAGTGTCCGGCGCGGTGATCGCCCGTGGCTTCGCGCTGCCGGACTCCGACGTGGCCACCGAGCCGTGGACCCTGGACAACCCGGCGAACACGTTCTTCGGGCTCAGCAGCACCGCACATCTGTCGCTGGCCACCCCGGACGGCGGCGACCTGGGACGGGCGGCGATCGCGATCGCCGAGGTGGTGGTGCCCGGGCTGGCCGACGCGGCACCGTACGCCCGGGACCTGCTGATCGCACTCGCCCGGGTCGGGGTCACCGCGACCACGTCCACCGCCGCGGGCACCCGGTACGGCTGGCTGCACGTGGATTCCAACCTGCCCGACGTACGGATCGTGCTCGGCGGGCCGGAGCTGAACCCGGTCGCCGCCGAACTGCTGGAGCGGGCCGGCGAGCCGTACCGCGATGAGCTGAAGCGGCAGCTCGCCGAGCGGGGGGCCGCCCGGGTGTTCGTACCGGCGGAGACGTCGGTGGAACAGGCGTGGCTGCCCAACGCCGACCTGCGGGACGTACGGGCGCTGCCGGCGGTGATCATGGCCGGTGCCGACGCCACCGCGCTGGCCGCCGAGATCGCGGCCCTGACCAGCGAATTCGCCACCCGTGCCAGCGCCGCGTCGACGGCTGTCGACACCGGCGCCACCACACTGCTGGACGGGCACACGGTGGGACTGCTGAGCTACGGCATCCCCGGGTTCGCGGTCGACCCGTCCGGGGCGTTGCACCTGTCGCTGATGCGTTCCTGCACCGGATGGCCGTCCGGGGTGTGGCTGGATCCGCCGGTACGGCGCACCCCGGACGGTACGGCGTTCCAGCTCCAGCACTGGACCCACGACTTCGACTACGCCCTGGTCTCCGGGGCCGGGGACTGGCGGGACACCGACCTGGTGGCCCGGGGGCAGGGCTTCTCGACACCACTGCTGGCCCGGGTCCAGGCGGCCCACGGCGGGGACCTGCCGGCACGGCACGCCCTGCTCACCGTGACGCCCGAGCGGCAGGTGCAGGTGCAGACGGTCAAGCCGGCCGGTAATCCGTCCGCGGTGGGCGCGCCCGCGGTGGCGGACCCCCGCGCCGGGGTGACCGTACGGCTGGTGGAGACCACGGGACAGCCGGTCACCGCCACCGTGGAATCGGAGTTCGGCTGGGCCACCGGGGACCTCACCGACCTGCTGGAAGCCGAGGTACGCGGTCCGGTCGACGACGCTGGAACGCTGCACGTGGCGCTCGACGGGGCCCAGATCGCCACCGTCGTCGGCGCCCCCGCCTCAGGCGTTCGGGTCTCGGGCCCGGCGGCGGCCGGAGTCATGCTCGGTGCGGCGTCGGAGCGGGCGCAGCCCGTTTACTCGCGGTACTGGCTGCACAACCGGGGGCCGGCGCCGCTCGGGTTCTTCCCGGTGAGCGTCTCCGCGGAGCCGACCCTGCTGCGGGTCGAGGGTCCGGCGGTGCACACCACGGTCACAGTCGCCAGCCAGTACACCGACACCGAGTACGCCACCGAGCTGACCGTCGTACCGCCGCCGGGGTGGACGGCGGAGCCAGAGCGTCGTCCCGTGGTGCTCGCCCCGAACGGGCACACCTCGTTCCCGCTGGAGCTGACGCCGCCTGACGGTGTGGCGCCGGGTCTCTACTTCGCGCGGGCACGGATCGGGGTCGGCGCCGACCAGATCGAGGACGTGGTGTCACTGCTGGTCCCGGGTGGCGCCAGCGACGAGATCCTGCCGCCGCCCGCCGGGGACGAGCTCGACCACGGTACGCAGACCAAAGGCACCACCGCCGAGGCCGGCCGTACCACCGGGCTGGCGATCGTCGCCATGGATGAGCGGGTCACCGTGGCACCCGGCGGGCGGGGCACCGTCACGGTCACGGTGGCCAGCCAGGCGGCCGACCGGATCGACGGCGAGGCGATGCCGGTCAGCCCGTGGGGCACCTGGGGGTTCGTCGGCCCGTACGCGCAGGGCTTCAGTGTCGAACCCGGAGCCACCACCAAGGTCAGCTTCCCGATCGAGGTGCCGGTGGACGCCGAGCCCGGTCACTGGTGGGTGATGATCAAGCTGATGTGGTACGGCCGGGTGCAGTACGCCCCCGCGATCCCGTTGGTGGTGACCAACTGACAGCACGGTCCTGGCCCGCACGAAGCGATCACGAGTCGCGTAACCGGCCGTTGACGTCGAACTGGGCCGCGGCCTCCAGGACTGCGATGGCGTGCCGATACGGCCGGCAAGGCCACCGGCCGCAGTCGGCCGCGAGGCACTCGCGGGTGAACAGGCTGGGGATGTGAAGCGCGAACTGTTCTCGTGCAGCAGCGATCTCTTCCGCGGTCGGCGGGGTGCGCCGGGGTGCGGGTCTGCGCGGAAACGCCTCACTCACTCGGAAGACCCTTTGCTCAGTACGCGGCGCGGGCAGCGCAGTGTCTCGCCGCATGTCGGGCACCACCGCAAGCTCCGGCGGAAGGTCAGCAGTCCGCAGACAAACCCCACCACCACCCCGGACAGCAGCATCGGCACCGTCGACCACATTGTCCCCCCTCGTACCCGTGATTACTTGCCGTGGCCGTAGCCACACTGAGAGGGTGCGTACGTCTGCGAGGACCATGCCAGGCTCCCGTTCGGACCTTTCGTGGACCAGAGAAGGACTTCAGTGGGACCAGCCATTGAAGGTGCGCCGGGGCTGGGTGATCCTCGGGGAACCAGAGACGAGGGGGCAGACGTGCCAGGCACTGGTGAGCGTGACCCGCGCACTGTCCTTGAGCACCTGCTACGGCAACGTGACCTCACGTACGAGGAAGCCGCGGCGAAGTTCACCGAGCTTGCTCGATCGCTTCGGGAACCAGCCACGATCAGCGCGCGGCACCTGGGGCGGCTCGCCCGGGGCGAGCGTGGCAACGCGGGCACCACACCGGCTACCCGGCGTGTCCTGCGACAGATGTTCGGACGGCCCGCTGAGGAACTCCTCAGACCGTGGGCTTCGAGCGGTGACGCGGAGCCGGTCGGCCGCCCGCAACCGGATCCCGGACGCATCCACGATGAGAGGAAAGTGCTCAACATGGCAGCCCAACGGGCGAAACGGTTCGCTCTGCACGCTGGCGAGGCCGGCGTTTCCGGAGATGTGATCGAGCAGTTCCGCGACGATGTGCGGCGGCTGGCGGCGGCGTACCCGAAACGTCCGCTCCACGAGATTCTCGGCGACCTCGTGGAGCTTCAGGACGCCGTGTTCACGTTGCTGGAACGCAAGCAGCGCCCGCATCAGGCCCGCGACCTGTACTTCCTGGGGAGCGTGGTCGGAGGCATGCTCGCCAATGCGAGTCATGATCTGGCTGAGCCGCACGCCGCCATGACCCAGGCGCGTACGGCCTTTCTCTGCGCTGACAACGCGGATCACAACGGCCTGCGGGCATGGCTTCGCGGCCTGCAGTCGTTGATCGCGTACCGGGCCGGTCGGCCGCACGAGTCGGTGCGGTACGCCCAGCAGGGCGCCGCCTACGCCGCCGGCAACTCAGCCGCCGTGTGGCTCCCGATGAACGAAGCCCGTGCCTGGGCCACGCTCGGCAATGCCGACGAGGCACACGCGGCGATCCGCCGGGCGGAAGCGGCGTGGAGTGAGGTCCAGTCGGATGACCTGGACCGGCTCGGGGGGATGTGCACTTTCACCCGCTCCCGGCAGCTCTACTACGCGGCCGAGGCCATGGCTCTGTTGTCGACGGAGAGTCACGACGCTCAACGCTATTCGGCGCTGGCTGTTGAGGCATACCGGGATTCCGCCGCACCTGACTGGGCATTCGCGAGCCAAGCGGGCAGCCAAACCGCGCTGGCAACTGGCCGCATCACCGGTGGGGACATCGATGGTGCGGCAGACGCCTTGGCGCCGGTCCTGGAGCTTCCCTCCGAACGGCGGATCAACGGCATTGTGCACTGCGTGAAACGCGCGCACGCCGCTCTTGTCGCGTCACCCCACGTCGGTGCGGCGCACGAACTCCTGGAGCAGATTGAATGCTTCCAGCGCACCCCCGCCTGGGCGGTGCTCCGATGAGGCTGGCCGAGTTTCCCGCGACGATCCCCGGCGCCACCGTCGTGCTGCGCGACTTCCGACTGGACGACGTCGACGCCGTCCTGGAGGTCGCCGGCGACGACCGGGTGACCCGCTGGCTCTCGCATGACAGCAAAGACCGTGCCCAGGTCGAGGAGATGCTCACCGGCGCGATCGAACGCGGCCAGGCGGACCCCCGCCAGGAGTGGTATCTGGCCGCCACCCTGCCCGACTCGGATCGGCTGATCGGCTTCGCGCGGATCGCCCGCGCCGGTGTCGAAGCCGGCAAACTGGGGTGTGCGATCCGCGCCGACGAACAGGGCAAGGGCTACGCCACCGACGCGGCCCGTACGCTGACCACGTTCGGCTTCCGGGAGCTCGGCCTGCATCGGGTCAGCGCCGCCATCGGCCCCGACAACGCCCCCTCGATCGCCGCGATCAAGCGCTTGGGCTTCCAGCACGAAGGTCGGCTTCGCGACCACGTATTCACCAACGGCGCGTGGCGAGACAGCCTGCTTTACTCCGTACTCGCCCACGAGTGGTCTGCCTGACCTCGGGCAACCGCCCGTGGTGCGCCGCGAGACCGCCGTGCTGAGCGACTACGGTGCACGACGTGGACGGTTCGGAAGCGACTACGCCGAGCCGGTCACCGACGGCGCCCACATCCGCCGCGCGGGCGCAGCGGGACGCGACGGTGATCGGCTGGATCGACGGCGAGCCGGTGGTACGCGACCGGCTGGACGGCCGGCTCGCCGCGCTGCGTACCGGGGCCGGTGCGGGGGCGCTGCCGGCGCTCGGCAGCGGCGAGGACCGGCAGCTCGTACGGTGGACCGCCCAGGTGCTGTTCACCGAGGAGATCTGCCGCCGGGAGGCCGTACGCCGTCGTCTGCAGGTGCCGCCGCCGGAGCCGTTGCACCCGGTCAGCGCGGTGCGGCTGGGCTCGATCAATGCCGCCGCCTGGGCCGCGTGCCCTGAGGTCGCCGCGGTGTTCGAGGCGGTGGTGCCGGCTGGGCCGACGCCGGCTGGAGTGGTGGGGGCCGGGTTGGTGCCGGCTGGCGACGCGCCGGCCGAACCGCCGGACGGGGTGGCGC